>DASVZI010000025.1:0-64504 GCA_036391735.1 Rhodocyclaceae bacterium
GGCAGGAACCAGAAATCGAGGATGGCTTGCGCGGGCGCGGGCAGCGCCGACATGGCGGACCTACTTGGCCTTCTTGGCAGCCGTCTTCTTGGCAGCGGTCTTGGCCGGCGCCTTGGCCGCCTTCGCGGCCGGCTTCGCAGCCGGTTTCTCCGCGGCCGCGGCGTCCTTCGTCGCCCCGGCCTTGGGTGCCTTCGGCGCGCGCGCCTCGAACTCGAAGCCCACCTTGCCCGAGGTGTCCCGCACCAGGTAGGCGGAGAACTTCTTCTTGGTGCGGTTGGAGATGAAGCCCTTGAGCAGCGCCGTCTTGCCGGTCTCGAGCAGCTTCTGCATGTCGGCGCGCGAGATCTCCTGCTGCAGGATCACCTTGCCGGAGCGGAAATCGCAGGTCTTGGCGGCGCCGACGGCCTTTTCGCAGACGTAGGCCATGCCGTGGTCGAACACGCGGGCGCCGCACTTCGGGCAGGTGCCCAGGCTTTCCTGGCCGCTGAAATCGACTTCCTCGCCATCGCCGTCACCGCCCTGGCCGAAGTCGAATTCAGGCCCGTGTTCGGCGTTGAGCTTGACGATGGCGGCGAAGCTGCGGCCCATCTTGCTGCGGAAGCCCTGGACCGGGCCGATCTGGCCCTTGGACAGCAGCTCGTCCATTTCCTCGGTCGACCATTGGCGGCCGGCGACGATCTTCCACAGCTTGTAGTCGCACTTGTCGCACTTGAAGTGCTTGTAGGTTTCGTGGATGGTGCCGCCGCACTTGGGGCACGGCGTCTTCAGCGTGCCGAAGTCGGGGTCGACGAATTCGCCGTGCTTGATGCGCTCGACCATCACCTGGGTCTGCTCGGTGATGTGCGACATGAACTCGTCGCGCTTGAGCTTGCCCTGCTCCATCTGCTTGAGCTTGTATTCCCATTCGCCGGTGAGCTCCGGCGAGCGGATCTCGTCGACGCGCAGCTGCTCGAGCGCGAACAGCAGCGAGAAGGCCTTGGGCGTCGGCTGCAGTTCGCGGCCGTTGCGGATGATGTATTCCTCGGCGATCAGGCCTTCGATAGTGGCGGCGCGCGTCGCCGGCGTGCCGAGGCCGCGCTCGGACATCGCCTCGCGCAGTTCCTCGTCCTCGACCAGCTTGCCCGCGCCTTCCATGGCGGACAGCAGCGTCGCTTCGTTGAAGCGCGCCGGCGGACGGGTCTCGTTGGCCTTGACCTCGACGTCGTTGGCCCAGACGCGCTCTTTCTTCTCGAGCGGCGGCAGGTTGGGATTCTCTTCATCGCCCTGGCCGGCCTTGCCGTAGACGGTGAGCCAGCCCGGGACGATCAGCACCTTGCCCTCGGTCTTGAACGCTTCGTCCTCGACGCGCGTGATGCGCGTCGTGATGTTGTATTCGGCGGCCGGGTAGAACACCGCGAGGAAGCGGCGCGTCACCAGGTCGTAGACCTTCTGCTCTGCATCCGTCAGGTGCTTGGGCTCGACGCCGGTCGGGATGATGGCGAAGTGGTCCGAGATCTTGGCGTTGTTGAAGATGCGCTTGTTCGGATGCACCCAGCCGTTCTTCAGGATGTTCTTCGCCAGGCCTTCGTAGCCGCTGCCGGCCATCGCCTCCAGCGTGTCCTTGACGTGGCCGAGGTAGTCCTCGGGCAGGCAGCGCGCATCGGTACGCGGATAGGTGAGGACCTTGTGCTTTTCGTACAGCGCCTGGGCGATCGACAGCGTGGTGCGCGCCGAGAAGCCGAAGCGGCCGTTGGCGTCGCGCTGCAGCGAGGTGAGGTCGAACAGCGCCGGCGAAAGCTCGGTCTTGGGCTTGCTCTCGTCCGTGACGACGCCGTGCTTGCCGAGGCACTTCTGGCGGATGGCGTCGGCCTTGGCCTTGTCCCACAGGCGGTCGGCCTTGGCGTGCTCGTCGTCCGACTTCTTGAACTTCTCGTCGAACCACTTGCCGCGATAGGTGCCGGCGATGGCGCCGAACTCGGCTTCGACTTCCCAGTAGTCGCGCGGCTTGAAGGCGCGGATGCGGTTCTCCCGCTCGACCAGGATGGCCAGCGTCGGCGTCTGCACGCGGCCGACGGGCGTCTTGTAGAAGCCGCCTTCCTTCGAATTGAAGGCCGTCATGGCGCGCGTGCCGTTGATGCCGATCAGCCAGTCGGCCTCGGAACGGCAGCGTGCGGCGTCGGCGAGCGGCTGCATTTCCTGGTCGCTGCGCAGGCGGGCGAAGCCATCGCGGATGGAGGTCGCCGTCATCGACTGCAGCCAGAGACGGCGGACCGGCTTGGTCTCCTTGCCGTTGAAGACGTGCTGGACGACGTAGCGGAAGATCAGTTCGCCCTCGCGTCCCGCGTCGCAGGCATTCACGAGTCCGGCGACATCCTTGCGCTTGATGAGCTTGGTCAGCACCTTGAGCCGGTCGGCGGTCTTCTCGATCGGGTTGAGGGTGAAGCGCGGCGGGATCATCGGCAAATGGGTGAACGTCCATTTGCCCCGCTTGACGTCGTATTCCTCGGGAACCGCCAGCTCCAGCAGGTGGCCGATCGCCGACGAGAGCACGTAGTCGTCGCTCTCGAAGTAGTCGCCGTGGCGCGTGAAGCCGCCCAGCGCTTTCGCGATGTCCTGGGCGACGGAAGGCTTTTCGGCGATGATCAGCTGCTTGGTCATAAGGGAGCCGGTGCAACGGCGGTCGATGAGCGCGGCATCATAAGCGCCTCGGGCGGCGGATTGCAAGCCGGGGTCAGACGACGCGCTGGTAGCGTCCGCCGGGCAATACGGCGATCCGCCCTTCCAATTCCAGGGCCAGCAGCCCGGTCACGACGGCGTCGGCCGCCATTCCCGTGCGCTCGCAAAGGGTGTCGATGTCGCACGGATCGCCGCCGAGCGCCTGGAGAAGCTCGGCGCCCGGCCGGGCCGGCGAGGCTTCCTGCGTACCTTGCCCGATGGGAGAGACGGCGTTCTCCCACTTGAGTTCCTCGAGAATGTCCGCGGCGTTGTCCACCAGCTTCGCCCCTTGCTTGATGAGCTTGTGGCAGCCCTTGGAGAGCGGCGAGTGGATGGAGCCGGGGATGGCGAACACCTCGTTGCCGCATTCCGCTGCGAGCCGGGCGGTGATGAGGGAACCGCTGCGCTCTGCAGCCTCGACCACCAGGCAGCCGCGGGCGAGACCCGCGATGATGCGATTGCGGCGGGGGAAATTGCCGGACAGGGGCGGCATGCCGAGGGGGAATTCGCTGACGATGGCGCCCTGCTCGGCAATCGTCCGGGCGAGGTCGGCATTGCCCGAAGGGTAGATGCGGTCGATGCCGGTACCGATCACCGCTACGGTCGACGCTGGGCCTTCGAGCGCGCCGCGATGGGCGGCTGCATCGATGCCGAGCGCCAGGCCGCTGACGATGGTGAGGCCGGCCTGCGACAGCGTCGCGGCGAAGGCCCGCGCGTTGGCTTCGCCTTGGCGGGTGGCCGAGCGAGCGCCGACGATCGCCAGCGAAGGCTGGTTGAGCAGTTCGGCGCGGCCTTTTACATAGAGCAGCACCGGGGGATCGGCCGCGTGCAGCAGGGTCTGCGGATAGTCCGGGTCGGCGAGGGTGACGACCCGGTTGCCCGGCTGCCTTGCCCAGGCCAGCGCCGCTTCCACTTCGGCGGCGGCGTCATGGCCGGCTACGGTGGGGGCGGCGTCGCCGACGCTGGCGCGCAGCGCCCCAACGCCGGCGGCAAAGACGTTCTCGGGCAGGCCGAAATCCCGGAGCAGCCGGCGCTGCCCTTCGGGGCCGACGCCGGGAATCAGCGTCAGTCGCAGCCAGGCCGCGAGATCGCGGTCAGCCACTTTACCGCGGCCGGCTTACGGATTGCGGACGGTGTCACCTTCCCGCACGGGCCGCGGGGCGTCCATCACCAGGCCATAGGAGATGCGATCGAACACGCGGAAAACGAACACGAGTCCGAAACGCTCCTCCGGCAGCGTATGGGTTTCATGTTTGTCGTCGTAAAGATTCGATACGGGAAGACCGCTGCGGTAGATGGCCAGGACATTGCCGAGCTCCAGGCCGTCCTGGGCGCCACGCGAGATCGAGACGATGGAGAGCTTGCCGCCCTCGCCGACGCCGCCGTAGAGCTTGACGATCTTCCCCGACACCGGCTTCGCCGGCGCATGGGGCACATAGCTCATGATGTCGGTGGGCGGTGCGGGCAGGAGGTAGTCGTTCGCGGCGATCTCCTCCTTCGCCGTCGTGACTTCCAGCGTGGCCGGCTCCCCGGCCTTCACCAATCGTGCAGTGCCCAGGTAGGCCGCCTCGTAGCCAAGCACCTCCTTCTTGTCCTCGGCAACCGCGTCCGGGTCCAGCAGCGGCTGGCCGGGACGGAAGATCTGCCATTGCTTTACGTCGCCCTTGGCTTGCGTCGCATAGACCACGTCGCCGGCACCCACCGTAATGCGATTGCCGCGGAAGGCGACGATGCGCGCCGCGCCGTCCAGCGTATGTTCGTCGACCACGAGCGGGCGCGACAGGAAGGGCTCGATCGCTTTTTGCGGGATGGCGGGAATCGCCTGGCTCTTCTGGTCGACGTACACTTTCGGCTCGGCCTTGACCAGCTTGCCGATCTTCAGCAGGGGGCGGTCGCCGCTGCGGTCGAGGATCACTACCTGGCCCGGGTAGATGCGATGGGGATTCTTGATGTCCTCCTTGTTGAGGCGCCAGATTTCCGGCCACCGATAGGGGTCCTTGAGGAACATCGAGGAGATGCCCCAGAGGGTATCTCCGGGCACCACGATGTGCCGGTCCGGCGCGTCGGGTGCTAGCTCGAGCGGCTTGTCCTGTGCCAGAAGCGTGGTTGAAAAACAGACGAGCAGCGCAGATATAATGCGACGCATGGGTTTGATCTCCCGAAAGATTCGTGGATTCTGCCCCCAAATCCGTCTGGCATCAATCGATATAAGCTGACTTTCATGGCCTTGTTGCGCATATTGCGCTATCCCGATCCCCGCCTGCACAAGATCGCGTCCCCTGTGGAGACCGTCGACGCGGGCGTCCGCAAGCTCGTCGCCGACATGGCCGAGACGATGTACGCCGCACCCGGCGTCGGCCTCGCCGCCACCCAGGTCGACGTGCATAAGCGCATCGTCGTCATCGACGTTTCCGAGGACAAGAACGACCTGCTGGCGCTCATCAATCCGGAGATTCTCGAGCGTGAAGGCGAGAAGGAGGCCGAAGAGGGCTGCCTTTCGGTGCCCGGCATCTACGACACGGTCACCCGTGCGGCGAAGGTCAGGGTGCGGGCGCTGAACGTCGACGGCAAGCCTTTCGAGTTCGAAGCCGAAGACCTGCTGGCGGTCTGCGTGCAGCACGAGATCGATCACCTGGACGGCAAGGTGTTCGTCGAGTACCTGTCGCGGCTCAAGCAGTCCCGCATCAAGGCGAAACTCGCCAAGCAAGCACGAATCACTGCGTGACCTGCCGCGTCGCATTCGCCGGGACCCCCGAATTCGCCAAGGTCGCCCTCGAGGCGATCCTGGCCGCCGGGTTCGATGTGCCGCTGGTGCTCACTCAGCCGGATCGGCCATCGGGCCGCGGCATGCAGCTGCAGGCCAGTCCCGTCAAACAGCTTGCGCAGGCGCGCGGCATCGCCGTTGCGCAGCCTGAGCGCCTCCGTGATCCGGCGACCCATGCCCCGCTGATCGCTGCGGCGCCCGACGTGCTGGTGGTCGCCGCCTATGGGCTGATCCTGCCGCAGGCGGTGCTGGACATTCCGAAGCTTGGCTGCGTCAACATCCATGCGTCGCTGCTGCCGCGCTGGCGCGGCGCTGCCCCCATCCAGCGCGCGATCGAGGCGGGCGATGCGCAGACCGGCATCACCATCATGCGCATGGAGGCCGGCCTGGATACCGGCCCGATGCTGATCGAGGACTCCTTGCCCATCGCCGAGGACGATACGGCCGCGACGCTGCACGACAAGCTCGCCGCGCTGGGCGGCCGGTTGATCGTCGAGGCGCTTCGGCAATTGCCCCAGTTGGTGCCCACTCCGCAGCCCGAGGCCGGCGTCACATACGCCAACAAGATCGAGAAGGCCGAGGCGGCGATCGACTGGAGCAGGCCGGCGGCCGAGATCGCCCGTCGGGTGCGCGCGTTCAATCCCTTCCCCGGCGCCGCGGCGACCTTGCGCGGGACGGCGGTCAAGGTCTGGGGCGCGCGCCCCGAGGCCGGTGCAGGTGCGCCGGGCGAGGTGCTGGCAAGCGGCGCCGAGGGCGTCCTTGTCGCCTGCGGCGAGGGCGCGCTGCTGCTGACCCACTTGCAAAAGCCCGGCGGCAAGCGCCTGCCTGCACGCGAATTCCTGCGGGGCTTCCCCGTCGCCGCCGGCGAGCGGTTCGGCCTGTCCGCTTGAATTCCGGCCCCGATTGCCGCATCTAAGCTTGCGGTCTTTCCCCGAGGGAGGTTCCCCATGTTCGGCAACTGGATGAAGACGACGATCCTGATGGCGGCCATCGTGGCCCTGTTCGGCCTCATCGGCGCGATGATCGGCGGCAAGGCCGGCATGCTGATGGCGCTGCTGGTCGGCGGCGGCATGAATTTCTTCGCCTACTGGTTCTCGGACCAGATGGTGCTCTCGATGTACAACGCGCAGGAGGTCGACGAGACGTCCAGCCCCTACCTCTACAACATCGTGCGCGACCTGGCGCAGGCCGACGGCTTGCCGATGCCCCGCGTCTACATCATCGACGAGGCCCAGCCAAACGCCTTCGCCACCGGGCGCAATCCCGAGCATGCCGCGGTGGCCGCCACCTCGGGCATTCTGCAGATGCTTTCGGCGCGCGAGCTGCGCGGGGTCCTCGCCCACGAGCTGGCGCACGTCAAGCATCGCGACATCCTGACCTCCACCATCGCCGCCACTATGGCCGGCGCGATTTCCGCATTGGCCAACTTCGCCATGTTCTTCGGCGGCCGCGACGAGTCGGGCCGTCCGGCCAATCCGATCGCGGGGATCCTGGTCGCGCTGCTGGCGCCCATTGCCGCCATGCTGATCCAGATGGCGATCTCGCGGGCACGCGAATTCGAGGCCGACCGCGGCGGCGCCGAGTTGGCCCGCGATCCGGATGCGCTGGCCGACGCGCTCGCCAAGATCGACGCCTATGCGCGGGGCATTCCCATGCCGAGCGCCGAGGCGCATCCCGAGACGGCGCAGATGATGATAATGAACCCACTTTCCGGCGGCGGCCTCGCGGGCCTGTTCGCCACCCATCCGCCGACCGAGGAGCGCATCGCGCGCCTGCGCGCCATGCGGCGCGGTTGACCGCGGTCAAGCCGGCGGCTTCTCCGGCTTGACAGGGGGCGGGGGCGTAGTACATTCCGCGCCCATGCAAATTCAATCCCTTATCCGCAGGGATGCGGTTTCCGATCCCGCGCCGATCGTCGGCGGACGCGTCGAGCTGCAGCTGCTGACGACGCTCAAGTGCAACCTCAAGTGCACCTATTGTTCGCTGGGCGTGGGCGAAGTGCTCGGCTCGCAGACCGAGCTCGAGTACGACATCGACCAGCTTGCGGCCTTCGTCGACAAGCACCTCGCGGGCAAGGAGATCTACGTCACCTTCTACGGCGGAGAGCCCACGCTCAACGTGCCGATGATGAAGGCGGTGATGGAGCGTTTCCCCGAGTTCCGCTTCCAGCTGCAGACCAACGGCACGCTGCTCGACAATCTGCCCGACTGGATGCTGGCGAAGTTCTCCAACATCCTGGTGTCCATCGACGGCGGCGAGCAGATCACCGACGGCTACCGCGGCCGCGGCATCTGGCGCCAGGTCATCAAGAACCTCAACCACGTGCATGAGCGCGTCGGCGGCAGCATCACGGCGCGCGTCACCTGGGGCAACCCGGACACGACGTTCGAAGAACTGGACGAGTTGGCCACGGCGCACGAGGCCATCGACTACCTCTATTGGCAATTCGTCGCCGACGAGATGTACGCCGGCGATTCGATCGACAAGCGCAAGGTCGTTCTGGCCAAGCTGATCGAGAGGTTCTTCGCCTCCTCCGACGAGCTCTATCCGCTGATCCCGCTGATGGGCATCGTGCGCAACAAGGTGCTGCCGACGCGCGCACAGGAACTTTATGCCGGCCTGACGCAATGCCGCGTTTCGACTCACCTCATCAACGTCATGCCGAACGGCCGGATCTATCCGTGCCCGGACATGATGTACGTGCCGGAGATGCAGATGGGCGAGATCCAGGGCAACTGGTTGAAGAAGAGCCCGCTGCAGCCGCAGCCGGCGATGCCCTGCGAAGGCTGCGAAGCCTTCTCCTGGTGCCGGCGCAATTGCATGAAGAATCTCTATCTCGGCTACGTGAAGAACGACGCGCGCTATCGCGCCAACGTCGTCGAACCGATCTGCGAACTGCTCAAATTCATCGGACGCGAGATCGACCGCCACGACCCGCACGCCTGGTACGCGCGCCTGCCGGTGCCGCTGCGGCGCGAGCTGGTCGACGCCGAAGTCTACGAATACGTCGAGATCATGCCCTGACGGGCGGATCGCGGACTCCGATGCAGACGAACACTGCGGCCCCGCTGGCGTCCGCCCTCGCGGCCGCGGCGCAGGCCATCGCGGCGGTTGCCGGCGGACGCAACGTCGACGAGGCGCTCGCGGCGCAGCGGCTCGCCGGTCCCCTGCGCGCCGCCGCCCAGAACCTCGCCTACGGGGCCCTGCGGCGCTACGGCCTCGGCGATTTCCTGCTCGGCCGCCTGATGGCGCGGCCGTTGTCCCAGCAGGTGGTGCGCGGGCTGCTGCTGGCAGCGCTGCACCGGCTGGACGAGCGGCCCGAGGACTCGCATACGACGGTCGACCAGGCGGTACGCGCCGCCACGCCGCTTTCCGGCGGCAAGTTCAAGGGCCTGGTCAACGGCGTGCTGCGCAATTACCTGCGCCGCCGCGATGAGCTGTCGGCCGCGGCCGCTGCGGACGAGGTGGCGCGGTGGCAGCATCCCCGCTGGTGGCTCGATCGCATCGCAGCCGCCTATCCGCAGGACTGGCGATCGGTGGCCGAGGCGGACAACGGCCATCCGCCGATGTGCCTGCGGGTCAATCGCCGGCGCGCGGATGCCGCGGCCTTTCTCGAGGCCTTGGCCCGCGAGGGCATTGCGGCGCACGCGCTCGACGAAGCCGCCCTTCTGCTCGATCGGCCGGTGCCGGTGGACCGGCTGCCGGGCTTCGCCGCCGGAGCCGTCTCGGTGCAGGACTGGGGCGCGCAGCAGGCGGCGCGCCTGCTCGACGTGCGTCCGGGACTGCGCGTGCTCGATGCCTGCGCAGCGCCCGGGGGCAAGACCTGCCATATGCTCGAGTCGGCCGAGATCGAGCTCACCGCGCTGGAAGCCGACACGGCCCGGGCGGCGCGCATCGGCGAGAATCTGGCGCGGCTCGGCCTCGTGGCCGAAGTCAAGGTGGCCGACTGCCGGCAATTGGCGGATTGGTGGGACGGCCGGCCGTTCGACCGCATCCTGGCCGACGTTCCGTGCAGCGGTTCGGGGGTGGTGCGCCGGCATCCCGACATCAAATGGCTGCGCCGGCCGGGCGATGTCGCCAATTTCGCACGCGTCCAGGCGGAAATCCTGGATGCCCTGTGGCAGGTGCTGGCCCCCGGTGGCAGAATGCTCTACTGCACCTGTTCGGTGTTTCCACAGGAAAACGCGCGGCAGATCGCCGACTTCGCCGTCCGCCATCCCGACGCGCGCCGCCTGCCGACCGATCCGACGACCGACCACGACGAATGGCAATTGCTGCCGAATGCGGAACATGACGGCTTCTTCTATGCCCGGCTGGAGAAGGGCGCTTAGCGCCTGGCTGGCGGCCGCGCTGCTGCTGGCCGCCGCCGCCGTCCAGGCGGGCAGCATCGAGCCGCAGCGTGCCGCGCTGGTCCCCACCGAGGACGGCTACGCGCTTTCCGCCGAGTTCGCCATCGATCTCGGCGCCCGCCTTGAGGAAGCGGTGGCGCGCGGACTGCCGCTCTATTTCGTCGTCGAATTCGACCTGACCCGCGCACGCTGGTACTGGTCGAACGAGCACATCGCCGATCGCCGCCTCGAGTATCGCCTCGCCTACAACGCGCTGACGCGCCAGTATCGGCTTTCGCTCGGCTCGCTGCACCAGAGCTTCGACAGCCTGGCGGAGGCGCTGCGCGTCATTTCGCGCATCGCCGCACTGCCGGTTGTCGACAAGGCCGCGCTCAAGCCCGGCGAGGCGTACAACGCCGCGCTGCGCCTGTCTCTCGACCGCAGCCAGTTGCCGAAACCCCTGCAAGTGGACGCGTTGGCCAACCGCGAATGGCAGGTGGACACCAAAGTGCTGCGCTGGCAGTTCACCGTTCCGGAAGGCAAATGAAGATCGCCCTGGCGGTGATCGCGGCGCTGTCCGCCGTTCTGCTGTTTCTGCTGGCCACGGCGAGCGCGAACACCGCGCTGTTCGCGCGCAACTATCCGCTGCTGCTCGGCGTGAATGCCGTCGCCGGCGTCGCCCTGTTGACGCTGGTCGGCCTGCAGCTGCGCTCGCTTTGGCGCGACTATCGCGGCGGCGTGTTCGGCTCGCGCCTCAAGTGGCGCCTGCTGGTGATGCTCGCGATGATGTCGGTGCTGCCCGGGGCGCTGGTGTACGCGGTGTCGCTGCAGTTCGCCGTCAAGAGCATCGACTCCTGGTTCGACGTGCGCGTGGACCGTGCGCTGGAGGATGGGCTCAATCTCGGCCGCACTGTGCTCGACACCCTGCAAAGCGAGCTGATCGACAAGGGACGCGCCATGGCGCTCGACCTCGGCGATTCGCAGAGTCCGACGCTGCTCAACCGGCTGCGCGAGCAGGCGGGCGCGCGCACCGCAACGCTGATGACTGCGTCCGGCCGCGTTCTGACCAACAGTTCGAACGACGTCGGCAGCCTGCTGCCCTCGGTGCCCAGCCCGGCGCAGCTGCACCTCGCGCTTGCCGGGCGCGGCGTGGCGGCGGCCGAAGGCGAGGTGGAGACCGGCTTCGTGCTGCGCGCGCTGGTTCCGGTGCACGGACTCGAGCTTGGCGACGAGCCGCGGGTGCTCCAGCTGACGCAGCGCGTCCCTGACGCCATCGCCCGCAGCGCCGACTCGGTGGCCGCCACCTACCGCGACTATCAGGAACTGCAACTCGGCAAGGAAGGCCTGAAGCGGATCTACACCCTGACGCTCACCTTCACGCTGATGCTGGCGCTGTTCGCCGCGGTCGCCCTGGCCTTCTTCCTCGCCGAGCGGCTGGCGCGACCGCTGCTGATCCTTGCGGAAGGCACACAAGCGGTGGCCGCGGGCGACTTCACCCCGCGCGCAAGCCTCGCCACCCACGATGAACTCGGCGTCCTGACGCAGTCGTTCAGCAAGATGACGCAGCAGCTCGCCGAGGCGCGGCGCGACAACGAGCGCCATCGCAGCCAACTGGAGGCGACCAGCGCCTACCTCGAGAGCGTGCTGGCGAACCTGTCCGCGGGCGTGCTTGCCTTCGACGGCGACTTCCGGCTGCGGGCCGCCAACCGCGGCGCGGCGACGATTCTCTCCGATGACCTGGCCGGGACGGACGAGCTCGCGCTCGGCGACTGGCCGCGGCACCGCGAACTTGCGGCGGCCGTGCTGGAAGGCTTCCGCGAGCGGGGCGGCGAATGGCAGCAGCAGCTCGAACTCACCAAGCCGAACGGCGCCCCCCAGATGCTTCTGCTGCGCGGCACCGTGCTGCCCGGCGGCGGCGGCTACGTGGTCGTGTTCGACGACATCACCCACGTCATCTCGGCGCAGCGGACGGCGGCCTGGGGCGAAGTGGCGCGGCGACTGGCCCATGAGATCAAGAACCCGCTGACGCCGATCCAGCTGTCGGCCGAGCGCCTGCAACTCAAGCTTGCCGACAAGCTCGACGCCGCCGCGCGCGACATGCTGCAGCGCTCGACCCAGACCATCGTCAACCAGGTCGCGGCGATGAAGAACATGGTCAACGACTTCCGCGACTACGCCAAGACGCCGCCGCCGGAACTCGCCGCCATCGATCTCAACGCGCTGGTGCACGAGGTCCTCGACCTCTATGCGAGCGGCGATGCGCGCATCGTCTTCGACTTGGCGAGTGAGCTACCCCCGGTCCTGGCCGACGCAAACCAGATGCGCCAGGTGCTCCACAACCTGGTGAAGAACGCGCGCGAAGCGCTCGGTGAAGCGACGCCCGCGGAGCCGGCGATCACCGTGGCGACGCGGCGCGAAGAAATGCGCGCCTTGCTGGTCGTGGCCGACAACGGTCCCGGCTTTGCGCCGCAGATGCTCTCGCGCGCCTTCGAGCCGTACGCGACGACGAAGGCCAAGGGCACCGGCCTGGGCTTGGCGATCGTCAAGAAAGTGATCGAGGAGCACCACGGCGAAATCCGGCTGGGCAACCTGTCCGAAGGAGGCGCCAGCGTTTCCATCAAGCTGCCGCTCGCCACGTCGGGGTGAAGCATTTGTCGAACTTCCGTTAATATTCAGCCATGCCAAAGATATTGGTCGTCGACGACGAAGTCGGAATACGCGAACTCCTTTCGGACATCCTGCGCGACGAAGGCCACGACGTCGCCCTAGCCGAAAACGCGGCCGCCGCGCGCGACGCGCGCGAAAACGCCCGCCCCGACCTCGTCCTGCTCGACATCTGGATGCCCGACACCGACGGCATCACGCTGCTGAAGGAATGGGCGGCCAACGGACAGCTGACCATGCCGGTCATCATGATGTCCGGACATGGCACCATCGACACCGCGGTCGAGGCCACCAAGATCGGCGCCCTGGACTTCCTCGAGAAGCCGATCGGCATGCAGCGCCTGCTGGCGGCGATCAAGCGCGGCCTCGAGGTCGGTCGCAAGCCGGGCAACGGCGGCCTGTCGCTCGCGGCCTTTCCGCGTTCGGCGCCGCTCAAGGACCTGAAGAAGCGGCTCGAGCAGGTGGCGGCCAAGAATCCTGCGGTGCTGTTGCGTACAGCGCCGGGCGGCATCGTCGAGCTCGCGGCGCGTACCCTGCATACGCCGGGCAAGATATGGATCGACCTCTCGCACGATTCCACCCCGCTGTCGCTCGAGACGCTGCAGGGCTCGTCGGGCGGCGTGCTCTATTGCGAGGAGTTGTCGCGCCTGACGCGGCTGCAGCAGAAGAACCTGGTTTTCGCCATGGAACGGCTGGAGAAATTCGGCCTGCGGCTGGTCGCCGCGACGGTGGCGGAGCCGGCCGAGCTCGCGGCGCACGGTTGGGAAGAGGCGGCGCTGCGCCGCCTGTTCGACGTCTGGGTCGGCTTGCCCACCCTGGCGCAGCTGAAGGACGAAATCCCCGACGTCGCCGCCCATCTGCTGCTGCAGCTGACCGAAGCGGGTGAAGTGCCGTCGCGCCGGTTGTCCACCTCGGCCCTAAACGCGCTTCGCCAGCATAGCTGGCCCGGCGGCTACGCCGAACTGCGCAGCGCCGTCAAATCCCTGGCGCTTGCCGCGCTGGAGGAGGAGATCGCCGCGGAGGACGTGACCCGCCATCTTTTCCCCGGCGCCACGCAGGATCCCAACCTGCCGCCCGGGCTGCCGCCCGAGGTTATGGAAATGCCGCTGCGCGAGGCGCGCGAATATTTCGAGCGCATGTATTTTCAGTTCCACCTGGCGCGGGAAGGCGGCGCCATGACGCGCCTGGCCGAGCGCACCGGGCTCGAGCGAACCCATCTCTATCGGAAGCTCAAGGACCTCGGCCTGCGCGCCGCCAAGACGGGCACCGAGGACGCCTGAGCCACGCTTTGGTCCGCCGCCGGGACCGCGGGGCGACCCGGGGTGCGATAATGTGGCCTTTCCCTACCGGAGCGCCTGATGGCCCGCCCCAAGAACGACAATTTCCTGCGCGCCCTGCTGCGCGAACCGGTCGACTACACGCCGCTCTGGCTCATGCGCCAGGCCGGCCGCTACCTGCCCGAATACTGCGAGACGCGCCGTCGCGCCGGCAGCTTCCTCAACCTGTGCAAGGACCCCGGCCTCGCCTGCGAAGTGACGCTGCAGCCGCTCGCGCGCTATGGCCTGGATGCCGCGATCCTGTTCTCGGACATCCTGACCGTGCCGGACGCCATGGGTCTGGGACTCTACTTCGCCGACGGCGAGGGACCGAAGTTCGAACGCCCGCTGCGCGACGAATGGGAGATTCGCGACCTCCAGGCGCCCGATCCCAACGTCCACCTCCGCTACGTGATGGACGCGGTCGCCGAGATCCGCCGCGCCCTGGCCGACTCGGTGCCGCTGATCGGCTTCTCCGGCAGCCCCTTCACGCTTGCCTGCTACATGGTCGAAGGCGGCGGTTCGGACGACTTCCGCACCATCAAGACCATGCTATTCGACCGGCCCGACCTGCTGCACCGCATCCTCGACGTCACGACCACCGCCGTCACCGACTACCTGAACGCGCAGATCGAATCCGGCGCCCAGGCCGTGCAGATCTTCGACACCTGGGGGGGCGCCTTGCCGGCTCACGCCTACCGCGAATTCTCGCTCGCTTACATGGAGCGCATCGTCGCGGACCTCACCAAGCAGCATGACGGGGAGCGCGTGCCGTCCATCGTGTTCACCAAGGGCGGTGGCCAGTGGCTCGAGGCGATCGCCGGCATCGGCTGCGACGCCATCGGTCTGGACTGGACCACCGATATCGGCGAAGCGAGGCGGCGCGTCGGCGACAAGGTCGCGTTGCAGGGCAACATGGATCCCATGGCGCTGTTCGCGTCGAACGAGTCTGTGCAGAAGGAAGCCCGGCGCATTCTCGACAGCTACGGCGGTGGAACCGGCCACGTGTTCAACCTCGGCCACGGCATCTCGCAGCATACCCCGCCGGAGCGGGTCTCCGCCCTGGTCGAAGCCGTACACCGGCACGGGCGCTGACTTTCGGGCGTCTGGCGGCCGCCAAGGGCCGCCAGGCGGGGCTTCCGAAAATCGGCGCCAATAGTTGACTTATTCACAGAAACGCGGTTGTGCGGGTTCCAAGCCCCGTTCACTCGTACGTAAGTAATAGATTTTCGATAACGCGCTGAAAATAAACGATATTTCATTAGCACAATTGTTGTGCATTTATTAACAATTTGTTTCTTAACGGCCATTTAGCGACTGTCGCCCTGACGTTACTCACAAAGTTGTCCACAGTTTTTGTGGGAAAGCTGAAAAGCTTTAGGGACCAAGGCATTAGGGAGTCAAGGGAAGGTGAATTCGAGAATCGGCCAGCAAGCGCCTGACGCGCCATGACGATTGTCCGCGTTGCGCTCGATGCGCCGCTCCCCCGGCTATTCGATTACCGGGCGCCGGACGCAACGCCCGCCGACCGCGGCCGCCGCGCCCTTGTCCCCTTCGGCCGCGGCGAGAAGCTGGGGCTTATCGTCGCGGTCGCCGACGCCAGCGACCAGCCGGCCGACAAGCTCAAGCCCGTCGTCGAAATCCTGCGCGACATGCCGGCCCTGCCCGACGATTGGCTCGCACTGTGCGAGTTCTGCGCCCGCTACTACCAGTATCCGCTCGGCCAAGTGATCGCCTTCGCGCTGCCGCCGATGCTTCGCCGCGGCAAGCTGCCGCGGCCGCGCAAGACAACCCCGATCGAGCCGGTTGCCGCGCCCGAGGGGCCGGCCCTGCTCGAGGACCAGGCGGCCGCCGTCGCCGCCATCGGCGGCGCCCGGGGTTTCGGCGTCTTCCTGCTTCATGGGGTTACGGGCAGCGGCAAGACCGAGGTCTACCTGCGGGCGATCGCCGGCATCCTCGCTCGCGGCGGCCAGGCCCTGATGCTGGTGCCCGAGATCGCGTTGACGCCGCAGCTCGAGGCGCGGGTCGCGCAGCGCTTTCCCAACGCCCATATCGTTTCCGCGCACAGCGGCATGCCGGAGGCGGCGCGCGCGCGCGGCTTCCTCGACGGCTTCGAGGGGCGTGCCGATATCGTGCTCGGCACGCGGCTATCGGTATTCGTGCCGCTCCCGCGGCTGCAGCTGATTGTCGTCGACGAGGAACATGATCCCTCCTTCAAGCAGCAGGACGGCTTGCGCTACTCGGCGCGCGACGTCGCCGCCTTCCGCGCCAAGCAGCTCGGCGTACCCATCGTGCTGGGCTCCGCCACGCCGGCGCTGGAGAGCTTCCACCATGCCGGCACGGGACGCTACCGCCTGCTCGAGCTCCGGCGCCGTGCGGTGGCCGAGTCCCTGCCGGCCGTCGCGACCGTCGATACCCGCCGCGAGAAACTGCGCGACGGGCTGTCGTCGCGGCTGCTCGAGGCCATCGGCGAGCGCCTGGGGCGCGGCGAGCAAAGCCTGGTTTTTCTCAACCGCCGCGGCTACGCGCCGGTGCTCGCCTGCCCTTCCTGCGGCTGGGTCTCGCGCTGCCCGCGTTGCGCCGCCAACCTCGTCGTGCATCTGGCCGACAAGCGCCTGCGGTGCCACCACTGCGGCCTGGAATCGCGCATTCCCGGCGGCTGTCCCGATTGCGGCAACCAGGACGTGCAGCCCTTCGGCCGGGGCACTCAGCGCCTCGAGGCAGCCCTGCAGGAACGATTCCCCGAAGCGCGCGTGCTGCGCATCGACCGCGACTCGGCCAGCACGCCGAAGAAATGGCAGGCACTGCTCGCCGCGATTCATGACGGTGCGGCGGACATCCTCGTGGGCACCCAGATGCTGGCGAAGGGCCACGACTTCCCCCGGCTGACCCTGGTGGGCGTCGTCGGTGCCGACGCCGCCCTGTTCGCCGCGGACTTCCGCGCCCCCGAACGCCTGTTCTCGCAGCTGATGCAGGTCGGCGGCCGCAGCGGCCGGGCCGAATTGCCGGGCGAAGTGCTGATCCAGACCGAGTACCCCGATCACCCGCTCTATCGCGCGCTGGCCGCACACGACTACGCGGGCTTCGCGCATCGGCAGCTGGCCGAGCGCGAATCGGCCGGCTTCCCGCCCTTCGCCTTCCAGTGCCTGCTGCGCGCGGAAGCGAGGAGCATGGATCAGTCGCTCGCCTTTCTCGCCGCCGCACGCGTCGAAGCCGAGCCGCTGGCGGCGCCGGCCGGGCGTCCGCCGGTGACCCTCTACGATCCGGTGCCGATGCGGTTGTCGCGGTTGATGAGCCTGGAGCGGGGCCAGCTGCTGGTCGAGTCGCACAGCCGGCCGGCGCTGCAGGCCTTTCTTGCCGAGTGGGCAGAGCGGCTGTACGCGCTCAAGGCGCCGCGCGAGCTGCGCTGGCACCTCGACGTCGATCCGCTCGAGTTCTGACGACGAACCATCCCCACGCCAGTCCTTGCATGGCCAGCAGGATTCCGAAGGCGACGCGGTAGGCCTCCCGCGTGCCGAGTCCCTCGGCGCCCAGCGCATCGAGCATGGCCCCGATACCCCACTGCACGCCGAAGGCGCCGACGAAGGCCGCGAGGTTCAGCGCCGTGTTCGCCCGGCCTTGCAGCGCCAGCGGGAAATGCGAGGCATGCAGGGCGTAGGCCAGGTTGGTGACCGAGAACACCAGTCCCATGGCGAACCACAGGATATGCGTCGCGCCAACATCGCCGACGATCAGGGCGAACGCCAAGATGCCGCAGGCGATGCCGCTCGTCAGCAGGCGCTCGGGCGGCATGCCGGCACGCGCCAGGCGCGTCACGAAGGCGGCGAGCGACACGAAGCCGATCGTCATCGCGATGCTGGTGAGCAGCAGGTGGAAGGCGGCCTCCTCGCGCGGATAGCCGTTGAAGTTCATCAGCCAGGGACCCGCCCAGAGGCCCTGCAGGGCCATGAAGCCGCCGGAGAGCATCGCCGTCTGCGGAGCGTAGCGCCAATAGGTGCGGCTCTTCAATATCGAGCCGAGGGCGCGCAGCTGTGCGCCGAAGCTTTCGCGCCTGGCGGGCGAGGCACGCTCGGGTACCGACAGGATGGCCAGTGCGGCGAGGCAGAACAGCGCGGACAGCGCGGCGAAGATGCCGCGCCAACCGGCCAGCGGCAAGGCCCAGGCCAGCGGCGCGGTCGCGCTCACCGCACCCAGTCCGCCGGCGGCCATCACCGCCGCGTTGAGCGAGGCCTGGCGCTCGACCGGGAACCAGAGCGAGAAGGCCTTGAAAGAACCCATCAGGCAGGCCGAGACGCCGAGGCCGACCAGCCCGCGGGCCAGCGCGAGTTGCGGCAGGCTGTGGCCCGCCGCGAACAGCGCGCAGCCGAGCGCCGCCACCAGCAGCAACGCGGCTTCGACGCGGCGCGGGCCGTAGCGGTCGAGCAGCAGGCCGAGCGGCAGCTGGAAGGCGCCGAAGGCAAGCAGGTAGGCGGCGGTCAGCAGGCCGAGGTCGCCCGCGGACGCGGCCAGCTCGCGCGTCAGTTCCGGTGCGATGACGGCGTTGGCGTTGCGCAGCAGGTAGGACAGGAAGTAGCCGCCCGCGAAGGGCAGGAACACGCGCAGCCAGGGATGCGCCGGCTTCACCAAAGCCAGGCGGCGCCGCGTACGCCGGACGAGTCGCCGTGATGGTTTTGCAGCAGTCGCGTCGCCACGTGGTCGGAGAAAACGTGCGGTCCCCAGAGTTGCGGCACGCGCTCATAGAGGCGCTTGACCTTGGAAAGGCCGCCCCCCAGGACGATGGCGTCGGGATCGAGGATGTTGATGACCGCGGCGAGCGCGCGCGCCAGCCGCGCTTCGTAACGGCGCAGGGTCGCTTCGCAGGCGGCATCGGCTGCGGCGCCTGCGACGATTTCCTCCGGCGCCAGCGCCGCTCCGCCATGCGCGGCGTGGTCGCGCGCAAGGCCGGGACCCGACAGGAAGGTCTCGACGCAGCCGCGCCGGCCGCAATAGCACGGCGGCCAGTCCGGCTCGTCGCCCGGCAATCGGTTGTGTCCCCATTCCCCGGCAATGCCGTTGGCGCCCTCCAGCACCCGGCCATGCACGACGATGCCGCCGCCGACGCCGGTGCCGAGGATCACGCCGAATACCACTTCCCGGCCGGCTGCCGCGCCGTCGGTAGCCTCGGACAGGGCAAAACAATTGGCGTCGTTCGCCAGGCGCACTTCGCGGCTCAGTGCGGCTTCGAGGTCCTGCCGCAGCGGCTTGCCGATCAGCCAGGTCGAGTTCGCGTTCTTGACGAGGCCGCTGACCTGCGATTCCGCGCCCGGGATGCCGAGCCCGACGCTGCCGCGCCTGCCCAACTCGCGTTCGGCGCTGGTGACGAGTTCCGCCACGGCCGCGACCGTCGCCGCATAGTCGCCCCGCGGCGTCGCGACGCGGCGCCGCAGCAGTTCGCCGCCGTCGTCGCCGAGCGCGACGACTTCGATCTTGGTGCCGCCGAGGTCGATGCCCAGCCGCAAGTTCATTACTTCCCTGCCGCAGTTCGCAGGTCGAGTGCGCCGCCGCGGCCGTGGACCTCCAGGCGCAGGTTGCGCGTGGTGATGCCGCCGAAGGCGAGTGCGCCGATGCGGGCGACGCCATCGATGGCGATGTCGGGGAGGCCGGCCACGCTGGCCGATGACGCGGTGCCCGCCGGCGTGGGGGCACCGTCTTCTTCGGGCGCGAGGTAGCGAGCCGCGTCGATGCGGTCGACATCCATCTCGAAGTTCACTGCCGGCGGCCTGGTGCGGGTGAACCGAAAGCTCAGCTTCGCGGTGGAGCCGTCGAGGGTAGCCGCCAGCTTGCCGTCGGCGGCATCGGGACCGGCGTGCAGCGCGCCGCGCAGGGGCAGCGCAATCGGGTGCGCCAGGCGCGCGTGGGCGATGTCGATCTTTCCCGCGAGGTCGTCGAGCGAAAGCGAACCGCGCTGCGCATCGACGGCGGGCTTCGCCTCGAGCGTCGCGTCGACGCCGGTTTCGCCGGCGTGGTAATGCGCTTCGGTGTGGAGTCGTTGGGCCGCGAGCGCCGTCGGCGACGCCGACACCCCCCCCAGTTCCACGCGCGCCCGCAATTCACCTACGCTGGCGCCGAGCGAGAGCTTGTCGGCCGAAAGCGTCCGGGCACCGGTGTCGGCCAGCAGGCGGCCGCTCGCGAAGTCGATTCCCGAGACTGCGATCGGTGCCCCGCCCGCCTCGTCCAGCCATTCGATGCGCGCGCCGCTCAGGCTTGCACCGGCGAGGTCGATGCGGTAGGCGGACGCCGAGGACTTTCCGCTCGGCAGCAGGTCGTCGATGTTCAAGCTGCCATCGCGATGCCGGACGATCCTCGCCTGCAAGCCCTCGATGATGCATTCCCCGATGCTGATTTGCCCCTGGAGCAGCGGTGCGGCGGCCACCGACAGCCGCGCCGATTCGAGCGACGCGAATTCCTGCTTGGCGCCCGGCTCGGAAAGCGAGACCCGCCCGACCCTGAATCCGGCGTTCGGCCAGAAGAAGACTTCGAGCGGGCCACGGAAGGCCAGGGTCCGGCCGGTCTGCGCGAGCGTCACGCGGGCCAGTTCCCCCTCCACGGCGGCAGCGAAGAGCCGGCTGTTCGCGAAGACGATGACGGCGGCAACGACGAAGGCCGCGACGGCCAGTGCGATGCCTGCCGCCTTGAGCGCGGTCGCGCGGCGGCCGGCCCGCTCGACCTCAGATGCCATCCGCGACGAAGGGATTGGAGGCGCGCTCCTCGCCGAAGGTCGACATCGGGCCATGGCCGCAGACGAAGCGGACATCGTCTCCGAGTGGCCACAGTTTGTGGCGGATGGAGCGGATCAAGGCATCGTGGTCGCCGCGCGGGAAATCGGTACGCCCGATCGAGCCGGCGAACAGCACGTCGCCGACGAGCGCCAGCTTGGATCCACGGTGGAAGAAGCAGATGTGCCCCGGCGTGTGCCCCGGCGTATGCAGCACTTCGAGCACGACGTTGCCCACGCGCACTTCGTCGCCGTCCTCGAGCCAGCGGTCGGGCGTGAAGCTCGGGCAGTGCGGGAAGCCGAACATGCGGCTCTGGTTGGGCAGCTGGTCGATCCAGAAGGCGTCCTCGCGCTGCGGGCCTTCGATCGGGATGCCGAGCCGCGCCGCCAATTCGGCGGTGGCGCCGGCATGGTCGATGTGGCCATGGGTCAGCAGGATCTTCTCGGGCTTGAAGCCGAGTTCGGCGGCGGCAGCGACGATGGCGTCCACGTCGCCGCCGGGATCCACGATGGCGCCCTTGAGCGTTTCCTCGCACCAGAGCAGCGTGCAGTTCTGGGCAAAGGGGGTGACTGGGAGGATGCGAAAGTCCATATCGGGAAAGGGGCCGCACGGCGCTTGGGGCTAGAGCGACGATTCTAGCCCGAGCGGCAGAGCACGGCCATCGGCGGCCGGCTCATCGCCGCGCGTCTGCCGAGGAAGCACCGAATCGGAAGTGACCGCCCCCGGAACGGGGTGGAAGTAATTTGGCGCGCCCGGCGCGATTCGAACGCACGACCCCTGCCTTCGGAGGGCAGTACTCTATCCAGCTGAGCTACGGGCGCAAAGGGTTGGGAAGGATAGCGCTTTTGGCCTCCCGCGTCCATAAACTGGCTATAATTGCCTCGTTTATCGGCCCCAACATCATGGCCAATCTTGGCTGAGGAAAAAACATGCTGCGTACCAAGTCCCTGACTCTCGCCGTGACGACCGCCCTCGCGATGTCGAGCGCCGCCATGGCCATGGGCAGCCGTCCCGAAGCGGACGAAGCTGCCGTCAACGAACGCATCAAGCCCGTTGCCCACGTCGACGTCGTCGGCGCGGCGCCTCAAGCCGGCGCCGCCGGCAATCGCAGCGGCGAAGAGGTTTTCAAGCAATTCTGCAATGCCTGCCATGGCACCGGCCCGGGCACGGCGACGCCCCCCAATGTGCCCAAGGTCGGCGACAAGGCCGCCTGGGCGCCGCGCATCGGCGTCGGCCTCGACAACCTGGTCAAGTCGGCCAAGGCAGGCAAGAACGCCATGCCGCCGAAGGGCGGCTCGGACGCCACCGACGAGGAACTGGCGCGCGCCATCGCCTTCATGGCCAACCAGTCGGGCGCCAACTTCAAGGCCCCGGCGGCCGGCGAGAAGATCGCGGGCAACGAGCGCAGCGGCGAGCAGATCGCGACTTCGGTGTGCTTCAAGTGCCACGAGACGGGCAAGAACGGCGCGCCCAAGCTCAGCGACAAGGCGGCGTGGACGCAGCGCGGCTCCAAGGGCCTCGATGCCCTGACGGCTTCGGTGATCCGCGGCCACGGCAACATGCCGGCGCGCGGCGGCATGGCCGACATGACCGACGCCGAAGTGAAGAATGCCATCGCCTACCTGTTCAAGCAGGTCGGGCACGACATCAAGTAAGCGGGAACTCCGGCTGCGGCCGACGACGGGGCGGCGCCGGGAGGCGCCGCCCCGTTTTTATTTCTTCGCCAGCATTTCCTTGAAGCGCGCCAGCTTGGCGCGGCCGGCATCCTTGTCGTCCGCGGCCGCCTCGCGGTTCCTGCCCGCGACTTTCAGTTCGTCGCCCATTTCGGCAATGAAGCGCGACGGTTCTCGCGTCATGACTTCGCGGCCCTGCTTTCGCTTCTCGCAGTAGGTGACGAACAGGCTGAATTGGGCGCGCGTGATGCCGACGTACATCAGCCGCCGCTCTTCCTCGACGTTGCCGAGGTCGACCGATTCGCGGTGCGGCAGGATGCCCTCCTCCACGCCGACCAGGAAGACATGCGGGAACTCCAGGCCTTTGGCGGCATGCAGCGTGGCAAGCTGGATGGCGTCCTGATCCTGCTCGTTCTTGTCGAGCATGGTGATGAGCGCGATCGTCTGCGTCAGTTCGAGCAGGTTCTTCTGCTCTTCCTCGCCCTTCTGCGTCAGCCAGGCGACGAAGTCCTTGACGTTGCCCCAGCGCGCCTCCGCCGCCGGCGGATCGAGCGTCTCGAACAGCCACGCCTCGTAGCCGATCGCGCGCAGCAGGTCGGTCAGCACCTGTCCGGCCGGCTCGCGCGCCGCGCGCCATTCCATGCGGTTGATGAAGTCGCAGAACTCCTTGACGGCGGCCAGCTGCTTGGCGCTGACCTCGGCCTCGACGCCGGGCGCATGGGCGCCGGCGAACAGGCTCAGGTGGCGGCGTCCGGCGGCGCGCCCGAGCGCCTCCAGCGTGGTGCCGCCGATACCGCGCTTGGGCGTGGTGACGGCGCGGATGAAGGCGGGATCGTCGTCGCCGTTGGCGAGTAGCCGCAAGTAGCTCATCACGTCCTTGATCTCGCCGCGATCGAAGAACGACTGGCCGCCCGACAGCAGGTAGGGCGCCTTGTGCGCGCGCAGCTGCTGCTCGAAGGCCCGCGCCTGATGGTTGCCGCGATAGAGGATGGCGTAGTCCGACCACTTGGCGCGATGCTCGAACTTGTGTGCGAGCAGCTTGTTCACCACCCACTCGGCCTCGTGCTCGTCGTCGCGGCAGGCGATCGCCTGGACCGCCTCGCCCTGGCCGCGCTCGGACCACAGCTGCTTCTCGAACAGCTTCGGGTTGCGCGCGATCACGCTGTTGGCGGCCGTCAGGATGCGCGTCGTCGAGCGGTAGTTCTGCTCAAGCTTGACGACATGCAGGTTCGGATAGTCGGCGCGCAGCAGCTTGAGGTTCTCGATGTCGGCGCCGCGCCAGCCGTAGATCGACTGGTCGTCGTCGCCCACGGCGGTGAAGGAAGCGCGCGGCTCGGTGAGCAGGCGCAGCAGCCGGTACTGGCAGCGGTTGGTGTCCTGGTACTCGTCGACCAGCAGGTGCCAGATGCGGCTGCGCCAGCGCTGCGCCACTTCCTGGTTCGATTCGAGCAGCATCGCCGGCAGGCGGATCAGATCGTCGAAGTCGACGGCCTGGTAGGCATGCAGGGTCCGGTCGTAGTCGGCATAGACACGCGCGGCCTGCGCTTCGATGTCGCCCTCCGCGATCTTCGCCGCGTCCTCTGGCCCGACCAGTCCGTTCTTCCAGAGCGAGATGCGGTTCTGGATCAGCCGCACGCGCGCCTTGTCGGCGTCCTTCAGCAGTTCCTGGAACAGCGCGCCGGTGTCGGCGGCGTCGAGGATCGAGAACGAGGGTTTGAGGCCGGCGTGCCGCGCCTCCTGCCGCAGCATCTTGGCGCCCAGCGCGTGGAAGGTGCAGATCGTCAGGCCTTCGACCGGCTTGCCGGCGAGCAGCCGCGCGGCGCGCTCGCGCATCTCCTTCGCCGCCTTGTTGGTGAAGGTGATGGCGGCGATCTTGTGCGGGGCGATGCCGCACTCCTCGATCAGGTAGGCGATCTTGCGCGTGATGACGCCGGTCTTGCCGCTGCCGGCGCCGGCCAGCACCAGCAGGGGGCCGTCGAGATAGCGTACGGCCTCCCGCTGGGCCGGGTTGAGCTTGTTCATGGAAAACCGACGTGCGAGCGCGCTTGGCCACAATCGAGCGAAGCGAGCCAGCTAGAAGCCTCCCCGCGAGAGGAGGATGGGATGGGCGGGCCCATCTACAGCCCTTGGTGTTACTTCAACTTGCCGCGGACCGGCTTGACCTTGCTCGGGTCCTTGATGTCGACCTTGCCGCCCTTGCCGTGGAGGTTGCCGCATTCGCAATGGGAGACGACGTGGGGCACCGAACTGACGATGTGCGCGCACTCGGTGCACTCGTAATAGATGTCGCCGCCGGTGGGCAGTTCGGTGCCGGCCGGATGGGCGATCGCTTCAAAGCGGTAGATCTTGCGCAGGTCGACTTTCATGTGTGCGTGGCTCCCCTCGGCCGGCTATTCTAACCGCCTAGCCCTGGCGCGGCACGTTCGACCAGACGAGCCTCAGCTTTCCGCCCGGATCGCAGGCGGCATAGACGTCGGCCGGCGAGATGGTGATGCGCTTGAAAAGCCCGGCGAAGGAATGCGCCTTCGGCGCCAGACCGAGATAGCGGTGCATGCTCTTGTAGCAGTAGTAGACGAATTCCGAGCAGCTGAACTTGTGGAAGCTGCGGCAGCTGTCGAACAGGAAGTCGTAGCCGGTGCCGACGCGCCCGAGCGCCGAGTCGCGCGCGGAGACGAACACTTCCGCGCGCGTGAGGCGTTCGCGCTGGGCCAGCCGGCCGTCGATGGCGGCGGCATCGCTCTTCAGCGCCACGAGGGGGCGGTTGCCGGCGTCCGCCTCGCTCAGCGCGATCTCGTCGGGGAGCCGCAGCACCACCAGGTAGTCGCAGCGCAGGAAGGTCAGGATGTCCTCCAGATGCACGCCCTTCGCCATGGCATGGACGACCATCTGCCGACCCGGCTGGAAGAAGCTCGGATCGTCGCGCACCTGGTCCATTTCGAATTGCGTTGCGGGGCGCCAGCCGCCATCGGCTTCCCGCACCTTCAGGCGCCGCGCGGCGACCTGCCGGTCGCGTACGTCGTCGACCGGACCGAGATAGAGCGCCGCGTGCGACAGGTAGCGGCCGGCGCCTACGGCGCCGCCGGTGCGGCGAATCAGTTCCCCGTCGAGGTAGCCGTCGTAACCGCGCAGCAGGATATCGCCCGGCTGCAGCAGCGGCGCATCGCCGTCCACCAGGGCGCGGATGTCGGAACCCTTGATCCGGTAGGAGCCGGGGTCCTCCACCAGGCACAGCGGTGAAGTGAAGAACTTGATGGTACCGAGCCAGGCGATGAAACGATCGCCGATGCGCGCGGGCAATGTATCGGCGGGTGAGGCGGGCAGGCTGCGGCCGCCGTAGCGATAGAGGCTGTACGTGCTCGCCGCGGCGAGTGCGCCGAGTGCCAGGGCGGCCTCGGCAAAGCGATTGGCGCTCAGATAGGCGAGCCAGAAGATGGTGAACGGCGCGATCAGGACCAGGGGCCAGGCGAGCAGCTTGTAGAGCAGGAACATCAGCTTGGCGAGGACCGCGAAGAAGACGAGCACCGCCCTGTCAAACGCAGGTTTCATGGCATTCCCCCGGTAGACCGTGTGGGAATGCTAGGGGCATCGGGCGCCTAATGCAACGGGGCGATGCAGCAATCGGCTCCGTCGGCGGTCTAAGCTGCCGTGTTCCGCATCCTGCTCATCGCATTGCTGCTCTACACCGGCGTGCAGGCTCAGCTCCTGTTTCCCGGTGCGCCGTCGTCGGCATGGGCCGCGACGCTGCTGGTGTTCTGGCTGATGCTCGCCTGGCAGATCCTCTACCGGCGCCATGCCGACGTCGTCGATGCCCGCTGGTTCCGCGGCCTGGCGTGGGCGGGCTCGACCTGTTTCGGCGTCTGGGCGACTTTCGTGCTCTTCTCGCTGCCCATCGATGCGGTCGCCCTGGCCGTCGATGCCGCGCGGCCTTCGCCTGGCCTGCTGCCGGACGCCCTGCGCGGCGGACTCGCCGCGGCAGTGCTGGTCACGGCGATCGGCGTCGCCCAGACGCTGCGCGGCCCGGTGCTTAGGACGGTGAACGTCCCCGTCGAGGATCTGCACGAGGATCTGGAAGGATTCACCATCGTGCAGCTGAGCGATCTCCACGTCGGTCCCACGATTCGCCGTCGCTATGTCGCGCGGGTCGTGCGCCGGGCGATGTCCGTTGAGGCGGACATGGTGGCGATCACCGGGGACCTCATCGACGGCCATCCGGAACGGCTGAGCGCGGAAATCGCTCCGCTGGCCGGGCTGTCGGCGCCGCTCGGCGTCTACTACGTCACCGGCAACCATGAATACTACTGGGGCGGCGAGCGCTGGATCGCCGCCGTGGCCGGCCTCGGGTGCATTCCGCTGATCGGCCGGCATGTGGTGGTGCGACGCGGCCACGCCGCCGTCCTGGTCGCCGGCGTGGCCGACCCCGCGGCACGCGACTTCGGCCTGCCGCGGGGAACCCTGGTCGAGAATGCGGCACGCGGCGCACCCGATGCGGATCTCCGGCTGCTGCTCGCGCATCGTCCGGGTGCGGCCGGTGCCGCGGCGGCCGCGGGCTTCGACCTCCAGCTGTCGGGCCATACGCACGGGGGGCAGTTCTTCCCCTTCAGCCTGCTGGTGCGCCTGACGCACCGCTACCATCGGGGCTTGGCGCGGCTGGGCCGCATGTGGTTGTACGTCAGCGCCGGTACCGGTTATTGGGGAACGCCGCACCGCTTCTGGGTACCGGCCGAAATCGCCGTGCTCAAGCTGACGCGCGCAGCGGGGAAGAATTTCCCGGAAGAGTTTTCCCGCACCGCGTAAGTCCTTCAGCGGATCTGCCCCGCGCGGAGCCGGCGCCGCGGGAACGCGAATTGCACATGACGCCCATCGCGAAACCAGCAAGCGAAAGCCATGCAGACTCCGATAGGCGCGGCTGCGGTGGTTGCCGCCCATGACCGGTGGCTCGACGATCCGGACTGGCTGCGGCAGGCGCCGCCCGATCTCTCCACTTTGTGGCGGCGCATCGAGGCGAACCACCGCTGCAACGTCCTGCTCTGGGACGAGGAGGACAAGGCGCGCCGCACGGACGTCGGCGACGCAATCATCGCCGACGGCAAGCGCCGCATCGATCGCTACAACCAGGCGCGCAACGATGCCGTCGAGGCGATCGACGAGGCGATCCTGGCCGAGTTGCCCGCCCGAGGCGGGCCGGACGCGCGCCTGAGCAGCGAGACGGCCGGCGCCATGATCGACCGCCTGTCCATCCTCGCGCTGAAGATTCTGCACATGCGCGAGCAGGCTCTGCGCGCCGATGCGCCGCCTCGCCATCGCGCCGCCTGCGGCGTCAAGCTTGTCCGCCTGGTCGCGCAGCGCGACGATCTGGCCGGCTGCCTCGACCGGCTGATTGAGGAGGCCGGGCTCGGCCGCGCCTACTTCAAGGTCTACCGGCAGTACAAGATGTACAACGATCCGGCGCTCAATCCCTATCTGGGCCGTCGCGGCGGAGCCTCCTCGGCATGAGCGCGATCGACGTGCTGGTGCCAACCTGCGATCGGCCGCACGCGCTGGCGGTGACGCTCACGGCGCTCGGTGCGCAGACCCATCGGGCGATGCGCATCGTGGTCTCCGACCAGTCCGAGCGCGCCTGTGCCGCGACCCCGGAACTCGCCGCAGTGCTGCGCTACCTGCGCGCTGGCGACATCAGCCTCGAGATGCACCATCACCTTCCGCGGCGCGGCATGGCCGAGCACCGCGCTTTCCTGCTTGCGCAGGTCAGCGCGCCCTACTGCCTGTTCATCGACGACGATGTCATCGCCGAGCCCGACCTGCTGCGCCGCCTGCATGCCGTCATCCGGCGCCAGCGCTGCGGCTTCGTCGGCAGCGCGCTGCACGGATTGAGCTTCCTGGGGGACGAGCGGCCGCACCAGCAGGTCATCGAGTTCTGGGAATCGGAGGTGAGGCCGGAGCGCGTGGCTCCGGATAGCGAGGCATGGGCCCGCCACCATCTCCACAGCGCCGCCAATCTCTTCCATCTGCAGCGCAGACTGGCGCTCGGCAAGCGGCAGACGCGGCTCTATCGCGTGGCCTGGATCGGCGGCTGCGTGTTGTTCGATGCCGCAAAGCTGCGCGCCTCGGGCGGCTTCGACTTCTGGCGCGAGCTCCCGGCCGAGCATTGCGGCGAGGACGTGCTGGCGCAATTGCGAGTCATGGCGCGCTTCGGCGGCTGCGGCATCATCCCGTCCGGCGCCTACCACCTCGAATTGCCGACGACTATCGCGCGACGTGAGGTCGACGCGCCGAAGGTGCTTCCCCTCCCTGCCGCATGAATCCCTGCAGATCGATTCCAGCGGATGTGCGGCGCATCGCCGTGCTGGGACCCGCGCGGCTCGGCGACTTCCTGTTCACCCTGCCGATGCTGCATGCGCTGCGTCGCCGGTTTCGTGCCGCGGAGATCCTCTATCTCGGACAGCCATGGCAGGCGGTCTTCATGGCCGCGCGGCCCGGGCCCCCGGATAGCGTCGTGGCCATGCCGCCGCTGCCGGGCATCGGCCTGCCGGCCGATGCGCCGTTCGACGTTGGAATTCGCGAACGCTTTGTCGCGCGGATGCGCGGATTGGAGATCGACGTCGCCATCCAGGCCTTTGGCGGGGGACGCTATTCCAATCCTTTTGTCGCGGCGCTCGGCGCCAGGTTCTGCGCGGGCCTGCGGGCGACGGGGGCGCCGCCGCTGGATCGCACCATTCCGCATGCGGGGCTCCAGAACCGCCGCCTGCAGTTGCTTGAACTCGCCGCTGCGATCGGTGCTGCCGACTACCGGCTGGAGCCGGAACTGAAGCCGACGCAGGCCGACCGCGACGAGGCCGAGGACATTCTCGGAGGACTGCACGATAGCCCGCTGGTCGTGCTGCAGCCCGGCGCGACCGATCCGCGTCGCCGCTGGCCGGCCGCCAGTTTCGCGGCCGTGGGCGACGCGCTGGCGGGGGATGGCGCCACCATCGCGATCAACGGGACGCCGACCGAAGCCGTCCTCGTCCACGACGTGGCGGCAGCAATGCACGCCTCTGCCGTCGACCTTGCCGGCCGGCTGTCATTGCGCGGGCTGTGCGGCCTGCTGGACCGCGCCGCGCTGGTGGTGTCCAACGACACCGGGCCGCTGCACCTGGCCGTCGCGCTCGGCACGCCGGCGGTGGGGATCTACTGGTTCACCAACCTGCTCGAATCGATGCCCTTGCGCCAGCAGGTCCACCGGGCCGCGCTTGCGACGCGGGTGAATTGTCCCGAGTGCGGCGTCCAGAACCTCGAGTTGCGCTGCGCCCACGAACCCAGCTTTGTGGCGGAGGTTCCCGTCTCGAGGGTTCTTCAACTGGCGCGGGACCTGCTCGGGTGATCGCGCAGCAGCCTGCGCGCATGGGCGAGCACCAGCCAGGCGTCCCGCGTGTCGGGCTTCCAGACGCAGGCATGCAGGCGGTGATCGAGCGGCGCCCAGCGTTCGATGTCGGAGTTGCTGAACACGACCACGCTCGGCAGGCGGAGACCGGCGGCGATGTGCGAGACGCCGGTGTCGTTGCAGACCAGCAGGCGCGCGTCGTTCATCAGGGCCGCCAGGGCGCCGACGGAAATCGCGGAAGCGGCCTTGATCGCCGGGCGCCGCATGGCGGCCGCGACGCGGGCCACGACGTCGCGCTCCGCGGCCGACCCCGTCAGCACGATGGAAACGCCGAACTCCTCGGCGAGGCGATCGCCGACGGCGGCGAAGGCCTCCGGATGCCAGCGCTTGTCCGCGTTGCTGGCACCCGGGTGTACGCAGACGTAGGGTCTCCCGGACAGCCGCGCCGCAAGGCCGCTTGCATGCAGTTCCTCGTAGTCGCCGCGCTCGAGCGGAAACTCCAGGCGGGGGTCGGCTTCCGGCATGCCGAGATACTCGGCCAGGCGGGCAAGACGCAGCGACTCCTGGCCCCGTTCGGGATATCGGAGAAACCGGCCGGGCAGCCGGCCCGGCCCCGGTCGGAATCCCGCCATGGTTGCCGCGCCGAACGCGGCCACGATGCCGTTCGTGATGCCGCCGTTGCCATGGAGCTGGATGGCAAGAGCGAAGCGGCGCAGCCGCATGCTACGGTAGAACGGCGCCAGCCGCTCGCGACGCACCGGCTCCTCCGGCAAGCGCGCGTCGCCCGGGAAGGCAATGAAGTCGTCGACGTAGCGCGCGAAGCGGCGCGCAAAGGCTGCGGCCCAGGGGAGGCCGACCAGGGTGATCCGCGCCTCCGGCAGCCCGGCCCGGAGGGCACGCAAGGCCGGCACGGCGCAGAGCATGTCGCCGAGCCGCAATGCCCGGAATACGGCGACGGAATTGAATGCCCATCCCGGAGGGGGCGAGGATTTCATGTTGGTACCCGTGCGAATGGCGGCCTAGGCCGCTGCAAGGGCCGTGCCGTGACGGGGCTTCAGAAGGATCTGGATAGGGCGTCGCAATGGAGCGGGCAGTCCGCCGACGCGGGCTCCGGAACTTCGACGTAGCCGGTGGTCGCGGCAATTCTGGCGAGCTGGTCGTAGTCGACGCCGCAACAGGTCTCCCCCGGCAGGAGAAGTTCGCCGCGCACTCCGGGCCGCTTCGCGACGACGACGCCGAGCGGGTGGGGGCGGACGTGGAACACGTATGACATGCGACGATGCTAGGTGAGTACGCCGCGCATTTCAACCGCGACGAGTGCATGGCTTCGTCGCTATTCTCGCTTGCCGATGTGCGGACTGCGTGCTATGCGCGGCGGTAAGCCGTAAAGGCGCGCAATTCCCATTCGCGCATCGCCAACAGCAGGCCGATGCCTCGGCGCTTGTTCAGCGGGGCAGCCAGGCTCTCCTCATGCAGTTCCGCAAAGCGCTGACGCAGGCGGCGGATTTCCCCTTGGACCTTGGCAATAGCCGCCTCGGTCAGCATGCCATGCGAGAACGCCATTACTTCGTCGATACCGGCGAATCCGCTGGCCAGGAAATCGGTCATTCCGTTCTGACGGAAGAACGCGCGGATCGGGCCGCGCGGCAGCCAGTCGAAGTCGCGCGCGACGTTGAGCCGGATGCGATTGCCGGGCATGAGATGAATCAGGCGCAAGCGGTCAAGCCTGGCGAGCCGTCCGATCACGTCCGCCTCGGTGAGGACATAGACCCGGGTGATATCTCCGATCGACCAATGGTTGAGGACGCAGACCGCGACCAGCAGCAGCTTGTCGTCGGAGACCAGCTCGCGCTCCTGCGCCTCACTGAGGGTGTGCACTCGCCCTTCGCCGATGGATGCCTCCTGCGCCAGTTCCGCCAGCGTGAAACCCAGGACGCCCGCCACCTCGACGAGCCGGTCGAGCGTGAAGCGCCGGCCGGCGAACATGCGCTTGACGCTGGGCTCGGAAATGCCCAGCCGCGCCGCAAGGTCCCGGTAATTGATTCCCTGGGCCTTGAGATGGCGCTTGACGCTGGTGACGATCCGGTCGATCTCGTTCATGAAAAGTATCGAAAAACGATACTGGCGATTCTAGATCACGCACCAATTTTCGTCTTGGTTTCGTGACGTGACGATTGGGGCCATCCTCGCACCACATCCAGCCAGGAGACCGCAATGAACGACTTCAAGGAAAAACTCCCGACGATCGTTACCGCCTTGCTTGTGGGCGCCGCGCTCGGCCACGGGCCGATCCACCAATTGAGTCACTACCATGAGTTCGCCGACCAGACGGGTCGATTCGGAGTCGACCACTTCGCGGACGTCGCTTCCAACCTCGGCTTCCTGCTCGTCGCCCTGTGGGGCTTCGTCCGCCTTGCCCCGCAACAGACCCATCCTGCGATGGCCGGCGCCTGGGCAGGCTATCGTCTGTTCCTGATCGGCCTGCTGCTGACCGCCTTCGGATCGGCGTACTACCATCTGGCGCCCGACGATGCGCGGCTCGTCTGGGATCGCCTTCCCATAGCCCTGGCCTGCGCCGGGCTGCTCGCCGGCGCCTGGAGCGACACCCATGATCGGCCGAGCGCGAATCCGGCGGCCTTGCTTGCGCTCTTCGCCGTGGCGAGCGTCGCCTGGTGGTACTTCGGCGCGCTCGCCGGCAACGACGACCTGCGGCCCTACCTGATGCTGCAGGTCCTGCCCTTCGTGCTGATCCCGCTTTGGCAATCGTCATATGACGTTCGCCCATATGATCGTTGGTATTTCGGCGCGGCGCTGTTACTCTATGCCGCCGCCAAGGGGGCCGAAGTCGGCGACCACCAGATCGCCGCCCTGCTTGGCGTCACGGGACACACCCTCAAGCATCTGCTGGCCACGCTCTCGTCCGCGCTGATCGTCGCCGCACTGGATCGCCGGGTGCGCTGCGTGGCGCGCGGCTCGGTGGCGGCGGTCGGCATCCAATAACAACAGCCGGGGAAAGCATCATGCTCAAGGGAATCCTGCGCTTCGTCATGAAAGCGCTGTTCCGGGTGGAGGTCAGCGGCGATCTGGCCGTGTTCGACAATCCGAAGACCCTCATCGTCGCCAATCACGAATCGTTCATCGACGGCCTGCTGATCGGGTTGTTCCTGCCGGTCGACGCCGTGTTCGTGGTCCATACGCAAATCGCGAATCGTCCGCTGTTCAGATTCCTGCTGCGCTTCGTCAATCACCTGGCGGTGGACTCGACGAGTCCGCTGGCGATGAAGCAGATCGTCAGGCTGGTGGAGAGCGGGCAGCCGGCCGTCATCTTCCCCGAAGGCCGCATCACCAAGACCGGCTCGCTGATGAAGGTGTATGACGGGTCGGCGTTCGTGGCGGCGAAGACAGGCGCGACCGTCGTCCCCGTGCGCATCGATGGCGCCTCGCGCAGTTATTTCGGCCGCCTGGCCGGCGTCTATCCGCGCAAGTTCTTCCCGAAGGTGAGCATCTCGGTGCGCCCGTGCCGCACGATCCCGATGCCCGATCTGCCGTCCGCCAAGTTGCGCCGCCGCCGCGCCGGCGAACTGATGCGCGGCATCCTGCTCGACATGCTGGTCGCCACAAGGCCGCAGCGCACGCTGTTCGCCGCCTTCCTCGATGCCAAGGAAACCTTCGGTTCGCAATACAAGCTGGTCGAGGATGTGCGCCTGGTCGAGGAGTCCTACGGCTCGCTGCTCAAGATGTCGCTCGGCCTGCAGCGGCTTACGGCGCGCTTCACGGCGCCCGGTGAAGTCGTCGGCGTGCTCACGCCCAATGCCGCGCCCACGCTCGGCCTGGTGCTCGCGCTGACGGCCGGCAAGCGCGTGCCGGCGCTGCTCAACTACACGGCCGGCGCCGACGGTCTGAGCGCCGCCTGCACCGCGGCGGGCATCCGCACGATCGTCGCCTCGCGCGCCTTCCTCGAGAAGGCCAAGCTCACCCAGCTCGTCGAGCAGCTGGCCGGTATCAGGGTGCGTTACCTGGAAGACCTGAAGTCCCAACTCGGACTCGGCGACAAGCTCTGGATCTTCTGGCATCTGCTGTTCCCGCGCGGAGCAGCGCTGCCGCAGTCGCCCGACGATCCGGCCATCGTGCTGTTCACCTCCGGCTCCGAAGGCAAACCCAAGGGCGTCGTGCATTCGCACGCCTCGGTGCTGTCCAACGTCGCCCAGGTGCGCGCCATCGCCGACTTCACGCCGCTCGACAAATTCATGATGGCGCTGCCGCTGTTCCACTCCTTCGGCCTTACCTGCGGCGTGATGCTGCCGCTGGTGTCCGGCTGCAAGGTGTTCCTCTACCCGAGCCCGCTGCACTACCGCGTCGTGCCCGAGCTGGTCTACGACCGCGACTGCACGGTGCTGTTCGGCACTTCGACCTTCCTCGGCAATTACGGGAAATACGCCCACCCCTATGACTTCGGCCGCCTGCGCTACGTCGTCGCCGGCGCCGAGAAGCTCTCCGAGGACGTGCGCAAGCTGTGGATCGAGAAGTTCGGCATCCGCATTCTCGAGGGCTACGGCGTTACCGAGTGCGCGCCGGTGGTGGCGGTCAACGTGCCGATGGCCTGCCGCGTCGGCAGCGTCGGGCAGTTCGTGCCCGGCATGGAGGTGCAGTTGGAGCCGGTGCCCGGCATCGAAGGCGGCGGCGCGCTCCACGTCAAGGGCCCCAACGTGATGAAGGGCTACTTCCTGTTCGACAACCCGGGCGTGATCCAGGCGCCCAAGTCGGTCGGCGACGGCTGGTATTCGACGGGTGACATCGTGACCTTCGATGAGGACGGCTTCGTCCATATCCGCGGCCGGCTCAAGCGCTTCGCCAAGATCGCCGGCGAGATGGTGTCGCTCGAAGTGGTCGAGAAGCTTGCGACCACCGCGGCGCCCGGCTTCGCGCACGCCGCCTCGACGCGCGGGGATGCTGCCAAGGGCGAGGCGTTGGTGTTGTTCACGACCGCGCCGGCGCTTGCGCGCGAGCAGTTGCTGGCTGCCGCGAAGGCGAACGGTGCCCCCGAGCTTGCCGTGCCGCGTGTCATCCGGGCGGTGGAAGCGATTCCGCTGCTGGGCTCCGGCAAGACCGACTACGTGCGCCTGAAGCAGATGGCAGAGAGCGCCTGATCGATCATGTTCAAGTTCAACATCGAGGAGACCCGCTGCATGAAATTGCGGACCTGCCTGCCCTGGCTGCTCGGCGCCTGCCAGGCCGCCTTTGCCGCGCCACTCGTCGCGCCGGCGACCGAAGGCCGCCTTGGCTTGGACGCCGCCGCCGACTATCGAATCGTCGACGGCAATTGCCGCGACTGTGCGACGTCGCCTACGGCACTCTGGTACTTCCGCGACGACCTCGTCGCCGTGCCGCAAACCTCGGCCGCGGCATTCGAGCGTGGCAGTCGCCCCCAGGACGACGTGCGCCGCTGGGCCGCATCGCGCGCAGGCAAACCCGAGGGCAGCCACCCGGCACTCGTGTGGATCGGTTCGCCGCAGGTGGCGCGCGGCACGCTTTCGACCGACGGCGGGTCGCTGGTTCAAGGCGGCGCCCTGCCCTTCTCGGTGGTGCCCAAGATCGAATCCAACCTCTCCTATTACAACCCCGACAGCGTGCGCCACTTCGCGGGGCGCTCGCTCAAGGCGCGCGGACGCCTCGAGAACGGCCGCTTCATCGCACGCACCCTGTGGCCCGAGGATTACGCGCTCGGTGCCCATGTCGAACCGGCGCAGGCGGAAGCCGGCACCCTGGACGCCATGGTGCGCGCCGACGGCGCCGCGGCCACGCTAGCCAGCCGCGTGCTGTGGACCCGCGACGGCAAGCCCGCCAGTCTCGCCGGCAGGCCGGTGATGGCCTTCGTGCTCAACGGCGCACAGGGCGACGACGACGAAGCGCACGGCGGGCACTTCGCCATAGCGACGGGACGCTTCGGGCCGCGCGGCGAATGGGACGACTGGCTGGTGAACAACTTCTACAACCTCGACTCCTTCAGCGAGAAGGGCATCATCGCCTCGACTCTGCCGATGGACGCCTACCAGGCCGACCTCAACAGCGGCCAGTCCTGGTACCGGCCGAGCTACATGCTGGTCGCGGTGTTCAAGTCGGATCGCGTGCCCGCGCTCTACCAGGAGGCGATCGGGCGGGTCTTCAACCACTTCTACCGCCACGACTTCCGCTACAACCACGCGAGCGCCAACTGCGCCGGCATCAGCCTGGAGACACTGCGCTCGCTGGGCTGGAACATTCCCCTGGAGGGCCCCGGAGGGCGCCTCAAGGCGATCGCCGCGCTGCCCTACATGGCGATCAAGGATGGCAATCTCGAAAGCGGCCGCAAGGCCTACGACTACCTCGCGGCGGAGAAGACCGACCTCTATCCCTTCGTCGCGTTCAGCGCGGCCGGCGAGGACCTGCGCGATCGCATCGCGAAGGGCGGCGCCGGGAGCGGCTTCGAGAAGGCGATGGCCGAGGACATCGAAGCGCTGGTCTACGTGCGCATCCCGCAGTTCCCCTCGTCGCGCGCCATGGGACAGGCGCCGGTGGCTTCGCTCGACGAATACATGGCGCGCACGCCGGCGGACCGCGCGCAATGGAAGATCATTCCGGTGCCCCCGCGTCCCTTCCCGCCCGAGTTGAAGGACCCGGCCGCGCCGCGTGAGGAAGCGCGCGCCTCGAGCTTCGCCCTGGCCGGCTACGCCGGCTTCCTCGGCGTGATGGGCGTCGGCGGCTGGCGGCTCAACGGACGGCGCCGCGCGCGCGGCCCGCGCGCGTTCAACGGAGATGCGAATCAATGAGTTCCCAGTTCCAACTGCTGAAGACCCGGCGCTTCGCGCCCTTCTTCGGCACCCAGTTCCTCGGCGCCTTCAACGACAACCTGTTCAAGAACGCGCTGGTGGTGCTGCTGACCTTCCATGCCGCGAGCTGGACGACGCTCAAGCCCGAGGTGCTGGCCAACCTCGCGGCCGGCATCTTCATCCTGCCCTTCTTCCTGTTCTCGGCGAGCGCGGGCCAACTCGCCGACAAGTACGACAAGGCGCTGCTGGCGCGGCTGGTGAAGGTGCTCGAGATCCTCATCATGGTGGTGGCCGCCATCGGCTTCCGCTTCCATAGCCTGGAAGTCCTGCTGTTCGCGCTGTTCCTGTTCGGCCTCCATTCCACGCTGTTCGGCCCGGTCAAGTACGCCATCCTGCCGCAGCACCTGCGCGAGGAGGAGCTGGTGGGCGGCAACGCGCTGGTCGAGGCCGGCACCTTCGTCGCCATCCTGCTGGGCACCGTGGCGGGCGGCCTGCTGGCAGGCGCGGCCGATGCGACCACCTGGGTCGCCGCCGGTGGCTTCGTCGTCGCTGTCGCCGGTTACCTGACCAGCCGCGGCATTCCCGTGGCGCCGGCACCCGAGCCGGGATTGCGCATCAACCCGAACCCGCTCACCGAGACCTGGCGCAACGTGAGGTTCGCGCAGGAGAACCGCACGGTGTTCCTGTCGATCATGGGCATCTCGTGGTTCTGGCTCTACGGCGCGCTGTTCCTCGCGCAGTTTCCCGCCTATGCGAAGAACGTGCTCGGCGGCGCCGAAGCTGTCGTCACCGTGCTGCTCGCCGTGTTCTCGGTCGGCATCGGCATCGGCTCGCTGCTGTGCGAGCGCCTGTCGGCCCGGCACGTCGAGATCGGCTTGGTGCCCCTGGGCTCGATCGGCCTCACGTTGTTCGGCATCGACCTCGCCTTCGCTTCCCCGTCGTCGCTGCCCGCGGCGGCCCCGCTGAGCTTCGTCGACTTCCTGGCGCAACCCTGGGCCTGGCATGTGCTCATCGACCTCGTCATGCTCGGCGCCTTCGGCGGCTTCTTCATCGTGCCGCTCTACGCGCTGGTGCAGCTGCGCAGCGCCCCCGAGCACCGCGCCCGCATCATCGCCGCCAACAACATCTTCAATGCGCTGTTCATGGTGGTCGGCGCGCTCGCCGCCGCGGCGCTGCTCGACAGCGGGCTGTCGATCCCGGCGCTCTTCGGCGTCGCGGCGCTGTGCAATGCCGCCGTCGCGCTGTTCATCTACAAGCTGGTGCCCGAGTTCCTGCTGCGCTTCATCGTCTGGCTGCTGGTGCACAGCATCTATCGGCTGCGGACGGAAGGCGTCGAGCACATCCCAGAGGAAGGCCCGGCCGTGCTGGTCTGCAACCACGTCAGCTTCGTCGACGCCCTCGTCATCACCGCCGCCAGCCGGCGGCCGATCCGCTTCGTGATGGACCATCGCATCTTCCGCTGGCCGATCCTCTCTTTCGTCTTCAAGGCCGGGCGCGCGATCCCCATCGCCTCGGCCAAGGACGATCCGGCGCTGCTGCAGAAGGCCTTCGACGATGTCGCGCAGGCACTCGCCGACGGCGAACTGGTGGCGATCTTCCCCGAAGGCGCGGTGACGGCGAACGGGGACATCGGCCCGTTCAAGCCCGGCATCCGCCAGATCCTCGAGCGCACGCCGGTCCCCGTGGTGCCGATGGCGCTGCGCGGCCTGTGGGGCAGCTTCTTCTCGCGCAAGGATGCCGCCGCCATGACGCGGCCGTTCCGGCGCGGCATCTTCTCCCGCATCGAATTGATTGCCGCCGCAGCCGTGCCGGCGGCGAACGCGACGGTGGAGCGCTTGCGCGACACCGTGGCGGCACTGCGCGGCGACTGGCGCTGAGGAGAAGTCGATGATCACCATCTATCAGCTGAAACCCCGCTTCCAGGGCCTGCTGCGTCCCCTGGTGGTGCGCCTGGCGCGGGCCGGGGTGACGGCAAACGCCGTCACCCTTGCCGCGATGTTCGTCTCGCTGGCCTTGGGCGCGCTGCTCCTCGCGGCGCCCTCGCGGGCGCTGTTCCTGCTGCTGCCTGCCTGGATGTTCCTGCGCATGGCCTTCAATGCCGTCGACGGCATGCTGGCGCGCGAGTTCGACCAGAAGTCGGCGCTGGGCGCCTACCTCAACGAACTCTCGGACGTGGTCTCCGACGCGGCGCTCTACCTGCCGTTCGTCGCCGTCGCGCCCTTCGGTTGGGGCGGCGTCGGCTCGGTGATCTTCCTGGCCGGACTGTCGGAAATGACCGGCGCGCTGGGGCCGATGATCGGCGCCGAGCGCCGCTACGACGGTCCGATGGGCAAGAGCGACCGCGCCTTCGTGTTTGGCGCGCTCGGCCTGGCAGTGGGCCTGACCTCCGCCCTGCCCGACTGGCTGTTCTGGCTGATGCCCGCGGTGGCCGCCGCGATCGCGCTCAATATCGCGAATCGCATCCGGAGCGGCGTTGCCCAGGCGAAGGAGCGCGCGAAATGAGTCTCGACACCCTGGTGGCCGCCGGTCTATGCGGCTTCGTCAACGTGCTGACCGGCGTGCGGGCGATCTGGAAGGCCGAGGTTCCCGAGAAGGCAGCGCCGCGCATCTACTACGCCAACCACCGCAGCCACGGCGACTTCGTGCTGGTCTGGTCGTCGCTGCCGCCGCAACTGCGCAGTCGCACGCGCCCGGTGGCCGGCGCCGACTACTGGCTGGCGAGCGCGCTGCGGCGGTACATTGGCGGCACAGTGTTCCGCAGCGTGCTGATCGACCGCACCGGCCACAAGGATGGCGGACCGAATCCCGTCGAGCAGATGGGTGAGGCGCTGGCGCAGGGCGATTCGCTGATCCTCTTTCCCGAAGGCACGCGCAATCTCGGCGATGGCCTGCTGCCCTTCAAGAGCGGCATCTACCACCTGGCGCGGGCCAATCCGGGCGTCGAGCTGATCCCCGTGTGGCTCGAGAACCTGGGCCGCGTCATGCCCAAGGGCGCGCTGATCCCGGTGCCGCTGCTTTGTTCGGTCACCTTCGGCAATCCGCTGCAGCCGGCGCCCGACGAGAGCAAGGATGCCTTCCTTGCCCGCGCGCGCGACGCGCTGCTGGCCCTGGCCCCCTCGGAGGAGTGACGCCATGAACGTGCACGACGAATTGCGCATTCTGCTGACTGGCGTCGCCGGCCTCCTGGTCGTCGCCAGCGCCATCGGCTACGGCCTCAAGCTGCGGCTGGCGCCGGGCAACTCCTCGGCGACCATCGACAATCTCAATGCCCGCGTCAACGCCTGGTGGTGGATGGTGCTGCTGCTGGGGGGCTGCCTGTGGCTCGGCAAGGGTGCGGTGATCCTGCTGTTCGCGTTCATCTCCTTCCAGTGCTTGCGCGAATTCATCACCCTCACCTACACCCGCCGCGGCGACCACCAGGCGCTGGTGTGGAGCTTCTTCTTCTTCCTGCCGCTGCAGTACGGGCTGATCGCCATCGACTGGTATGGCATGTTCTCGATCCTGATCCCCGTCTATGCGTTCCTGCTGCTGCCGATCTGGGAGACGCTGGGGAGCGACACGACGCGCTTCCTCGAACGCGCCGCGAAGATGCAGTGGGGGCTGATGATCTGCATCTACTGCCTGTCCTACGTGCCGGCGCTGCTGACCCTCGACATCCCCGGCTACGGCGACCGCAGGCTGCTGCTGGTGGTGTTCCTGGTCATCGTCGTGCAATCGAGCGACGTGTTCCAGTACGTCTGGGGCAAGCTGTTCGGCAAGCACAAGCTGTCGCCGGCGATCTCGCCTTCGAAGACCGTCGAGGGCCTCGTCGGCGGCGTCGCCACCTCGACCGCGCTGGGCGCCGCGCTCTGGCAGTTCACGCCTTTCGCGCCCTGGCAGGCAGCACTGGTGGCGCTGTGCATCAACGTGTTCGGCTTCTTCGGCGGCTTCGTCCTGTCGGCCATCAAGCGCGACCGTGGCGTCAAGGACTGGGGCACGCTGATCGAAGGCCACGGCGGCATGCTCGATCGCGTCGACTCGATCAGTTTCTCGGCGCCGATCTTCTTCCACATCCTCCGGTATTGGTGGGTGCCGTGACATTTCATCGTTCAACTCATGGAGAAGAATCATGAAGAAGAAGTTGCTTTCGGCTGTTCTGGTTGCAACGCTGTCAGCGTCGCCGCTGGCGTATGGGCGCGGCGGCCCTTCGGAGGCCTCGGCGGCCAGCATTCTGGTGACGGGCTCGGTGGTTCTGGCAATGTCGACCCTGCCGCTCATCGCTCTGGATTCGGTATTCGGAGGCCATGTCGGAAAGGTCAAACCGGCCGGCAACAACATGACGGACATTGAGGTTCGCCAGAAGAATACCGACAAGGTCGCGGTCATACGTGTGCCCGATCAGGCATTGAAGGATGCGACGATCAAGACCGGCCAGAAGGCTGAATTGATCGCGGACAACAACGGCCACACGCTGCAGATCGAGGGTCGGCCCATCGCCTACGTGCCGGGTCCGGCGGCCGATGGACTCATTCGCAGCAAGCCGCTCAAATGATCCCGAACTTCTATCGGCGGCTGGCACACCTGGTTCGTGTAGTCGGGCTAGCAGCACTTCTTGCGTGCGAAACCGCCGCCTGGGCCGGAACGCCATGCGAGGAAGTGTCGGCTTCCGCCGGGTCGATGCAGAAAGCATTGGAGCTGTCGCACCGGGTGATGGACAAGCTCGAGGAGAGCGGCGCTCGGGTCGCGCTGCTCGCCCGCGTCGGGCAGGATCTCACGAAATACCAGTTGCGCTTTTCGCACCTGGGCTTCGTGGTGCGCGACCATCCGGATGGAAAGTGGACTGTCGTCCACGATCTGAATCTTTGTGGCACGGACGCTTCTCAGCTCTACGTGCAGGGCCTCGGAAACTTCTTCTCGGACGACCTGTTTGCGTATGAGGCAGGCATTCTTTTGCTTCCTGACGACATGCAGGCGCGGCTGGCGAAAGTTCTCGTTTCGACAAATCGGGTCATGCGGCTGCACGAGAGGAAATACAACGTCGTGGCTTATCCGTTCAGCACGCTTTATCAGAACTCGAACCAATGGGCTTTGGAGGTGCTGGCCAGCGCCATGGCTCCGGAAGGCGATGTGGCGACGCGCGCCGAAGCACAGAAGTGGTTGAAGGAAGCGGGGTTCGAGCCGACGCTGCTGAAAATTCCGGCCTTGACCCGACTCGGGGGGCGAATGTTCAAGGCGAGCGTTGCCTTCAACGACCATCCGGACGAATTCAGATGGAGCGATCGCATCTACGTCGTGACGGTCGACTCGGTATTCGACTTCTTGCGCAAGCGCTATCCCGCGGATACCAGGAGAATCCTGGTGGAACTTGATTGATGGGCGCGCCGTGAGCTGGAGGGCTGGTTCCGGCGTTGCCTAGTCCGCAACAACTCCGGCATGATGCGCCTGCATGTCTGCGTGATAGCTGCTGCGGACAAGCGGCGCGCAGGCGGCGTTCGTGAACCCCATTTTCTGCGCCTCCGCTTCGTACATGCGGAAGACGTCCGGATGGACGTAGCGCGTCACCGGCAGGTGGTGGTTCGACGGCGCGAGGTACTGTCCGATGGTCAGCATCTCGACGTCGTGGGCGCGCAGGTCGCGCATGACGTCGAGGATCTCCTCGTCGGTCTCGCCGATGCCCACTATCAGGCCCGACTTGGTCGGCACCTCGGGGTGGCGCTTCTTGAATTCCTGCAGCAGCTTCAGCGAATGCGCGTAGTCGGCGCCGGGACGCGCCTGCTTGTAGAGGCGCGGCACGGTTTCGAGGTTATGGTTCATGACGTCGGGCAGCTTGCCCTCGAACGCCTCGAGCGCGGCTTCCAGGCGGCCGCGGAAGTCTGGCACCAGCACCTCGATGCGCGTGGCGGGCGATAGTTCGCGCAGCTTCGCGATGCAGGCCGCGAAGTGGCCCGCGCCGCCGTCCTTGAGGTCGTCGCGGTCGACGCTGGTGATTACCACGTACTTGAGCTTGAGCGCGGCAACCGTTTCTGCCAGCTGCTGCGGCTCGTTGGGATCGGGCGGCAGCGGCTTGCCGTGGCCGACGTCGCAGAACGGGCAGCGCCGCGTGCAGAGGTCGCCGAGGATCATGAAGGTCGCGGTGCCTTTGCCGAAGCACTCGCCGATGTTCGGGCAGGTCGCTTCCTCGCAGACGGTATGCAGGTGGTGCTCGCGCAGGATCGCCTTGACGTCCGCAAAGCGCGTGGCCGAAGAGCCGGCCTTGACGCGTATCCACTCGGGCTTCTTGAGCGGCGCTTGCGGGACGATCTTGATGGGGATGCGCGCCGTCTTGGCTTCGCCTTTCTGTTTCTCGCTCATTCGATTGCCTTCAGCAGGTGGCCCTGCAGGCGTTCCATCACGGAGGGAACGTCGATGATGCCGCAAAGTTCCCGCATCTGGGTGACCGGCATGCCCTCGTAGCCGCAGGGGTTGATGGCGGAAAACGGCGCGAGGTCCATGTCGGCGTTGAGCGCCAGGCCGTGGTAGCAGCAGCCGTTCTTCACGCGCAGGCCGAGTGCGCCGATCTTTGCGAGGCCGCGTTCGGTGGCGACATAGACGCCCGGCGCGCCGGGCAGCCGCGTCGCCTCGATGCCGTAGTCAAGCAGCAGCTCGATCAGCGCCTGCTCCATGCGATGCACGAGTTCGCGAACGCCGAGCTTGCGGCGGCGCAAGTCGAGCAGCAGGTAGGCGACGATCTGGCCGGGGCCGTGATAGGTGATCTGTCCGCCGCGATCGATCTTGACCACGGGGATGCCGATGTCGCGCAGCAGGTGTTCGGGCTTCCCGGCCAGGCCCAGGGTGAACACCGGCGGGTGCTCGCAGAACCAGAGCTCATCCGGCGTGTCTTCGCCGCGCCGTGCATTGAAGTCCTGCATCGCCTGCCAGGTCGGCTCGTAGTCGACGCGGCCGAGGTGGCGGACGATCAAAGCACGACCTTGACGAGGGGATGCGACGTCAGCTCCCGGTAGAGCGCATCGAGCTGCGCCTTCGACGTCGCGCGCACCGTGCAGGTCAGCGAGACGTACTTGCCGCCGCTGGACGCGCGCATCTCGACGGTCGCGGCGTCGAAGTCCGGCGCGTGCCGCACCACCACCGCGCAGACGGCCGTGGCGAAGTCGTCCTTCGCAGCGCCCATGATCTTGAGCGGGAAGTCGCAGGGAAACTCGAGCAGGGTTTCCTTCTCTTCAGCCACGGCGCATCACGTCCCGCTTGTATTGCTGGTACCAGTCGTACATCTTTGCGAAGATGGGGCCGGGGCGGCCGTTTGCAACCGGGCGGCCATCGAGCGTGACGATCGGCAGCACTTCCTTGGTCGACGACGTCAGCCAAAGCTCGTCGGCTTCGCGCACCTCGCCCTCGGTGATGTCGCGCACCTCGTGGGGCAGATCGTGCGCGGCGGCGAGTTCGAGCACGACGTCGTAGGTGATGCCGGGCAGCATCAGGTGGTTCTTGATCGGCGCCAGCAGGCGGCCGTTCTTGACCACGAAGATGTTCGAGGCCGCGCCTTCGGTCAGGAAGCCGTCACGCAGCAGCACCGTCTCGGCGCAGCCGGCGTCGACGGCGAGCTGGCGCAGCAGGCAGTTGGCGAGCAGCGAGGTCGCCTTGAAGTCGCAGTGCAGCCAGCGGAAGTCGGCGGCGGAGACGGCGGCCACCCCGGTGGCGCGCAGTTCCGGTGCCGCCATCACCAGCGGCTCCGTCATGATGAACACGGTCGGTTTCACCACGGCCGGAAAGGCGTGGTTGCGAACCGCCATGGGCCCGCGCGTCAACTGCAGGTAGACGGACTGGTCGTCCCATTCGGCGTCGGAGACGATGCGGCCGATCAGCGACTTCCATTCGGCGAGCGAATGCGGATTGGCGAGGCGCACGCCGTCGAGCGTGTTCTGCAGGCGGGCCAGGTGCTCGTCGATGCGGAAGGGGCGCCGCGAGTAGACGGGAATGACTTCGTAAACGCCGTCGCCGAACAGGAAGCCGCGGTCCATCGGCGATACGCGGGCGTCGCCGAGCGGCAGGAATTCGCCGTTCAGGTAGGCGAGGCTCATTGGAAGAACAGCCGGATGCTGTCCCAGGCGCGGCCGACGATGCCGGCGACGGGGACGTTCTCGAGCGCCACCACCGGGTACTCGCCCCAGACCTTGGGCTGGCCGCCGGCGTCGACGGTCACGCGCAGGGTGGCGACGCGCTGGCCGGCCTGGATGGGCGCCAGCAGGGGCTGCACGCTGATGAGATCCACCTTGATCTTGTCGGCTGCGCCGCGCGGCAGCGACAGCACGAAGTCGTCGTTGAAGCCGGCGCGCACCGAGCCCTGCGTGCCCTTGAAGACCTTCGGCTGCGCGACCGTCTGGCCCTTGTCGTAGAGCTTGACGCCATCGAAGGCCTGGAAGCCGAAGTTGAGCAGCTTCTGCGACTCCTGGGCGCGCAGGGCGTCCGAATTGGCGCCGAGCACCACCGACAGCAGCCGGCGCGAGCCGCGCTTGGCGGAGGCGATCAGGCAGAAGCCGGCGGCCTCGGTGTGGCCGGTCTTGACCCCGTCGACGCTGGGATCGAGCCACAGCAGCCGGTTGCGGTTCGGCTGGGTGATGTTGTTGTAGCGGTACTCCTTCATCGAGTAGATCGGGTAGAAGTCCGGGTAGTCGCGGATCAGCGTCGAGGCGAGATGCGCGAGATCGGTCGCCGTGGTGTAGTGCTGCGGATCGGGCAGGCCGGTGGCGTTCATGAAGTGCGTGTTCTTCAGCCCGAGCCGCTGCGCTTCGTGGTTCATCATCTGCACGAAGCCTTCCTCGCTGCCCGCGACGGCCTCGGCCAGCGCGATGCAGGCGTCGTTGCCCGACTGCACGATCATGCCGCGGATCAGCTCGGCCACCGTGACGGGCTTGTTGGGCTCGATGAACATGCGCGAGCCCTGCGCCTTCCAGGCCTTCTCGGAGACCGGAACCTGCTGGTCGAGCTTGAGGTTGCCCTGCTTGACGGCGCCGAAGACGATATAGGCGGTCATCAGCTTGGTCAGCGACGCCGGCTCGATGCGCTCGTCGGCGTTGGCGGCGGCAAGGCTCTGCCACGAGGCGTGGTCGATCAGCAGCCAGGCGCGCGCCGCGACGGCGGGTGCCGGCGGCATCAACTGGGCGTGGACGGACAGCGCGAACAGCGCGGTGAACAGGAAGGCGAAGGAACGTAGGGTGCGCATGGCGAACGACCGATGGTTAGGCAACAGATTATAGGAGGGGTCAGCGCTGGACGACGACCGGTGCGGAATCGAGCGTCTCGCGGATGCGCTGGGAGACGGCGCGCGCTTCCTGCGCGTCAGCCCACGGTCCGAGTTGCAGCCGGTAGAGCCGGCCGGATGCCTGCACCACCAGCTTGTCGCCGAGATCGCCAAGTTCGCGCGCCAGACGCGCCTTGAGCGCTTCGGCGTTGTCGCGGTTGCCGAAGGCGCCGAGTTGCAGGTAGTGGCCGCCGCCGGCGCCGCGGACTTCGGGCAGCGGCTTGGCGGGCGGTTCCTCGGCCGCGGCAAAGCGGGCGATCGGATCGTCCTCGGTGGCGGCGGGCGGCGCAGAGCGGGCCGCAACCAGCGTCTCCTGTCCCGGCTGGATGCTCTCGACCTCCACCAGCGTGCTGCCGTTGCCGACGTAGCCGAGCTTCCAGGCGGCGGTGTAGGACAGGTCGATGATCCGCCCGGCGTGGAAGGGGCCGCGGTCGTTGATGCGCACGATCACCGACTTGCCGTTGGCCGGGTTGGTGACGCGCGCGTAGGACGGGATGGGCAGCGTCGCGTGCGCGGCCGTCATGCCGTACATGTCATAGACCTCGCCCGACGAGGTCTTCTGGCCGTTGAACTTGCGGCCGTACCAGCTGGCGATGCCGCTGGCGCGATAGGGGGTGCCGGGCTTGAGCGGTACGTAGTCGCGGCCGAGGACGCTGTAGGGGTTGTTGGCGAACCGATGCGGCGGCTCCGCGCGTGGCACGGCATCGGGGATCCCATCGAGGTCGGCCGGCGGGTTGTCGCCGGGGCCGTCGTCCTGGTAGTAGCCGCCGCCGCGCTTGAGCACCCAGGCGGGCTGGGGCTTCTGCGGCGCGGGCTTCGCCGCCGCCGGCGGCGCAGTCGATTCGCCGCGCTCGACGCTCGGCCGCATCGCCGGCGTGCCACAGGCGGCGAGGAGCCCGGACGCAAGGAACGAAAGGCCGAGTCTCGCCGCCGGGCCGCCCCAAGGCGAGACGCCACGTTCGCGGAGCGAACAAGCGCGATCGCGCCGCATCTCCGCCACCGCAAACAAACGAGCGAAGCGAGCTTGCAGGCTCCCCCGCCTCGAGGCGGGGGTTGGGGGGTGGCGGGCGTTCACTTCTGTACCAGCATTCTGTTGCGGTGGATCGACATCAGGATGCCAATGCCGAGCGACAGCGTCACCAGCGCCGTGCCGCCGTAGCTGATGAACGGCAGCGGCACGCCGACGACGGGCAGGATGCCGCTCACCATGCCCATGTTGACGAAGGCGTAGGTGAAGAAGATCAGCGTGATGGCGCCGGCCAGCAGCCGCGTGAACACCGTCGGCGCATTGGCGGCGATCATCAGGCCGCGCGCGATCAGCAGCGAGTAGAGCACCAGCAGCACCGTGTTGCCGATCAGCCCGAGCTCCTCGGAGATGACCGCGAAGATGAAGTCGGTGTGGCGCTCGGGAATGAACTCGAGCTGCGCCTGGGTGCCCTGGCCCCAGCCCTTGCCGAGGATGCCGCCCGAGCCGATGGCGATGGTCGACTGGATGATGTGGAAGCCCTTGCCGAGCGGGTCCTTCTCCGGATCGAGCAGCGTCAGGATGCGCGCGCGCTGGTAGTCGTGCAGGAAGTTCCAGGCCACCGGCGCCGCGGCGACGGCTGAGATCACCAGCCCGACGAGGATCTTCCACGATAGGCCGGCGAGAAAGATCACGTAGAAGCCGGCCGCCAGCACCAGGATGGCGGTGCCGAGGTCGGGCTGGCGGGCGATGAGACCCACGGGCAGCAGCAGCAGCAGCGTGGCGATCGCGTAGTCGCGCAGCCGCAGCATCGCTTCGTGCTTCTGGAAGTACCAGGCGAGCATCAGCGGCATGGCGATCTTCATGACCTCGGACGGCTGCACGCGCGCGACGCCGAGGTTGAGCCAGCGGCGCGCGCCCTTGGAGACGTCGCCGAACAGCGCCACCGCGATCAGCAGAAGGATGCCCAGCGCGTAGGTCGGCAGCGCCAGGTGCATCAGCTTCTGGGGCGGCACCTGGGCCATCAGCCGCATGAAGACGACGGCAGCCGCCATGTTCATCAGCTGCGCCGGCACGCGGTCGGGCGAGGCGCTGGCGACCACGATCAGCGCATACAGCAGGAGCAGCGCGGCGATGATCATCAGCGGGCGGTCGAGCGGGTCGACCAGCTTGAGCCAGAGACGCCTGAGCATCAGTCGCCCTCCATGTCCTGGTCGTCGGCTTCCGCCGCGTCCTTGGGCAGCTTGCCGAGCAGGTAGTAGTCGAACACCTGGCGGGCGATCGGCGCGGCGGCCTGGGCGCCGAAGCCGCCGTTCTCCACCAGCACGGCGACCGCGATCTTCGGGTGGTCGGCGGGGGCGAAGGCGATGAACAGGGCGTGGTCGCGCAGCTCCTGCTTGACGTGGCCTTCCGAATACTTCTCGCCCTTCAGCGAGAACACCTGCGCCGTGCCGGTCTTGCCGGCGGAGACGTATTCGGCGCCGGCAAAGGCGCGCGCGCCGGTGCCTTCCTTGTTTACGCCGACCATGGCGCGCTTGATGACGTCGATGTTTTCCTGCTTGAGCGGGATGGTGCGCAGCGGCGTCGGTTCGATCAGCGTCTTCTGCCCGGTGTGCGTGTCGGTGATGTACTGGACCAGGTGCGGGCGGAACATCACGCCGTCGTTGGCCAGCGTGGCCACGGCCTGGGCGAGCTGGATCGGTGTGTAGGCGTTGTAGCCCTGGCCGATGCCGATGGAGATGGTCTCGCCGGCATACCATTTCTGCTGCTCCGGCCGCTTGAAGCGCTTCCGCTTCCACTCCTGCGAGGGCAGCACGCCTTCCGACTCGCCCTCGATGTCGACGCCGGTGCGCTGGCCAAAGCCGAACTGGCGCATGAAGTTGGCGATGTTGTCGATGCCCATGTCGTTGGCGAGCATGTAGTAGTAGGTGTCGCAGGAATCGACGATCGATTTGTACATGTCGACCGAGCCGTGGCCGCCCTTCTTGTCGTCGCGGAAGGTGTGGTTGCCGAAGGCGAAGTAGCCCGGATCGAAGATCACCTGCTCGGGCTTGCGCTTGCCCAGCGTCAGCGCGCCCAGCGCCATGTAGGGCTTGAAGGTCGAACCGGGCGGATAGGCGCCGTTGAGCGCGCGGTTGACCATCGGCTTGTCGGGCGAGTTGTTGAGCGCGTCCCAGTTGGTCGGGTCGATGCCGTCGACGAACAGGTTGGGATCGTAGTTGGGCATCGAAACCAGCGCCAGGATGCCGCCGGTGGACGGCTCGATGGCCACCAGGGCGCCGCGGCGGTTGCCGAAGGCCTTCTCGGCGACTTCCTGGAGCTTGGCATCCACCGTCAGCGTCAGGTTGTTGCCGGCGATGGGGGCGGTGCTGGAGAGCGTGCGTACGGCATGGCCGCCGGCATCGACCTCGACCTGCTCGAAGCCGGTCTGGCCGTGCAGTTCGAACTCGTAGTGTTGCTCGAGGCCGGTCTTGCCGAAGTGCTCGGTGCCGCGGTAGTTGGCGTCCTGGTCCTCCTCCTCGATGCGGTCGAGGTCGTTGTCGTTGACGCGGCCGATGTAGCCGAGCAGGTGGGACGCGAAGTCGCCCATCGGATACTGGCGGAACAGCCGCGCCTTGATGTCGACGCCGGGGAAACGGTAGCGCCGGGCGATGAACTTCGCCACCTCCTCGTCCGTCAGGCGCGTGCGGATCGGCAGCGACTCGAAGTTCTTGCTCTCCTCGAGTAGCTTCTTGAAGCGCTTGCGGTCCTTGGGCTGGATCTCGATGATCTGCGACAGGTCGTCGATCACCGCGTCCATGTTCATCGCCTTGGAGGGCGTGATCTCCAGCGTGTAGGCGGAGTAGTTGCGCGCCAGCACGACGCCCTTGCGGTCGAGGATGAGCCCGCGGTTCGGCACGATCGGCACCAGCGAGATGCGGTTCTCCTCGGCGCGCGTCTGGTAGTAGTCGTGCTGCACGATCTGCAGCCAGACGAAGCGCGCAAACAGCAACGCGAAGCACAGCAGCACGAACCCGCCCGCAAAGCCGAGGCGGCCTTGGAATCGTTCGAGCTCTTCCTGGGGGTTCTTGAATTCCACGCGAGACTACGAGACCGAGAAGGCGCGAGCCCCGCCGCCGGGCCGCCCCAAGGCGGGGCGCCGCGCGCCGGAGGCGCAATGAGCGAAAGCGCCGCAATCCAGCGTCCCAAGATTGGCGCGCGTAGCGCGCTTGCGGGCTCTCCCCCGGGAGGGGGAGCTGGAGGGGGCGCGTCTCATATAGGCCGGTTCTCGTCGCGCTCGACCGGCTGGTACTGAGGGAGGAGCAGCACGTAGGTCAACGGATACCAGAGGCCGGCCGCGATGAAGCTCGACAGGAAGTAGAGCAGCCCCGGGAACTCCCCGCCGCCCATCATGCGGGCGACAACCATGATGACCTGGGCCACCAGCAGCATGGGCAGCACGTGCAGCGCCTGGTGGGCGAGCGGGAACCACAGGATGCGGCGCGACAGCCCCGCGGCGGCGAAGGCCAGCGGCACGTAGGCGAGCGCATGCTGGCCCATCACGCTGCTGTCGATGATGTCCATCAGCAGGCCGAGCATGAAGGCCGAGCCCATGCCGATTCGCAGCGGCTGGTGCACGCACCAGAACGCCAGCACCAGCGCAACCCAGTCGGGCACGCCCGGCAGACGGCCGAACGGAATCAGGTTGAGGAACAGCGCCAGGCAGATCGACAGCCAGATGAACCAGCCGCGCGCCGGCAGCAGGATGCGCCGCGAGGAATGGGTGGGCTGTATCACGGCTTGATTCTCTTCTTCACCTTCTTACCCTTGCCCGGAGTCCGGGTCTTGTCGTCGGCGGCGTCCTCGGGCGGCGGCGGCAGATCGATGCGCTTGCCGAGCACCAGCACCTGGCCATGGTGCTCGACGCCGGCGAGCGGCTGGCAGTAGATGCGCGCGAAGGCGTAGGAATTGTCGCGGTCGATGCGCGTAACCTTCGCCACCGGAAGGCCGTCGAGATAGACCCCATCGATGCCCGAGGTCACCAGGACGTCGCCGGCCTGGACGTCGGCATTGGCGGCAAGGAAGCGCAGTTCCATCATGCCGGCCCCGGCACCGCTGAGCACGGCGCGCAATCCGTTGCGCTGCACCTCGACCGGGATCGCCTGGTCCTTGTCGGTGAGCAGGGTGACCTCGCTGGTGAGCGGGAACACGCGCGTGACCTGCCCAATGACGCCGATGTCGTCGATCACCGCCTGCCCCGCCTCGATGCCGGCCTGGATGCCCTTGTCGATCACCACGCGCCGCGAGAAGGGGTCGCGCGCCGCGTAGAGGATCTCGGCGACGCGCCCCTCGGCAGGTTGGCGGGCGCGCATGTCGAGCAGTTCGCGCAGGCGCTTGTTCTCTTCCTCGAGGTGTTCCTGGCGGAGGAGCTGGTTGGCCACCAGCAGCTGCTTGTTGCGGTACTCGATATTCTCGGCCTGCAGCGTGGCAAGCGTGGTGAAGTACTGCCCGACGTCAGCGGCGGCCTGGGCCGGCATCTCGGCCAGCCGCTGTGCCGGCCACATGGCGGTGGCCACGCCGAGCCGCACCCACTCCAGCGTGTGGAAGCGGAGGTCGGCGAACAGCAAGGCAATGGCGAGAGTAAGGAAAAAGGTCAGCTGAGCGAGCGGCGCCGGTCCCCTCTTGAAGAAGGGTGGTGGCGACTGACCGACGGCTGATATCACAACTGGCGCGCCCCTCGAGAATGACCGAACGGCGCATCCTCTGCGCCGTGTTGCACACTAAAGGGAAAGGGGTTTATTCGTTTGCAAAAATACTGCCGAGTTTATCCATCTTTTCGAGCGCGAGGCCCGAGCCGCGGACGACGCAGGTCAGGGGGTCGTCGGCGACGATCACCGGCAGGCCGGTCTCTTCCATCAGCAGGCGGTCGAGGTCGCGCAGCAGTGCACCGCCTCCGGTCAGGACCATGCCCTTCTCGGCGATGTCGGCGCCGAGTTCCGGCGGCGTCTGCTCGAGCGCGATCTTCACTGCGCCGACGATCTGGTTGAGCGGATCGGTGAGCGCCTCGAGGATTTCGTTCGAGGAGATGGTGAAGCTGCGCGGGATGCCCTCCGCGAGGTTGCGGCCCTTGACTTCCATCTCCTTGACCTCTGAGCCCGGGAAGGCGGAGCCGATTTCCTTCTTGATCGATTCGGCGGTGGTTTCGCCGATCAGCATGCCGTAGTTGCGGCGGATGTAGTTGATGATCGCCTCGTCGAATTTGTCGCCGCCGACGCGCACCGAACCCGAATACACCATGCCGCCCAGCGAGATGACCCCGACTTCGGTGGTGCCGCCGCCGATGTCGACCACCATCGAACCCGTCGCGTCGGAGACCGGCAGGCCCGAGCCGATCGCGGCGGCCATCGGTTCCTCGATCAGGTAGACGTTCGAGGCGCCGGCGCCCAGCGCCGATTCGCGGATGGCGCGGCGTTCGACCTGGGTCGAGCCGCAGGGCACGCAGATGATGATGCGCGGGCTGGGGCTGAACAGGCGCGAGTCGTGCACGCGCTTGATGAACTGCTTGAGCATCTGCTCGGTGACCGTGAAGTCGGCGATGACGCCGTCCTTCATCGGGCGGATGGCGGTGATGTTGCCCGGCGTCTTGCCGAGCATCTGCTTCGCCGCATGGCCGACCGCCTGGATGGTCTTCTTGGCGTTGGGGCCGCCTTCGGTGCGGATCGCCACGACCGAAGGTTCGTCCAGCACGATGCCCTTGCCGCGAACGTAGATCAGGGTGTTCGCGGTGCCGAGGTCGATGGCCAGATCGTTGGAAAAATAGGAGCGCAGAAAGCCGAACATCGATTATTCCGAATAAGTGATGGGCCGCCGCCCCGCCGTTCGGGGGCGGCTTTGGCAAGAAATGGGCCTATGATACCCTATCGCGCTTTCGCAAGAAGCCTCTTTCAGGTTCCCCCTTATGTCTCTCACCCACGACGACGTCCGTCGTATCGCGCGCTTGGCGCGCATCGAAACATCCCATGACGAGGTGGAGCGGACCCGCGGCCAGCTCAACGACATCCTCGGCTTCATCGAGCAACTGCAGTCGGTCAACACCCAGGGCATCGAGCCGATGAGCCATGCCGTCGACGTCGTGCAGCGCCTGCGCGAGGACCGCGTCACCGAAACCGATCGCCATGCCGAATTCCAGGCGATCGCGCCGGAAACGGAAGCCGGCCTGTACCTGGTTCCCAAGGTGATCGAATGATTGCCGCGTCGCTTAAGGAATTGTCCGCCGCCCTGGCGGCGAAAAAGGTCTCCGCCGTCGAACTGGCGACCCTGTTCCTCGACCGCATCGAGAAGCTGAATCCGACGCTCAACGCCTTCGTCACGGTCGATCGCGAGAAGACGCTGGCGATGGCGAGGGACGCCGACGCGCGCCGCGCCGCCGGCGAGAGCGGGCCGCTGCTGGGGGTGCCGCTGGCTCACAAGGATATCTTCTGCGCCCAGGGCTGGAAGACGACTTGCGGCTCCAAGATGCTGGAAAATTTCATCGCGCCTTACGACGCGACTGTCGTCGAAAAGTTCAAAACGGCAGGCATGGTCACGCTCGGCAAGTGCAACATGGACGAGTTCGCCATGGGCTCGTCGAACGAGACCTCCTACTTCGGCCCAGTCAAGAACCCGTGGGATATCGGGCGCGTGCCGGGCGGCTCGTCGGGCGGTTCGGCGGCAGCCATCGCCGCGCGCCTGGCGCCGGCCGCCACCGGCACCGACACCGGCGGCTCGATCCGCCAGCCGGCCGCGCTTTGCGGCTTCACCGGACTGAAGCCGACCTACGGCGTCGTGTCGCGCTACGGCATGATCGCCTTTGCCTCCTCGCTCGACCAGGGCGGCCCGATGGCGGCTTCGGCGGAGGACTGCGCGCTGCTGCTCAACGTCATGGCGGGTTTCGATCCGCGCGATTCCACCTCGCTTGAGCGCCCGGTCGAAGACTACTCGCGAGATCTCGAGAAGCCGCTGGCCGGGCTGCGCATCGGTCTGCCGAAGGAGTTCTTCGGTGCCGGCATGACGGACGACGTGCGTGCCGCGGTCGAGGCCGCGCTGGCCGAATACCGCAAGCTGGGTGCGACGACCGTGGAAGTGAGCCTGCCGAACTCGGGACTCTCGGTGCCCGCCTACTACGTGATCGCGCCGGCCGAAGCCTCGTCCAACCTGTCGCGCTTCGACGGCGTGCGCTATGGCCATCGCGCCGCCGAGTACGCCGACCTGAACGACATGTACTGCAAGAGCCGCGCGGAAGGCTTCGGCGCCGAAGTGAAGCGCCGCATTCTCGTCGGTACCTACGTACTGTCGCACGGCTACTACGATGCCTACTACCTGCAGGCGCAGAAGATCCGCCGGCTGATCGCCGCCGACTTCGCCGCGGCCTTCAAGGACTGCGACGTGATCGCCGGGCCGACCAGCCCATCCACCGCCTTCCGTCTCGGCGAGAAGGCGGCCGATCCGGTGCAGATGTACCTGTCGGACATCTACACCATCGCCGTCAACCTCGCCGGCCTGCCCGGCATGTCGATTCCCTGCGGCTTCGACGCCGCCGGCCTGCCGGTCGGCCTGCAGCTGATCGGCGGCTGGTTCGACGAGGCGCGCATGCTGGGCGCCGCGCACCAGTACCAATTGGCGACCGACTGGCATCGCCGCAACCCCGCTCTTTGAGGTCCCTCCATGGCACTCGATCTCTCCTCGCTGCAGGAACCCCGCAGCCGCCTCGATAACCATCCCGTCTACAAGGCCGTCAACGGCATCGAATCGCTGCGCGCCTTCATGTCGCACCACGTCTACTCGGTGTGGGACTTCATGTCGCTGCTCAAGTACCTGCAGCACCTGGTGGCGCCCGCCGGCGCACCCTGGATGCCGGTAGGCGACCCGCTGCTGCGCCGCTTCATCAACGAGCTGGTGCTCGAGGAGGAGACCGACGAGGCGCCGCAGCCGGACGGCCAGATGAGCTACGCCAGCCATTTCGAGCTCTACCTGCAGGCGATGGGCGACGTCGGCTGCGACACCGGGCGCCCGCTCGCCTTCCTCGATGCCGTGCGCAGCAAGGGCGTCGATGCGGCGCTCGCCACGGCCGACATCCCCGAGCCGGCGCGCCAGTTCATGAAGACCACGTTCGGCTTCATCGCCACCGGCAAGCCGCACGTGGTGGGCGCCGCGCTGGCGCTCGGCCGCGAGCAGATCATCCCGCCGATGTTCCGCGCGCTGCTCGCCCGGATGGGCTACGACGCCACCAAGGCGCCGCGCTTCCACTACTACCTGGAACGCCATATCCACCTGGACGAGGACTTCCACGCGCCCATGTCGCTGCGCCTGCTCGAATCGCTGTGCGGCGGCGACGCCGGCAAGACGGAAGAGGCGCTGGCCGCCGCGCGCCAGGCGATGGAGGCGCGCATCGCCTTCTGGCATGGCGTCGCCGCGGCGATGGCCTAGGTATCGCGCCATGAACAAGGTTCAAGGCTACGATATCGAAGACCTGCAGCCGGGGATGGCGGCGAGCTTCTCGAAGACGGTCACCGAGGCCGACATCCTGATGTACGCCGGCGTCTCCTGTGACATCAACGCAGTGCACCTCAACGAGGAGTACGCGAAGACCACGAAGTTCGGCGGCCGCATCGCCCACGGCATGCTGACGGCGGGCTTCATCTCCGCGGTCCTGGCGAACAAGCTGCCCGGGCCCGGCACGATCTACCTGGGCCAGACGCTAAAGTTCAAGGCGCCGGTGCGCATCGGCGACACCGTGACCGCCACCGTGACGGTGCGCGAGCTGTTCGTCGAGAAGAAGCGCGTGGTCCTCGACGCCGTCTGCACCGTCGCGGGCAAGGTCGTGCTCGAAGGCGAATCGACCATGCTGTGCACCTCCAACAAGGACCCGCAGTAATGAACTGGGAAGTCGTCATCGGGCTGGAAACCCACGCCCAGCTGCAAACTAAGTCGAAGATCTTCTCCGGCGCCGCCACCGCCTTTGGCGCGGCGCCCAATGCGCAGGCCTGCGCGGTCGACATCGCCCTGCCCGGCGTGCTGCCGGTGCTCAACCGCGAGGCAGTGGTCTGCGCCATCAGGTTCGGCCTCGCCGTGGACGCCGTGATCGCGCCGCGCTCCGTCTTCGCGCGCAAGAACTACTTCTATCCGGATCTGCCGAAGGGCTACCAGATCAGCCAGTTCGAGATCCCGGTGGTCCAGGGCGGCAGCGTCGCCATCCATGTCGGCGACGACGAAAAGGTCGTGCGCCTGACGCGCGCCCACCTCGAGGAGGATGCCGGCAAGTCGCTGCACGAGGATTTCCACGGCAGGACCGGCATCGACCTCAACCGCGCCGGCACGCCGCTGCTCGAGATCGTCTCCGAGCCCGACATGCGATCGGCGGCCGAAGCCGTGGCGTACGCCAAGGCGCTGCATTCGCTCGTCACCTGGATCGGCATCTGCGACGGCAACATGCAGGAAGGCTCCTTCCGCTGCGACGCCAACGTCTCGGTGCGCCGCCCCGGCGGTCCGCTCGGTACCCGCCGCGAGATCAAGAACCTGAACTCCTTCCGCTTCCTGCAGCAGGCCATCGAGTACGAGGTCCAGTGGCAGATCAACGAGATCGAGGAAGGCCGCAGGATCGAGCAGGCGACCGTGCTGTTCAACCCGGATACCGGCGAGACGCGCGCCATGCGCTCCAAGGAGGACGCGCAGGACTACCGCTACTTCCCCGATCCCGACCTGCTTCCGCTCGAGATCAAGCCGCAATGGATCGACGAGGTGAAGCGCGGCATGCCCGAACTGCCCGGCGCGATGAAGGCGCGGTTCGAGCGCGAATACGGCCTGTCCGCCTACGATGCGGCGACGCTCACGGCGACGCTCGACACGGCGCGCTACTTCGAAGCCTGCGTTGCGGCCGCCGGCGCGGCGAACGCCAAGACCTGCGCCAACTGGGTGATGGGCGAGGTCGCGGCGCGGCTCAACAAGGAAGGACTGGAGATTGCCGCAGCGCCTGTCTCGGCGGCTCAGCTGGCCGGCGTGGTGCGGCGCATCGCGGACGGCACCATCTCGAACAAGATCGGCCGGGAAGTCTTCGACGCACTATGGAGCGGCGAAGCCGCGGACGCCGACGCCGTGATCGATGCCCGCGGCCTCAAGCAGATCAGCGACACGGGCGCCATTGAGAAGATGGTCGACGAAGTGCTCGCCGCCAACCCGAAGTCGGTGGAGGAATTCCGCGCCGGCAAGGAGAAGGCCTTCAACGCGCTGGTCGGCCAGGTCATGAAGGCGGCGAAGGGCAAGGCCAACCCTCAGCAGGTCAATGGCCTGCTGAGGAAGAAGCTGGGCTGAAACGAAATGGGCCGCCTCGTGGCGGCCCAGCGGCGCTCGGCGCGGGCGGCTCAGCGTGCGCTGCCCTGCATCAGTTCCCGATAGCGCTTACGGTCCTCCTCGAACCGTGTCTTCACCGCATCGACCTCCTTCTTGCGGTCCTCGAGGGACTTCTGCTGCCCCGCCAGTTCGCTGTCGTTTTCCTTGATCTGGGCCTTGAGACTGGCCGGGACGGGCTTGTTCACATAGAACTCGAGTTCCTTGTCGAGCTTTCGCTTGCGCAGCACCGCGGCATCGTACTTGTCCTGGGTTTGCTTGTTCGACGCCTCGATGTCGCGCAATGCACGCTCGCGCATGGCATCGATGTCCTTTTCGCTGCTGTAGGTGTCGAGCAGCGCGCGGTCCTTGCGCCGCTGTTCCGCGGCCAGCCGCTCCTGTTCCTTCTTGCGCGCCGCCTCGGCGTCGCGCTGGACTTTCTGCTCGGGCGTCAACGGCGCATCGACGCTGCGCACGCCCTTGACGTCGTATTCCTTGTAGGCGCGGTCGCCGCACTGCTCGGGCAGGGTGTCGCCGCAGACCTTGTGTCCAGCCTTGTCGGTACAGCAGAAGGTCCTGGCGGCGGCCGGCAGCGCCAGGCCCAGGCCGATCGCAAGAGCGGCACAGAACATCGTTCGGCTATTCGACACCATATTCCTCCCGATAGCGGCGGATCGCCTCGAGGTTGCGCTGCAACTCGGGTTCTCCGCCCAGATAGACGATGAGATCGGCGAGCGTGGCCACGGGAATCACGGGGATTCCGTAGGTCTGTTCGACTTCCTGCACGGCCGACAGACGGCCCTGGCCGCGTTCCTGCCGGTCGAGCGCGATCACGACGCCGGCCGGTTCCGCTCCGGCTGCCGCTATCAGGGCGACGGATTCGCGGATGGAAGTGCCGGCCGAGATGACGTCGTCGATGATGAGCACCTTACCGGCGAGCGGCGCGCCGACCAGGACGCCGCCCTCGCCGTGGTCCTTGGCTTCCTTGCGGTTGTAGCAAAACGGCGTGTTGCGTCCGAGGCGGGCCAGCGAAATGGCGGTGCCCGCGGCGAGGGGAATACCCTTGTAGGCCGGGCCGAACAGCACGTCGAAGTCCGGGGCGGAGGCCATGACCGCTTCGGCGTAGAAGTCGCAGAGGCGACCCAGCAGGGCCCCGTCGTTGAACAGGCCGGCGTTGAAGAAATAGGGCGAGAGGCGGCCGGCCTTGGTCTTGAATTCGCCGAAGCGCAGCACGCCGGCGGCGCACACGAAAGCGATGAACTCCTGGCTGAAGCGCCGCTCGTCATCGGTCGCCGGTGCCTGGGTGGCGGGCGAGCTAGAATCCCGGTTTGTCATGAGCGCCGATTCTACATGCTTCGAATCACCACGCTGAACTTGAACGGCATCCGCTCGGCGGCCGGCAAGGGCTTCTACGACTGGTTGGCCGGGCAATCCTCGGACATCGTCTGCCTGCAGGAGCTCAAGGCCCAGCACGCGGATCTCGACGCCGCAGTCCATGTGCCGGGCGGCTTCCACGGCTGGTTCCACTGCGCCGAGAAGAAGGGCTACAGCGGCGTCGGCCTGTATTCGCGCGTGATGCCCGATCGCGTGGTCGAGGGACTGGGAAACGCCGAATTCGACGCTGAAGGCCGCTATCTGCGCGCCGATTGGGGCAAGCTCTCGGTGGTCTCGCTCTACCTGCCGTCGGGATCGAGTTCGCCGGAGCGGCAGCAGGCCAAGTTCCGTTTCATGGAATTCTTCTTCCCGCATCTCGCCGAGCTCGCGGCCGAGGGGCGCGAGCTCGTGCTATGCGGCGACTGGAACATCGCGCACCGCGAGATCGACCTCAAGAACTGGAAATCCAACCAGAAGAACTCGGGCTTCCTGCCCGAGGAGCGCGCCTGGCTCTCGCGGGTGTTCGACGAGCTCGGTTGGGTGGACGTCTATCGCCGCCTGTATCCGGACGTCGGCCCCGAGGCCTACACCTGGTGGTCCAACCGCGGTCAGGCCTGGGCCAAGAACGTCGGCTGGCGCATCGACTACCAGATCGCCACCCCTGGCGTCGCGGCGAAGGCGCAGCGCGCCGCCGTCTACAAGGACGCACGCTTCTCCGACCACGCGCCCCTGACGATCGATTACGATTGGCAGCTATGACGACGTCAGGCGATGTTGCGGACGGCGGGGCTTTTGCCCGGGAACTGATCGAGGCGATCCCCTGCCCGGTGTTCTACAAGGGCATTGACGGCCGCTATCTCGGCTGCAACGCCGCTTTCGTCGAGTACCTGGGGTTGCCGCGCGAGCAAATCGTCGGCCATACCACCTACGACGTGGCCCCGAAGGAACTTGCCGACCGCTACGCCGTCGCGGATGCGGCACTGTTCGCCAACCCCGGCACGCAGATCTACGAGGTCCAGGTGCGCTGGGCGGACGGCTCGCTGCGCGATGTGGTCATGCACAAGGCGACCTTCGGCGCGGCCGACGGCACGGTGCACGGCCTGATCGGCGTCATCAGCGACATCACCGAGCGCAAGCGCGCCGAGGAGCTGGCCGAGCGGCTCAAGCAGGAGCTGGAGCGGCGCGTTGCCGAGCGCACGGCGGAGCTCGAGGTGGCGAACCGCGAGCTCGAGGAGTTCTCCTACTCGATGTCGCACGACATGCGCGCACCGCTGCGCGCCATCAACGGCTATTCGCAGATCCTGCTGTCCGAGCATGGCGACGGCCTCGACGACGAGGGCAAGCGGCTGCTGGCAGCGCTCGCCGGCAACGCCGCGCGCATGGGGCGGCTGATCGACGACATCGTGCGCTTCCTCGGCCTGCGCGCTTGTCCGATGAATCCGGTGGGGCTGGACGTCGCGGCTCTGGTACGCCAGGAGTTCGGCGCGCTGGGCGCGGCCCAGCCTGGCCTGAAGGTGCGCCTGGAACTGGGCGAGCTGCCGCCGGCCTGGGCCGACAAGGCGCTGGTTCGCCAGGTGCTGCGCGAGCTGCTGAAGAACGCGCTGAAGCACGCCGCGCCCGAGCGCGAGGCGATCATCGCGATCGAGGGCGCATCCGAAGGCGAGCAGAGCGCGTACTGCGTCAGGGACAACGGCGTCGGCTTCGACATGCGCTACGCCGGCAAGCTGTTCCAGGTCTTCGAGCGCATCCATCCGGCCGGCAGCTACGAGGGCAGCGGCATCGGCCTGGCGCTGGTCAAGCGCATCATCGACCGCCACGGCGGCCGCGTCTGGGCCGAGGGCAAGGTCGACGGCGGCGCCAGCTTCCATTTCACACTGCCGTCTCCACGGGCGACCTGACGCCGATCGGGGCACGGGCCCGGCCCTGCTATAATCGTTGCCGTAGCAACAATAGTCCGGTCAATCGATGAATGCCTCCGCCGCGGCGCCCCGTCCGCGCAGCTTCCGCCAGACGCTGTTCGCCATGCTCGGCCTGTGCTGCGTGCTGATGATGGTCGCGCTCGACCAGACGGTGATCGGCACGGCGCTGCCGACCATCGTGTCCGAGCTTCACGGCTTCGATCTCTATGCCTGGGTGGGGACCTCGTACCTGCTGACCTCGGTGATCACCGTGCCGATCTTCGGCAAGCTCGGCGACGAGTACGGCCGCAAGCCGTTCAACCTCGCCGCCATCGTGCTGTTCACCGGCGCCTCGGCGCTGTGCGGCATGTCGCAGAGCATGCTGCAGCTGGTGCTGTCGCGCGGGCTGCAGGGCATCGGCGGCGGCATGCTGGTCGCCACCACCTTCGCCAGCGTGCCCGACCTGTTTCCCGATGCACGCTCGCGGCTGCGCTGGCAGGTGCTGTTCAGCAGCGCCTTCGGCCTGGCAAACGCCGTCGGACCATCGCTCGGCGGTTATCTCGCGGAATTCTGGGGCTGGCGATGGGTGTTCTTCGTCAATCTGCCGGTCGGGCTGGTCAGCCTCGCGCTGGTGTGGCGCTGCCTGCCGCGCATCCGCCACGCCAGCGGCGCGCCCTCGCGCCTGGATTGGCTGGGCGCGGCGCTGCTCGCCCTGGCCCTGGCCTGCCTGCAGCTGCTGGTGGAATGGCTGCCGCTGGACAAGTCCCCGGTGCTGCTGGCGGCGCTCGCGGCTGCAGCCCTGGCCGCAGCCCTGGCGCTGGTGTGGTGGGAGCGCCGCTGCGCCAATCCGGTGCTGCCGCTCGACATGTTCTCCCACCCGAGCCTGGGGCCGCTTTTCGCCCTGTCATTGACCATGGGCTTCTGCCTGTTCGCCGTCACCTACTACGCGCCGCTGATGTTCCAGGGCGGCTTCGGCCTGTCGCCCAACGAGGCCGGTCTTCTCGTGACCCCGCTCGCCGTCTGCATCACCATCGGCAGCATCATCAACGGCCGCATCGTGTCCCGGCTGCCGTCGCCCAACGTGATGCTCTATGTCGGCGTCGCTCTCTACTGGGTTGCCGCCGTCGCCTTGACGCAGACCACCGCGGCGACGCCCCACGCGCGCGTGATCGCCGTGATGGCGCTGGCCGGCCTCGGCCTGGGCAGCCTGCTGCCCAACGTGACGCTGGCGGCGCAGGCCACCGCGCCGCGCTCGCAGCTCGGCATCGCCACCGCCATGGTGCAGTCGACCCGAATGGTCGGCAGCATGCTCGGCACCGCGGTGGTCGGCATGCTCGTGACGCAGACCTATGCCTGGCGCGTCGGCGGCATGGTGGCCGGCGGCGCGGACACGGCCTGGGCGGGATGGCTGGCCGAGCCACAGCTCCTCGTCGACCATGCGCTGGCGGCACGCTTCGGCGCAGCGGCGACCGCCGCCGGCCGCGATGCCGCTGCTCTGCTCGACGGCGCGCGCGGCATGCTCGTTGGCGCCGTGCATGCCAGCCAGTGGCTGGTCGCCGGCGTGCTGGTGCTCGCCCTCTTCTGGGTGCGCCGCATCCCACCGATCGATCTGCATCGCCCTGCGGTGCCAACGGAGGTTCGCCATGATTGACAAGGAACGCAAGCTGCTCCAGCAGATCGGGCGCACCGGCCGCGCCATGTACGCGGCATTCGAAGCCGAGGTGGGCCAGCCGCTGCCGCGCTGGCGGATCCTGCAGGCGCTGCACGAGGGCAAGGCCGCCACGCAGAAGGACCTGGCGCGCCAACTTCTGCTCGACCCCGGGGCGCTGACGAGGCAGATGAAGGGCCTGGAGGCGGACGGCCTGGTGATCCGCGAGAACGACCCGCGGGACAATCGGCTTACGGTGGTGACGCTGACCCGCAGCGGTACCGCCCTGGTGGAATCCCTGAAGCCGTTGCGACAAACATTCTCGCGCAAAGCCCTGCGCGGGCTTGCGGTGGAGGAAATCGCGGCGGCGCTCGCCGTATTGCAGCGGCTGGAGGAGCGCTTCCGCGGCATGTCCGGCCAATAGCCGCATTTCCGTTATGCCGCTGGCGCATGTCGTTGCATTGCGCTAGCTTGGGTAACGCGGTACGCTTGTCGTCCGCACCCCGAATTCCATCGATTTCCAAGGAGCACCCATGAACGACATCGTCACCAAAGATAAACTCGTCGCCGACCTCAAGGTGGTGGTTGCCGACACTGAGGAGCTTCTGCGCGCGACGGCGGGCCAGGCTGGCGAAAAGGTTGCGGCGATCCGCGACCGCCTGCAGGACCATCTGTCGAACGCCAAGGCGAGCCTCGCCGATGCCCAGGCGGCCGTGGTGGACCGCGCCAAGCAGGTCGGCCGCTACACCGACGACTACGTCCATGACAACCCCTGGCGCTCGGTCGGCATCGCCGCCGGCGTCGGCTTCATCGTCGGACTGCTGATCGGCCGCCGCTGATCGATGGCCGACCAAATCCGCCCGCGCGGCATGTTCCGCTCGCTGCGCGGGCTGATCTCGACCGGCATCGAGCTGATCGAGACGCGGCTCGAGCTTCTCACCACCGAACTCAAGGAAGAGAAGACCCGCGTCGTCAGCCTGCTGATCTACGCCCTGGCGGCGCTGATCCTCCTGTCGGTCGGCACCGTTTTCCTTGCCGTGCTGTTCACCGCGCTGCTTTGGGAGAGCAACCGCCTGCTGGCGCTCGGCGTCTTCGCCACGCTTTTCCTGGCCGGCGGCGTCTTCTCCACGGTAATGGCGTTGCGCCTGGTCAAGCAGCAGTCGCGGCTGTTCGCCGCGACGCTGGCGGAGCTCAAGGGAGACCGCGCGGCGCTGAACCCCGACGAATAATGAGCACCGAAGTCGAGTTCGCGCTGAAGAAGCAGCGCCTCCAGTATCGCAGCGCCGAGCTGCGCGCCCGCTTTGCCGAATACGCCTACGGCGTCGCGCCAGTACTGCGCGCGGGCGATGCCGTCGTCGACGGCGTGCGCTGGATCAGGCGGCACCCCGAGGTGATCGCTGCCGCGGGTCTCGGGCTGGTGATCGCGCGCCCGCGCGGGGTGCTGCGCTGGGCTCGCCGCGGCGTCGCCGCCTGGCAGGCCTGGGGACGGGTGCGCGACTGGCTCGCCCACCACGTTCCCACTCGATGACCTTGCGCTTTCCCCAACGGTCGCACACCCAGGCGGCCTCGCGGGAGTTTGCCGCAGGCGCGGGCAAGCGGCGGATTCCGCCGAGCCTCGCCCACAAGTTCCTCGACGTGCAGCGGCGCGAGCAGCAGGCGTTGCTGGCGGAGTTCGCCAAGGTCCGCGGATTGATGCCTTTGCTGATGAAGCATCGCAACGGCGACCCCTGGTCGCGCGCCGAGCGCACCGAACTGCATGACCAGCTGCGCGCGATGGCGCACCTGTCGCCCTATCTTGTCATCCTGATGCTGCCGGGCTCGTTCGTGCTGCTGCCGGTGTTCGCCTGGTGGCTCGATCGCCGCCGCCAGCGCCGGGACGTGGCATCCGGCGGCCACTGAACTGCGGCTCGGCCGGAGCGGCAGCTGCGCTACACGGCCATGCAGACGTACTTGATCTCGAGGTACTCGTCGATGCCGTACTTCGAGCCTTCGCGGCCAATGCCCGACTGCTTGACGCCGCCGAAGGGCGCGACTTCGTTCGAAATCACCCCGGTATTGACGCCCACCATGCCGTATTCGAGCGCCTCGGCGACGCGCCAGACGCGGCCGATGTCGCGACTGTAGAAGTAGCCCGCCAGGCCATATTCGGTGGCGTTGGCGAGCGCGATGGCATCGGCCTCGGTCTTGAAGCGGAACAGCGGCGCCACGGGCCCGAAGGTCTCCTCGCGCGCGCAGCGCATATCGGGGGTCACGTCGACCAGCACGGTGGGCTCGAAGAAGGTGCCGCCGCGCGGATGGCGCTTGCCGCCGGTCAGCACGCGGGCGCCCTTCGCCAGGGCGTCGGCGATGTGCGCCTCGACCTTGGCCAGCGCCTGGGCGTCGATCAGCGGGCCCTGCGCCGCACCCTCCTCGGTGCCCGGCGCCACCTTCAGTTCCGCGACTTTCGCCGCCAGCTTGCGGGCGAACTCGTCATAGACGCCGTCCTGCACCAGCAGCCGGTTGGCGCAGACGCAGGTCTGACCGGTGTTGCGGTACTTGCTGGCGATGGCGCCTGCCACCGCCGCGTCGACGTCGGCGTCGTCGAAGACGATGAAGGGCGCGTTGCCGCCCAGTTCGAGCGAGACCTTCTTGACGGTCGGCGCGCA
>DASVZI010000026.1:0-3336 GCA_036391735.1 Rhodocyclaceae bacterium
AGCAGCGCAGCGTGGTCGTCTTGCCGGCGCCGTTGGGCCCGAGCAGGCCGAAGCATTCGCCGGGCCGCAAGGCGAAGGACACGCCCGCGACGACCTCGCGCCCGCCGTAGGACTTGCGCAGGCCTTCGACCGCGAGCGGGCTCAGGCCTTCCATGAGGCCTCGATGATGCGCCGGATGATATGCAGCTTGCGGTGGAAGAAATGGTCGGCGCCGGGGATCACGCTGACGGCGAGTTCCAGCGGCTCGGCCCACTTCATCACATTCTCGAGCGGCACGGTCTCGTCCGCCGAGCCGTGGATGACGATGGTGTCGGGGGCGACGGCCTCGGTCTCGTACTGGCGGTCGCCGCTGATGTAGCCGGCCGCCGTGCCCACCAGCACCAGCCGCCGCGCCGGCGTGCCGGCCTCGGCCAGCTGCTTGGCGAGGCGGGTGGCGACGTAGGCGCCGAAGGAGAAGCCGGCCAGATAGATGGGCAGTTCGCCGCCGAAGCGCGCGCGGCCGTAGGCCAGCACGGCGGCAAGGTCGTCGGTCTCGAGGCCGCCGGCATCGAAGGTGCCTTCGCTGGCGCCGACGCCGCGGAAGTTGGGCCGCAGCGTCGCGCAGCCGAGATCGCGCAGGGCGCGCGCCAGGGTCGTCACTACCTTGTTCTCGGCGGTGCCGCCGAACAGCGGATGCGGATGGGCGATCAGCGCGACGCCCAAGGGCTCGTCGCAAGGCTCGACGAAAGTCTCGATCTTGCCCGTGGCGCCGTCCAGCAGCAGCCTTTCGTGGCGGCTCATGGGATCGTCCTCAGATCTTCAGCCGCTCGACGATCTCGCCCTTGACCAGGTGGCGGTCGATGATTTCGTCGATGTCTTCCTGGTCGACGTAGGTGTACCAGGTGCCTTCGGGATAGATGACGACGGTCGGGCCCAGCTCGCAGCGCCCCAGGCAGCCGGCCGAGTTGATGCGCACGTTGCCCTGCACCGCATCGCCGAGCGCTTTCACGCGCTGCTTGGCGTAGTCGCGCATTGCGGCGGCGCCGTGGTTCTCGCAGGCGATCTCGCCGGGGGCGCGCTGGTTGGTGCAGAAGAAGACGTGGTACTTGTAGAAGCTCATGGCGATACTCGGGGTCGAAAGGCTCCATTATCCCGCGGGTGGGGAGGTCAGGGCGAACCGCGTTGAAGTCATGGCTTGCGACCGCCGCGGGCGACGGGGGATCGTCGCCGCTCCGTGTCCCCCGGCCCGGATGAGACAGAGGCCCGGGCCTCCTCCTTTACCTACGCGTCGACGATCCCCCGCCACCCGCGGCTTGATGCCGTTGCTGTTGCCCTCAAGTCGCTGCCGCGGTTCCTGGGCCGGTAGGGTGTCCTGCTGCGCGCAGGTAAAGGAGGAGGCGGACGCCTTATCGCCCTTGTCCGCCGGGGGACACGGAGCGCAGCAGGACACCCTGCCGGCCCGAACACTCATCCCTACGGCGCCGGATACTTGACCGCGTTCTTCGCAATCTTGTCCCGCGCCGCGGCGATCAGATCGATGTCCAGCACATCCGCCAACTCAACCAAGTAAATCAGCGTATCCGCCACTTCATCGCGGATAGCCGCGAGCTTTTCCGGCGAGGGCGACATGCTTTCCTCCGGCGTCGCCCACTGGAAATGCTCGACCAACTCCGCCGCCTCCACGATCATCGCCATGGCGAGGTTCTTCGGCGTGTGGAAGGGCCGCCAGTCGCGGGCGGCGGCGAAGTCGCGCAGGGCGGCGCGCAGGGTCGTGAGGTCGGTGATGGCTTCGGTCATGTGCGTTTCTCGGTGCGCAGCATCATCAGCCAGGGCAGGGCCAGGAAAGGCCATAGCGATGACACCAGCTTGGTGAGGCCGTGGAAATTGAGGAACTGGCCGGGATTCCAGGTCTGCCAGGTGTTGGCGAGATAGGGATTGTCGGGCGCCAGGTTGACCAGTACGGTGGCCAGCAACAGCGCCAGCGCGGCCGCGGCCTGCTGCAGCGCGCCGGGCAGCAGCAGGCAGATCAGCCAGAGGATCATGCCGGTGATGAGCCCGAAGGCCGCGCCGTAGGTGGCCCAGGCGAAGCCGTGGTCGCCGCCGAGGCTCAGCGCCAGCACCAGCGTCTTGGTCGCCAGCGCAGCGGCGAGCAGTCCGACCACCGGAAGGCGCAGCGATACCCGGCCGAGCCGCGTCGCCAGCAGGGCGACCGCCAGGGTATGACCGCACACCACGCCGGCCTCGACCTGGGCGAAAGTCTCCGCCGTGTAGTCGATGGGTGCGGGCAGGTCGAGCAGTTCGCGCAGGTCGCCGTTGCCGAACAGCAGGGTTTCCGGCGTCAGCTGGCTCATCAGCCAGAGCCCCAGCAGCAGCAGGCCGGCGTCGCCCATGGCGCCGTGGCGGAACAGCCGCAGGCGCAAGTCATGCAGCTTGCCGCCGTCGAGCAGCTGATGGCCCCAGCGGGCGCCGGCAAGCGTGCCGATGAAGGTGCCCAGCGCATTGCAGGCGAGGTCGACGTTGGAGGGCACGCGGCTCGGCAGGTAGTTCTGCAGGGCCTCCATGCACAGGCTGAGCGTCGCGCCGCCAAGGGTAACCAGCAGCACCGCGCCGACGCGGCCGAGGCGCGGCTGCGCGACCGGAAACCAAAGGAAACCGAGCGGCAGGTAGGCGATGACGTTGACGAACAGGTCGAAGCCCGTCCAGTGCCGCGGCCAAGCCGCCGAAAGGAAGGCGAAGGGCTCGACGCCCGTGTCGCGCCAGCCGGAGAAGGGATGCAGGCTGGCGTAGATCGCCAGCAGGGTATAGGCCGCGGCGAAGTAGAGGCTGAGGCGGGAAGACGCCGGCCGCAAGCTGCGCGCGCTTCCCTGCTCAGGCGCCGCGCGGCACGGCGAGCCGCTCGCGCAGCCGGCGCAGCGCTTCGAGCGGCGCCAGGCGCGACGCGTCGAAGCGCGGCAGTTCGATGCCGTCGAGGGTGTTCTTCACCAGCAGGCCGAGATCCGTGTCGCCTTCCATCAGCAGGCGGCGGCTGAAGAACAGCGTGTCGGGGTCCTCCTCGCGCGCCAGCAGCGCGATGAAGTCGCGGCTGCGCGCCGAGATGGTGAGGTCGGGGTGCGCGGCGTCGAAGATAGGCCGGAAGCCGCGGGACGAATAGGCGAAGCGCAGCGTAAGCCCCGCATCGGTGACGCGGATGGCGAAGCGCTTGCCGACCAGCGGCTCCAGCGGCTCGCGCGGGATCATGCGGCCGAGCGCGACGTTGAGTCCGGCGATGAAGGCCAGGCTGGGCGGCAGTTGCGGCAGGCGGCCACCCAGGCGCGCGATGGGGGCGGGCAGGGTGAAATCGGGCAGCTTGAAAGTCAT
>DASVZI010000027.1:0-3926 GCA_036391735.1 Rhodocyclaceae bacterium
GCCGGCCTGCAGCGCCTGATCGATGAATTCGGCATGACGCACCAGCAGGCGGCCGATGCCGTCGGCCGCTCGCGCCCGGCCGCCTCGAACCTGCTGCGCCTGCTGCAGCTCGCCAAGCCGGCGCAGGACATGCTCATGGCCGGCGACATCGAGATGGGTCACGCGCGGGCGCTGCTGCCGTTGCCCAAGGCGGAGCAGGGGAGGGTGGCTGCCCTCATCGTCGAGAAGGGCTACTCGGTGCGCGAAGCGGAGAAGCTGGCGGCGCGCGAACTCAACCCGACGCCCAAGAACGGCAAAGCGGTCAGGAGCGTCGACCGCGACCTGCTGCGCCTCGAGGAGGACCTCTCCGACGCCCTCGGCGCCACGGTGAAGATCTCCGCCAACCGCAAGGGCGCGGGCAGCCTGAGCGTCAAGTTCGGCAGCCTCGAGCAGCTCGACGGCATCCTCGAGCGGCTGCGGCGCGCCTAAGCAGTTTGTGCACTGGCAGCATTCGACTCTTGTATGAGACTGACCTTGGTGCTATTATTAGTAAGTTTTTGGGGCCCATGTGCGTCCTGAAATAAGGTGGTTGCTGAAGTGGCAGTGCGCCGTGACTTTGTGCGGCGCGGGAGTCGCGGGGCTTCTCGGCGGGTTCCATGCTGCGGTCTCGGCAGCCATCGGCGGTGGGATTGGGGTGCTCGGGGCCGTCGCTTACGTTTGGCGCGCTTTTCGTCGCGAAACGGACCCAGCCAAGCTGTACCGGGGGCAGATGCTCGGGGAGACCTACAAGTTCGCGGTCATTCTCGGCGGTTTCGCCCTCGCGTTTGTTGAATACAAGGATCTGGCGGCTTTGCCGCTTTTTTTGGGCTTCGCGTTAACCGTAGCCGTCTATTGGGCGGCGCTGCTTAAAACTCGGAACTGACAATGTCTGCTGCTGAACACGGCGAACTGACCGCGACTTCCTATATCACCCACCACCTGACCAACCTCAAGGTCGGTACCGGGTTCTGGACCTTCCACCTCGACACCCTGATCGTTTCCGGCCTGCTTGGCCTGGTCGTCTTCGTGTCGCTGGCCGTCATCGCGCAGCGCGCCACCGCGGGCGTGCCGAAGGGCTGGCAGAACTTCTTCGAGATGGTCCTCTCGTTCGTCAACCAGCAGGTCAAGGACACCTACCACGGCAACAACCCGTTGATCGCCCCGCTGGCCATCACCATTTTCATCTGGGTGTTCGCCATGAACGCGATGGACCTGGTGCCGGTCGACTTCCTGCCCTGGACCGTTCAGCACGCCACCGGCAACGAGCACCTGCCCTTCAAGTTCGTGCCGACCACCGACCCCAACCTCACCTTCGCGATGTCGATCACGGTGTTCTGCATCATGATCTTCCTGAACTTCAAGGTGAAGGGCTTCGGCGGTTTCATGCACGAGGTGTTTACCGCCCCGTTCGGCGCCAAGCTGGCCCCCATCAATTTCCTGTTCCGCGTCATCGAAGACATCGCGAAGCCGATCTCCCTCTCCCTGCGTCTGTTCGGCAACATGTACGCCGGCGAGATGGTGTTCATCCTGATCGGCCTGCTGGGCATCTGGCAGTTGCCGCTGGCGCTGCCCTGGGAGCTGTTCCACATCCTGATCATCACGCTCCAGGCCTTCGTCTTCATGATGCTGACCATCGTCTACATGTCGATGGCATCCGAATCCCACTAACCGTTTTTTTCGAACCAACCTCGATCTCTAAAGGAGTTACAAATGGAACTTTCCGTGCTGCTTGGTAACACTGCCATCGCCGTCGCGATCCTGATCGGCGCCGGCGCGCTCGGCACCGCCATCGGCTTCGGTATCCTCGGTGGCCGTTTCCTGGAAGGCGCCGCTCGCCAGCCCGAAATGATCCCCACGCTGCAGGTCAAGATGTTCATCGTCGCCGGTCTGCTCGACGCGGTGACCATGATCGGCGTCGGTATCGCCCTGTTCCTGCTGTTCGCCAACCCGTTCATCTCGCTCGTCACGCCCCACTAAGCTGCTGACCGGTTGAAACCCACCCAACCAGGAGATTAGCGTGAGCATCAACGCAACCCTCATCGGCCAGATGATTTGGTTCGCCATCTTCATCTGGATCACGATGAAGTTCATCTGGCCGCCGCTGCAGAAGGCCATGGCCGACCGCCAGCAGCAGATCGCCGACGGCCTGGCTGCCGCCGAGCGCGGCAAGCACGACCTCGAATTGGCCGCCAAGCGTTCCGCCGACGCCCTGCGCGAAGCGAAGGACCGCGCCGCCGGCATCACCGCCGAAGCGGACAAGCAGGCCCGCCGCATCGTCGAGGACGCCAAGGAAGCCGCCAAGACCGAGGCCGAGAAGGTCTACAACGCCAAGCTGGCGGAACTCGAGCAGGAAGCCGAGCGTGCCCGCTCCGCGCTGCGCGAGCGCGTCGCCGAGCTGGCGGTGGCCGGCGCCGAGAAGATCCTGCGCCGCGAAGTCAATGCGGCCGCGCATGCCGACATGCTGTCGGCGCTGAAGCAGGAGCTTTGATCGAATGGCCGAGCTCGTCACCATCGCACGTCCCTACGCCGAGGCGGTGTTCCGCCTCGCGAAGGAGAAGGGTCAGCTTTCGGCCTGGTCCGGACGACTCGCGTCGCTGGCCGCCTACGTCGGTAATCCCGACGTGGCCGCCTGCATCGCCGATCCGGCACCGACCGCGGCGCAGAAGGCGGATGTCATCAAGTCCCTGCTCGGCAAGGACGTCGATGGCGACCTGGCCAATTTCATCCAGTTGCTCGCCACCAACAATCGCCTCTCCGTGCTGCCCGAGATCGCGGACTTCTTCGAGAATCTGAAGAGCGCGGAAGAAGGCGTCAAGGACGCCGTGGTGTACAGCGCGTTCCCGCTCGACGACAAGCAAAGCCGTGAACTGCTGCCGAGCCTTGAAGCCCACTTCAAGTCGAAACTCAGCCTCGAGATCAAGGTCGACCCCGAACTCATCGGCGGCGTCAAGGTCGTCGTCGGCGACCAGATGCTCGACGTCTCCGTGCGCGGCAGGCTCGATGCCATGGCCACGGCCCTCAGGAATTAAGGAGCTTTACATGCAGCTCAACCCATCCGAAATCAGCGAACTGATCAAATCCAAGATTCAAAACCTCCAGGCCGGCGCCGACCTGCGTACGCAAGGCACCGTGGTCTCCGTGACCGACGGCATCTGCCGCGTGCACGGCCTTGCGGGCGTCATGCAGGGTGAGATGCTGGAGTTCCCCGGCAACACCTTCGGCATGGCCCTGAACCTCGAGCGCGACTCCGTCGGCGCCGTAGTTCTCGGCGAATACGAGCACATCACCGAAGGCGACGTCGTCAAGACCACCGGCCGCATTCTCGAAGTGCCGGTCGGCCCCGAGCTGCTCGGCCGCGTGGTGAACGCGCTGGGCCAGCCGATCGATGGCAAGGGCCCGATCAACGCCAAGATGACCGACAAGATCGAGAAGGTCGCCCCGGGCGTTATTTGGCGCAAGTCGGTTTCCCAGCCCGTCCAGACCGGCCTGAAGTCCATCGACTCCATGGTGCCGATCGGCCGCGGCCAGCGCGAGCTGATCATCGGCGACCGCCAGACCGGTAAGACCGCCGTTGCGGTTGATGCGATCATCAACCAAAAGGGCCAGAACATGATCTGCATCTACGTTGCCATCGGTCAGAAGGCCTCGACCGTTGCCAACGTGGTGCGCAAGCTCGAAGAGCATGGCGCCCTCGAATACACCATCGTCGTTGCCGCCACCGCTTCCGAATCCGCCGCGCTGCAGTTCATCGCGCCGTACTCGGGCTGCACCATGGGCGAGTACTTCCGCGACCGTGGCCAGGACGCCCTGATTATTTACGACGACCTGACCAAGCAAGCCTGGGCGTACCGCCAGATCTCCCTGCTGCTGCGCCGTCCGCCGGGCCGTGAAGCCTACCCGGGCGACGT
>DASVZI010000028.1:0-10240 GCA_036391735.1 Rhodocyclaceae bacterium
GCCCTGCTGCACGCAGGTAAAGGAGGAGGCGGACGCCTTATCGTTCTTGTCCGCCGGAGGACACGGAGTGCAGCAGGGCACCCCGCCGGCCCGCTAAGGCAGCCATGCCAATCGAGCGCAACTAGCGCCCGGTACCGCCGACGGTGAGCCCATCGATCCGCAAAGTCGGCAAACCCACCCCCACCGGCACGCTCTGCCCATCCTTGCCGCAGGTTCCAACCCCGGGGTCGAGCGCCATGTCGTTGCCGATCATCGAGACGTGCTTCAACACTTCCGGCCCGTTGCCGATCAGCGTCGCGCCCTTGACCGGCGTCGTGATCTTGCCGTCCTCGATCAGGTAGGCCTCGGCCGTCGAGAAGACGAACTTGCCGCTGGTGATGTCGACCTGGCCGCCGCCGAAGTTGGCTGCGTAGAGGCCCTTCTTCACCGAGGCGATGATCTCCTGCGGATCCTTGTCTCCGTTCAGCATGAAGGTGTTCGTCATGCGCGGAATCGGCAGGTGAGCGAAGGATTCGCGCCGGCCGTTGCCGGTCGGCTCGACGCCCATCAGGCGCGCGTTCAAGGAATCCTGCATGTAGCCGACCAGGATGCCGTCCTCGATCAGCACGGTGCGCCGCGTCGGGTTGCCTTCGTCATCGATGGACAGGGAGCCGCGCCGGTCGGGAATGGTGCCGTCATCGATCACGGTCACGCCCTTGGCCGCCACCTGCTCGCCGATGCGCCCCGAAAAGGCGGAGCTCCCCTTGCGGTTGAAGTCGCCTTCCAGGCCGTGGCCGATCGCTTCGTGCAGCAGGATGCCGGGCCAGCCGGCGCCCAGCACCACCGTCATGGCGCCCGCCGGGGCGGGCTTCGCGGCGAGGTTGACCGAACCCTGGTGCACCGCCTGCGCGGCATAGGTGCGCAGGCGCTCGTCGGTGAAATACGAATAGTCGTAGCGGCCGCCGCCGCCGGCGTAGCCCTGCTCGCGCCGGCCGTTCTCCTGCATGATGACCGTCACCGACACCCGCACCAGCGGACGCACGTCCGCGGCGAGATGGCCGTCGGAGCGCATCACCATCACGACTTCCCACGAGCCTGCTACGCTGGCCATCACTTCGGAGACGCGCGGATCGGCAGCGCGTGCGAAGCTCTCCACGCGCTCGAGCAACCGGACCTTCTCGGCGTCGGCGAGCGACACGATCGGGTCGTGGGCGCCGTAGAGCGCGGGCGCCAGCCGCTGGCCGAGCGCCGGCGCGCTGCCCGCGCTGCCTTGCGCCGCGATGGCGCGCGTCGCCTTGGCGGCGGATTCGAGCGCCGGCAGGCTGATCTCGTCCGAATAGGCGAACGCGGTCTTGTCGCCGGCGATGGCGCGGACGCCGACCCCCTGCTCGATGTTGAAGCTGCCCGACTTCACGATGCCCTCTTCCAGGCTCCAGGCTTCGGATCGCGCATACTGGAAGTAGAGATCCGCGTAGTCGACGCGGTGGCCGAGCATTTCGCCGAAGACGCCGGAAAGCTTGGCCGGGGTCAGTTCGAACGGCGTCAGCAGGCACTGTTCGGCGGTGCGGAAAAGGCTTGCGCTCTCGGTGGTCATGGATGTCCTTTTAGTATTCGGTGTTGCAGGGCCGGCAGGGTTGTCCTCACTTCGGCAATGCGCTGGGGATCGAGTTCCGACACGATGACGCCTTCGCCCTTGTCGATGCGCGCCAGCACGCTGCCCCAGGGGTCGACGATCATGCTGTTGCCATGGGTGACACGGCCCGTCGGATGACGGCCGCCCTGGGCCGACGCCAGCACGTAGCACTGGTTCTCGACGGCGCGGGCCCGCAACAGCAGTTCCCAGTGAGCCCGTCCCGTCGTTTCGGTGAAAGCCGCAGGGATGACGAGCAGGTCGACGGTGCCGAGGGCGCGAAAAAGTTCGGGGAAGCGCAGGTCGTAGCAGATCGCCAGTCCGACGCGCGCGCCGGGCCCGTCGAAGGCGATCGGATCGGCACCCGCTTCGATGGTGGCGCCCTCGTCGTAGCGCTCCTCCCCCTTCTGGAAGCCGAACAGGTGGATCTTGTCGTAGCGTGCGACGCGGCGCCCGGCCGGGTCGAAGACCAGGCAGCCGTTGCGCAGCTTGTACGGGTCCTCGCCGTGCAGCGGAATCGAACCGCCGACCAGCCAGATGCCGTGGCGCTCCGCGGTTTCGGCGAGGAAGCGCTGGAGCGGCCCCTCGCCTTCGCATTCGCGCACCGAGAGGCCCGAGTCCGCGGCGCCGATCAGCGGGAAGTACTCGGGCAAGGCGACCAGTTGCGCACCCTGTGCGGCCGCATCGGCCACCAGCCTTGCGGCGGTCTCCAGGTTAGGCGCCACGTCCGGCCCCGACACCATCTGTACCGCGGCGATGCGCAACGTCATTTCGCGGCTCCCTCCTTCGGCGCCGGCGGCTGCCCGGCCAGCTTGACGACCTTGGGATCGGCCCACGAGCCGGTCACAGAATACTCGTAGGAGAACGCGATATCGAAGGGGTTCCCGAACAGCTTATTGAAGGTCCAGAACGCGAGCCCGACCACGGGGTGCACCAATGCAGTGCCGGTGGCGATCGACTCGCCCAGTTCCGGCTGCACCCGCACATTGAGATTCTGCGTCTCGGCGCCGAGGTCGACGGTGCCCGACATCAGCACCTTGGCCGCCGGCCCGAGGATCTTGAGGTTCTTGGTCTCGATCACGCCGCGCGTGACCGTGGCGTCGCCGGCGATGCCGTTGAAGGCGAAGCCCTCGCTGAACACGTCGCGGAAATCGAGCGTCAGCCGGCGCGGCAGCGACTGCAGCGAGAGCACGCCCAGCAGCCGGCCGACGCCCGGCTCGAGCTTGGCGAACTGGCCGTTGAAGGCCTCGAACCTGAGCGTGCCGTTGAGGCTGCCGTAGTCGAGCGAGGTCGGCGGGCCGTTCCACGACAGCTTGGCCTCGAGCGTGGCGGTACCGCGCTTGACCGCTTCCGGATAGCCGAGCCGGCCCAGCAGGCGCTCGATGCTCTTGGTCGTCAGCGTGAGTTCGACATGGGTGTCGGCGGCATGCGGATCGGGACGCCAGCGCCCGGTTCCATCTACCCCCAGGTCGTCGTTCCGGACGTTGAACTGCGCATTCCAGTAGCCGTCCTTGGCATTCTCCGCCTTGAACTTCACCGCACCTAGATCCTTGCCCTGCACGACGCAGCGATCGATGAGAAGGTCGATGGCGGGCATTTCCTCCGACGTATCGACCGTCGCCGGCTTTTCGCCGGGCGAGGAGTCGCCGATGGCGAGCTGCGCCAGATGACCCGAGATGCGCCCGGCGCCCTTGTCGTCCCACTCGAGCGTTCCGGAAACGTCGCGGCTGCGCACGTCGGCCTTCCAGACTCCCGCGCCCTGCGTGGCGACCAGGCGCACGCCCGCAAGGCTGTGTCCCAGCGCCCGCAACTCGTCGGTGCGAAGATCGATTTGGCTCAGCGGCAGGCCGCTGCCATTGTCGCTGCCGCGGCCGTTGCCGTTGCCGGACGCCAAACCGCGCCAGAGATCGACATCGACCCGTTTCGCCTGCACTGCGAGCAGGACCCCGCGGTCCGGCAGCTTCGGCGCCGTGCCGATGGCGATCACCCCGCGCTCGACGACCGACTTGCCGGCGTCGGTGCGCCGCATGATCGTCGCCTTCAAGGCACTGCCGAGGCTGGCGCTCAGCTGGCTGCGGCCGGCCGCCAGCTGCTTGCGATCGAGCACCAGGGGCATGGTCTCGCGCGTCGTCTTGTTGAAGGGTTCGGGCAGGGCCGAAGCGATGCCCTGCAGGCTCGACTCGATGCGCACCTCGGCGCTCTTCTTCTTGACCCGGATGCTGCCGCTCCATGGCGCCGACCCCGACAGGCTGTCGAACAGAACCAGCCCCGTCTGCTGCGCCAGGGTGCGCGGCACCAGCATGCCGGCGGCCTTGATGGCGACGCTGCCGTCGGCCGTCGTGGCGACATCGACGCTCAGCGGCATGCCGAGGACGTTGGCGCGGATCTTCTGGGCATCGAGTCCGTCGCCCGTGAAATGCAGCTCGCCGACGACGTCGGTGAGCGGCGGCAAGTCGGGATCGGGCACGACCTGGTCGTTCATGAAGCGGAAATGACCGTCCACGCGCGTCGCCGCCACATGCCGCAGCGGCATGTCGAGCCGCAGCCGCAAGTCGCCGTCGCCGAGGGCCTTCATGTCCTCGGTGAAATGGTCGATATGCTCGCCGACCGGACTCGCTTCGATGAACTTCAGGTACTCGGTCGTCGGGCCCTTCGCATGCCCTTCGACGGACATCAGCTCCTCCGGCGATTCGAGATCGGCGATCTCCGCCGCCACCGGACCGACGCCGACGCCGAGGATCTTGCCGCCATGCGCCTGGATCAGCATGCGCGTACCTTCGAACAGCAATTCGCCGTTGATTTCCCGGATCTCGGGCCAGCCCGGTGCGTAGCGCAGCACGGCATCGTGGAAGCGTCCCTTCACCTGGAAGATGCCTTCCTTGCCGCCGGCGAAGGGAAACTTGGCGAGGTCGCCTTTCAGGCGCAGCGTCGCCTCGTCGGCGATTCCCGCGACGATGGAGTCCTTGAGCCAGGTCCGCACGTCGCCATTCACGGCCAGCGGCATGTAGCGCCACACGGCATTGCCGGCCGCATGCGTCAGCTTCGCCGAGAGGTCGATTTCGCCGGGACCGCCGCTGCTGGCGCGGAAGTAGCGTCCAACCGCCTCGCCGGCGGCGTCCCGATTGTGGAAGGTGGCACGCGCCAACTGCACGTCGAGGCCGCCGGCGTCCGCCTTCCAGCGTGCGTCCGCAGCGATGGCCTCGAACTCCAGGCGCGGATCGGCGAACACCGAAGGCAGGTCGAGCGCAGCGGCACCGCTCGCGAGCGATGCGCTGCCCGACCGGTCGTCTCCGTCGACGCTGCCCGTCAGGCCGGCAAATCCCGGCCGGCCATCGACCGACGCCAAACCGAGTTCTTCGAAGCGCCCCTTCACGCGCCAAGTCTTGAGATCCTCGGCATTGCCGCTCCAGCCCAGCTTGAAATCCTTCAATCGGCCGTGCGGGGCATAGGCGGCCAATTTTTCGCGCAGCGGCCCGGAAAGGGGAAGATGCGCCGCCAGGGCGCCGAGCGCAGTGAGGTCGAGTTCGTTCGTCTCGAGCTCTCCGCTGGAAGGACGATCGGCCGCCGGTGCCCGGTAGCGCAGCCGGAAGTCGGTGGGCGCAAGGCGGATGCCGTCGCGCGTGGCCAGCTCGAGGCGGCGCGTTTCCAGGTCCAGCCCTTCGGTGCGACGCGTCGCCGCGATGCGGCCTTCCAGGCGGGCCAGATCGAGCGCGGGCAGATCCGGCGCAAAACGCAGCTGCACGTTGGCGAGGCGCACGTCGGCGGTGACGCCGGTTGCCTGCTCGTCGGCGAAGGCGAGCCAAAGGCGCAGCGCGCCGCTGCCGCGAGGCAGTTCGATCGGATAGTCGACCCAGGTGCGCCAGACGGCGAGATCCGCGTAGTCGAGCTCGGCGTAGGCCTCGCCGCGCCAGGACTCCATCCGGGCGGGATCGCGGCCGCGCAGGTCGCCGCGCACGTCGAGCCGCGCCGCCAGGGCCGGCGGAGGATCGGCGACCAGGCCGAAGCGATGGCGGCTGCCGTCGTTCTGCAGGTCGACGTTCAGGCGGGTCAGCGCCAGCGCGGGCGCCCCGCGCATGTCGTCGTGCCAGCGCACCGATGCGTCGCGCACCACGATGCGGTCCTGCGCAAGCAGCCACTGGTCGAACCCGCTCTCCGGTCCCCCGGCCGCCACTTCGAGGCCGGCGACGAACAAATGTCCCACTTTGTCGCGGCGGATGTCGAGGTCGGGCGAGAGAATGTCGAGGCGATGCAGGCGCAGCCCCAGGTGCCACAGCGAGGACCAGGCCAGTTCGGCGCGCACCTCGTCGAGCCCGAGGCCCGGCCGGCCCTCCGCGTCGTGCACCTCGAGACCGTGGATGCGCAGCCGCGGCCGCAGCCCCGCCCAGCCGGCGTCGATGGCGCGGATCGTGACGGGCAGCTTCAGGCTGCGGGACAGGGTTGCCTCGATGTCGCCACGGTAGTTCTCGATCTGCGGCAGGATGGCATAGCGCAACGTCAGCACCAGGATGCCGAAGACGAAATACGCCCCGAGCGCCAACAGCCCTGCCGCGCGCAGCGAGCGGCGCGCGAAGGGATGCGAAAGGAAACGGCGGAAGGGAACGGAAATCGCGGTTATGCGCATTGGCGGTGGCGCGCCGCCGCCATGCGAAACGCTACAATGGCGGGCCCGGCAATCAAACCCGCATTCTAAACCAATGACCCCCCCGGCCGCCTTTCCCCAATGCTCGCGCTACGTCGCGCGCCTGCTGGAAATCAGGGAGGGCCTGGCGGAGGAAGTCGAGTCCGGCAAGCCCTGGCCTCTGGGCGTGCGGGAACTGGACGCCTGGCTGCACGCGGAGCCACTCGACGAGGAGGGCCTCAAGCCCGCCCTGCGGCGCCTCAAGCAGCGCGCCTTCGCCCACATGGCGGCGCACGACCTCGGCGGCGGCGCGCCGCTGGCTGAGGTCACCGAAGCCATGACCGCGCTCGCGGAAGTCGCCGTCACGGCGGCGCTCGAAGTCCTTTCCGCGGCGCAGCAGGTCCGCTATGGCACCCCGCGCGCCGCCGACGGCCGAGAGCAGAAGCTGATCGTCATCGGCATGGGCAAGCTCGGCGGCCGCGAATTGAACGTATCGTCGGACATCGATCTGATCTTCGTTTATCCCGAGGAAGGCGAGACCGACGGCGAGCGTCCGATCTCGAACTTCGAGTATTTCACTCGCCTGGGTCGCGCCCTCATCAACGCGCTGGCCGACGCGACAGGCGACGGACGCGTCTTCCGCGTCGACATGCGCCTGCGCCCCGACGGCGACTCCGGTCCGCTGGCCTGCTCCTTCGGCATGCTGGAGAATTACTTCGTCACGCAGGGCCGCGAATGGGAGCGCTACGCCTGGATCAAGGCACGTCCGCTGACCGGCGACCGCCATGAGGAGATCGAGGCGATGCGCGGACCCTTCGTGTTCCGCAAGTACCTCGACTTCGGGACCTTCGAAGCCATGCGCGGCCTGCATGCGCAGATCCGCCGGGAAGTCGCCAAGAAGGACATGGCGAACAACATCAAGCTGGGGCCGGGCGGCATCCGCGAGATCGAGTTCATCGCCCAGGTCTTCCAGCTGATCCGCGGCGGCCGCGATCGCGCGCTGCAGATCAAGCCGACGCTGCGCGTGCTGCGCCTGCTCGCCGAGCGCGGCCACCTGACTCGGGATGCCGTCAACGATCTCGCCGCCGCGTACGACTTCCTGCGCCGCCTCGAGCATCGCCTGCAGTATCTCGACGACGCGCAGACCCATAGCCTGCCGGAAAGTCCCGGCGATCAGGCGCTGATCGCGACCGCCATGGGATTCAGCTCGTTCGAAGCGCTGCTGGCCGAGCTCGACGATCACCGCCAGAACGTCACCCACCACTTCGAGGCCGTCTTCAGCGATCCCAATGCCAAGGATCACGAACTCGACGGCGTCTGGTCCGGCGCGGACGGCCATGCCGAGCGCCTGGCGCAGCTCGGCTTCAAGGACGTCGCCGCAGCCTGCCAGCGCCTCGCCGGCGTGCGCGCCGGCGCGCGCTACCAGCAGCTTTCGGACGTCGCCCGGGGCCGCTTCGACACGCTGGTGCCGCGCGTCATCGAGGCGGCCGCGGAAACCGCCGATCCCGACGCCACGCTGGCCCGCTGCCTCGACCTGCTGGAATCCGTGTCGCGCCGCGCCGCCTATCTGGCGCTGCTGCTGCAATACCCGCAGGCGCTCAAGAAGCTCGCCGAGATTGCCGGCAGCTCGAGCTGGGCCGCCGCCTACCTGCTGCGCCACCCGATCCTGCTCGACGAACTGCTGGATGCCCGCAGCCTGGAAGCGGCGCCCGACTGGCCGGCCTTCCGCGGCGAACTCGACGGCCGCCTGGAGGAGGCGGAACCCGACACCGAGCGGCAGATGGACCTCATGCGCGAAGCGCACCACGCCCAGGTGTTCCGCCTGCTGGCGCAGGACCTGGCCGGACTGCTACCGCTGGAACGGCTGTCGGACCATCTATCGGAACTCGCCGACATCGTGCTCGACCTCACCGTCAGCTATGCCTGGCGCAAGCTGCTGCGCCGCCATCGCGACGTGCCGCGCTTCGCCGTCATCAGCTACGGCAAGCTCGGCGGCAAGGAGCTCGGCTACGCGTCCGACCTCGACCTGATCTTCCTGTTCGACGACGATCATCCCGACGCAGCGCAGGTCTATTCGAAGCTGGCGATGCGCATCGTCACCTGGCTCGACACGCGGACCTCGGCGGGGCAGTTGTTCGAGACCGATCTGCGGCTGCGGCCGAACGGCGAATCCGGGCTGGTGGTCACCTCGCTCGAAGCCTTCCGCCAGTACCAGCTCGAGTCGGCCTGGATGTGGGAGCACCAGGCGCTGACGCGCGCACGCTTCTCCGCCGGCGACGTGGCCATCGGCAATGCCTTCCACGACATCCGCATCGAGATTCTGCGGCAGCGGCGCGACCTCGCGGACCTCAAGCGCGAAGTCCTGGCGATGCGGCAGAAGATGTACGACGCACACGCCGGCAAGAGCGAACTGTTCGACCTCAAGCACGATCCCGGCGGCCTCATCGACGTCGAGTTCATCGTGCAGGCTTTGGTGCTCGGACACGCTGCCGATTACCCCGACCTCACCGCCAACCGCGGCAACATCGCGCTGCTGCGCATGGCCGCCAATGCCGGGCTGATCCCCATGCCGCTCGCCGAGGCGGTGCGCAACGCCTACCGCGAATACCGCCGCATGCAGCACGCATTGCGCCTCAACGACGGCAAGAGCCGGGTCGATCCGGCATTGGTCGCCGACAAGGTGGCCGCCGTGCGCGAGCTTTGGAAATACGTCTTCGATTGAACCGAAAGAGATGCCATGACCGTCAATTACGCCACTCCCGCTCCTGACCAGATCCACGCCGTCGCCGGCGTCCGCCTCGGCACCGCCGAAGCCGGCATCCGCAAGGCGAACCGCCGCGACCTGACGCTGATCGAACTGGCGGCCGGCAGCACCGTCGCGGGCGTATTCACCCAGAACCGCTTTTGCGCCGCGCCCGTGCAGGTCTGCAAGACGCACCTGGCGAAGCGCGACATCCGCGCACTGGTCATCAACACCGGCATCGCGAATGCCGGCACCGGCGAGGCGGGCCTCACGGCCTCCAATGCCACCTGCGCGGCGGCGGCGATGCTGATGGACTTGCGCGCTGACCAGGTACTGCCCTTCTCCACCGGCGTCATCATGGAGCCGCTGCCCGTCGAGCGCATCAAGGCCGGCCTGCCGGCCGCCAATTCGGCACTCAAGGCCGACGGCTGGTACGACGCGGCGCACGCCATCATGACGACCGATACGGTCGCAAAAGTCGCATCGAAGAAGGTAACGATCGGCGGCAAGGCGGTGACCATCACGGGCATTTCCAAGGGCGCCGGCATGATCAAGCCCAACATGGCGACCATGCTCGGCTTCGTCGCCATCGACGCCGCCGTCGCCCAGCCGATGCTGGAGCGCCTGGTCAAGGAAGTTGCCGACGAATCGTTCAACTGCGTCACCGTCGACGGCGATACGTCGACCAACGACTCCTTCATCCTGATCGCGACCGGCAAGGGTGACGCGCGTTTCGATGCCGTAGGCTGCGCCGGCTGGGAAGAATTCAAGGCCGCCGTCACCGACGTGGCGCGTGAACTGGCGCAGGCGATCGTGCGCGACGGCGAAGGCGCCACCAAGTTCATCGAAATCGAGATCCGCGGCGCGCGCACCCGCGACGAGGCCAAGGCCGCCGGCTACGCCATCGCCCACTCGCCGCTGGTGAAGACCGCGTTCTTCGCCTCCGACCCCAACCTCGGCCGCATCCTCGGCGCCATTGGCAACGCGGGCATCGGCGACCTCGACGTGGCGAAGACGAAGCTATGGCTCGGCGACGTACTGGTGTCGGAGAACGGCGGCCGCGCCGAAAGCTACCGCGAGGAAGACGGCGCCGCCGCCATGAAGCCCGCCGAGATCGCCGTCCGCGTGGACCTCGGCCGCGGCAGCCACGCCGCCAAGGTGTGGACCTGCGACTTCTCCTACGACTACGTGAAGATCAACGCCGACTACCGGTCGTGAACGAACTCTGGCTGGCGCTCGGGTGGCTCGCCTTCGCGGCGGCCCACTCGGT
>DASVZI010000029.1:0-16624 GCA_036391735.1 Rhodocyclaceae bacterium
TATTCAGGCCGACGATGCCGTACTCGAGCGCCTCCGACACGCGCCACGCGCGCGAGAGGTCGCGGGTATAGAAATACGCGGCGAGGCCGTACTCGGTGTCGTTCGACATCCTGATGGCCTCCGCTTCGGTGTGGAAGCGGAACAGCGGCGCGACCGGGCCGAAGGTCTCCTCGCGCGCGAGCAGCATGTCGGTCTTCACCTCGGTGAGCACGGTGGGCTGGAAGAAGTTGCCGCCAAGCGCGTGACGCTTGCCGCCGAAGGCGACGCGCGCGCCGCGCGCGACCGCGTCGGACACGTGCTCCTCCACCTTGGCGAGCGCCTTGGAGTCGATCAGCGGGCCCTGCTCGGTGGGCCCCGCGAGCCCGTCGCCCACGCGCAGCTGCGAGACCGCATCCACGAGCTTGCGCGTGAAGGCCTCGTACACCCCGTCCTGCACCAGCAGCCGGTTGGCGCAGACGCAGGTTTGGCCGGTGTTGCGGTACTTGCTGGCGATGGCGCCTGCCACCGCCGCGTCGACGTCGGCGTCGTCGAAGACGATGAAGGGCGCGTTGCCGCCCAGTTCGAGCGAGACCTTCTTGACGGTCGGCGCGCATTGCGCCATCAGCAGCCTTCCCACCTCGGTCGATCCGGTGAACGAGAGCTTGCGCACGGTGGGATTCGAGGTCAGCTCGCCGCCGATTTTCGCCGCCGACTCGGCGGCGCCGGTCACGACGTTGAACACGCCGGCGGGAAAGCCGGCACGCCGGGCCAGCTCGGCCAGCGCCAGCGCGCTGAGCGGCGTCTGCTCGGCGGGCTTGACCACCACGGTGCAGCCGGCGGCCAGCGCCGGCGCCACCTTGCGGGTAATCATCGCGGCCGGGAAATTCCATGGCGTGATCGCCGCGCATACGCCGACCGGCTGCTTGAGCACGACGATGCGGGTCTTCGGGTCGGGGCTCGGCATGGCGTCGCCGTAAGCGCGCTTGCCCTCCTCGGCGAACCATTCGACGAAGCTGGCGGCATAGAGCACTTCGCCGCGTGCCTCGGCGAGCGGCTTGCCTTGCTCGCTCGTCATCAGCGCGGCGAGGTCGTCGGCATTCGTCACCATCAGGTCGAACCAGCGGCGCATTACCGCGGCACGCTGCTTCGCGGTCTGCGCGCGCCAGGCCGGCCATGCCGCGTCGGCGGCGGCGATCGCGCGTCGCGTCTCGGCCGCGCCCATGTCGGGCACGGTGCAGATCTTCTCGCCGGTGGCGGGATTGCGCACGGCGAAGTCGGCGCCGCTGTCGGCAGCAGCCCAGTCGCCGGCGACGTAGGCGCGTTCGCGCAGCAGCGTCGCGTCCTTCAATTCCATGGCTTTTCTCCCGTTTTTTGGCGCATGAAATTCGAGTCTACCGGATCAGAATTGTTCCATGCGCCGCCGTCCGTCCACGCCCGTCAGAACGGGCATCGTCCTCGGTTCCGCCCTCGCCTTCGCGGGCTGCGGCATGTTGCCGTCGTCGCCGCCGCCGGTGCCTTCGGCCACCCATGCGCCGGCGATCTCGGCGCAGGCCCAGGACGTCGTGCTGTTCGCGCTGGGCCTCGTCGAAACCGGTTACCGCTTCGGCGGCAAGAACCCGGATGCGGGACTCGATTGCAGCGGCATGGTCAGCTACGTGTTCGACAAGGCGGCCAACGTCAGGCTGACCGGCTCGGCGGCCGACATCGCCAAGCTGGGCCGTCCGATCGATCCGGCATCGCTCAAGCCCGGAGACCTGGTGTTCTTCAACACGCGCAACAAGCCGTATTCGCACGTCGGCATCTATATCGGCGACGGCCGCTTCGTGCACGCCCCCAGCAGCGGCGGCAAGGTGCGCACCGAGAGCCTGCGGTCCGGGTGGTTCGCGGCGCGCTTCGAGGAAGCGCGCAGCTACATCGAATAGATCATTCCGGAGCAGGCGTCCCACGTCGTGACCATCGAGATCAGCGAAGAAGCGGGCGTGCGCAGCCTGCATTTCGGCTCGGACTGGGTCCAAGGGGCGATGCGCATCGCGCGCCCCTTCGCGCTCGAACTCGAGTACACGCGCGAGATGATGGCGGCGCTGCTGCTGCGCCCGCATCGCGACTGGCCGGGCCGCGCGCTGCTGATCGGCCTGGGGGCGGGATCGCTGGCGAAGTTTCTCTGGCGCTATCGGCCGCACGCGAAGCTCACCGTGGTCGAGATCAATCCCGCAGTCGTTCCAGCTGCCCGCCAATACTTCAAAGTGCCCGACGATCCGGCCAGGCTGCGCATCGAGATCGGCGACGGCGCGCAGTACGTGGCTCGTCCCGGGCCGGCCTTCGATCTCATCCTGGTCGACGGCTTCGATGCCGACGCGCGCCCGGGCCAACTCGACACCCCGGCGTTCTACCTCAACTGCAAGGCGCGTCTGTCGGACGAGGGCATCCTCTCGACGAACCTGCTGTCGCGCCGCAAGGACTACCGCGTCAGCCTCGAACGCATCAGCGACGCCTTCGATGCCCGCGCACTGTCGTTCCCGTCCTGCGGCAGCGGCAATGCCGTGGCATTCGCCGCGACCGGCGAAACCGTTGCGATGACGACGACGGAATTGAAGGCGGCGGCGCTTGCCCTGAAGAAGGACACCGGGCTCAACCTGCTGCCGACGCTGGTGCGGCTCGAGCAGGCGCGCACCTGCCGCGACGGCGTGCTGGAGCTCTAGATCGATCGGCTTCGTCGGCGAAAGGCGACGAGTGGCTGCGGCGATGAGGGGGTCGGCTACTTCGCGGCCGCAGCCCATTCCTTTGCCAACTCGGGGACCCGCTTGAGTGCCTCGCGTCCGAAGACGATCTCATCCACATACCCCATGTGGAGCATGTCGATCATCCGGCACAGATAAGACCGGCCGCAATCCCACCAGGTAAAACGATCGTCGATGAACAGCACGTGCTGGATCTTGTGGCCTGCCGTCGTCTCGAGCTCCTCGAGTTCCATTCCGTCGAGAAGCGTTTCGTAGACGCCATCCGCGACACGGCTTCCGAAGGTGGTCGTGTAATAGTATTCCTTGATTTCCCAGATGGCGATCGGGTTCACGACCGATGGGAACGCACCATCCACGCGGCGGGACAGCGTACGCAACGGCATGTCGTCCTTCGTTATCGTCGTGAGGCTGCGAGGGTCGTAATCGCAGGAGTGCCTTCCGATATTCGCCTCGACCAGCATATTGACGATGCCGGTCAGAAACGCATGGTTCTTCTTCGTCCCCTTCTGCTTGTTCATCGGGAGGGGACAACTGGGCTTCAGCTTCTTCTTGAGCTTTCCAAATTCCTTCTTCGCTTCGTCCTTGTCCATGAAATGGTTCTGAACGGTGCCATTGAGAATCTCGGCGCGGAAGGAAAAGTAGTCGAACAGTCGGCTGCCGAACTGAGTGAGAGTTCCGTCGTCGTCGATGAGATGCGCTGTCGTGAGACCCAGGCGTGCGAAGGTATCGCGCACTGCCTGGATCGTAGGAACCTTGATGCACTTCGCCCCACGCTCCGTGTAGCCGATCTCCTGGCTGATGGTGCGCACGTGAGCCCAGAATGCAGGCGGTTGATCGACGAAGCTCGGGTCAGCTTTCAAGGTACTGTCGAACAAAATCGAGAAGCGAGGCGCCTGCTGCGTCGCATACGGCTTCCAGCTCCATCAGATCCAGCCGCTGTTCGCCGTTCTCGTACTTGGAAACATAGGATTGCGTCTGCCCGAGCTTCTCGGCGAGCTGCGCTTGCGTCATGCCGGCATCAAGGCGAACCTGACGGAGAAGCGCAGCCAGTCTCGGTTTTTTCATGGGCACGGAATGTAGAGTGGATGCCGCCATATTCAAAATTAGAATTGATACAATTGCGCATGCCCGCTACGCTCGCTCCCGCAGATCCGGCCCGAACTCAACTCGAATTGCTCGACTGCGATGCAGTTGTCGCGCCGAGCCATGCGAAGCCGTTTCGTACGCAGTTGCTGAAGTGGATCGGCAACAAGCAAAAGCAGGCAAGTTCGATCATCGGCTACTTTCCCAGTCGCTTCGGAACGTATTTCGAACCCTTTCTCGGCAGCGGCGGCGTCCTGGGGGTGCTGGCGCCCCGGCGGGCAGTGGCAAGCGACGCCTTCGCACCCTTGGTCGAAATCTGGCAAACGCTGCGCGACGACAAGGAAGGGCTCAAGCGTCAATATGCCGACCGCCACGCGCTGATCGGGGAACTGGGCAAGAAGGCCGCCTATGAAGCGGTATTGGCTCGGTACAACGCCGCCCCCAATGGCGCCGACCTGCTGTTCCTCTGCCGGGCCTGCTATGGCGGCGTCGTCCGATTCCGGAAGAACGATGGTTGCATGAGCACGCCCGTCGGGATCCATGATCCCATCTCCCCCCAGAGTTTCTCCCAGCGCGTGGATATCTGGCACGCGCGGACCGCGGGGGCCCGGTTCGCCCATCTCGACTTCGAGGAGGCAATGCGGGCCGCGCGGCCGCACGATCTGGTCTACTGCGATCCGCCCTATTCCGACAGCCAGGGAATCCTCTACGGCGCGCAAGCGTTTTCCCTGCCGCGGCTTTTCGCCGCTATCGCCGAATGCAAGGCGCGCGGCGTGTACGTCGCCCTGAGCATCGATGGAACCAAGTACTCGGGAAAGAAGGTTTGCGACGTTGCCCTGCCGCAAGGTCTATTCGAGCGGGAAGCCTTCATCAGCGTCGGGCGTTCGATGTTGCGGCGGTTCCAAATGGACGGACTCAGCCTCGAAGACCACGAGGTGCATGATCGGCTCTTGTTGACGTATTGACTTCGTCGACGTGCTCGACGTCTAGCTGAACTCCCTGACATTCGCATGACGGCAGCGCATTGACATGCGCGGCGTCCGCTTGCTACAACAAGTGCCGCTGCGCGTGCAGCAAGACCATAACGACAGAGAGGAACAAGCATGAACAAGAAGATTGCCGCCGCCTTCGCGGCGAGCTTGCTCGCCGCCGGCATCGCCGCGGCCGAGGAGCCGGGCGCCCCGCGTGCCCTGACCGCCGCCGACCTCCAGAAGCTCTACGGCGAACGTGCGGTCGTCATGACGACGACCGGTCCGCGCCACCTGCGCTACGAGGTGGCACCGGACGGACGCATGATCGGCCACAACCTCGACCTGATCGGAGGCGCCGCCGTGGCGTCGGGTACCAGCGATGGCAAATGGCGTGTGGACGCTGCTGCCAACAAGGTGTGCCACGACTGGACCAATGGCCGCTGGCAAAGCGCATGCTTCGTGGTGGTACAGACGGGTCCCGACAGCTACGAGTGGTCGCTGGGCGGCGCGCCGGGCGGAATGAAGTTCACGGTCGCGCCGAAGTAGGATCTATGCGGCGCCGGCATCGACGAGTGCCGCGATCTCGTCCGCGCCGAAGCCCCAATCGCGCAGCACCTCGGCCGAGTGCTCGCCCGCCACGGCGGGCGCTCGCCGGGCAATCTTCCCCGGCGAGCGCGAGAAGCGCGGCGCGGGCGCCGGCTGGGTGACGCCGGCGTGCTCGATGAAGGTTTGCCGCGCGGCATTGTGTACATGGCGCGGCGCCTCGTCGAGATCGAGCACGGGTGCGACGCAGGCGTCGCTCGCTTCGAGCAGCGCGCTCCATTCGTCGCGCGTCTTCGTGGCGAAGGCCGCTTCCAGCCGCGCCCGCAGGCGCGGCCAGCTTTCGGGATCCCATCGGTCGGCGAATTCGTCCTTCGGCAGTTCCAGCTTCTCCAGCAGCACGTCGTGGAATTGCGGCTCGATCGGTCCGACCGCAAGCCATTTGCCGTCGGCGCAGCGGTAGGTGCCGTAGAACGGCGCGCCGCCGTCCAGCAGGTTGGCGCAGCGTTCGTTGTTCCAATGCCCGGCCGCCTTGAAACTGTATTGCATCGACATCAACAGCGCGGCACCGTCCGTCATGGCCGCATCCACCACCTGACCCTTGCCCGAGCGCTGCGCTTCGATGAGTGCGGCCAGCACGCCGGCGACGAGGAACATGGCGCCGCCGCCGAAATCACCGACGAGATTGAGCGGCGGCACCGGCTGGTCCGCCTTGCCGTTGGCATACAGGGCGCCCGTCAGCGCGATGTAGTCGATGTCGTGGCCGGCGGTCTGCGCCAGCGGGCCGTACTGGCCCCAGCCGGTGATGCGGCCGAACACCAGCTTGGGGTTCCTCGCCAGGCAGGCGTCGGGTCCCAGCCCGAGCCGCTCCATGACGCCTGGGCGGAAGCCCTCGATCAATGCATCGGCTCGTTCGACCAGACGAAGCAGCGCGGCGACGGCTGCGCGCTTCTTGAGATCGAGCGCCAGCGAGCGCCGCCCGCGGTTGAGGAAGCCGTAGCTCTTCAGCGTGTCGAATGCGGTATCGCCGGGCGGCGCCTTGCGGTCGATGCGGATCACCTCCGCACCCATGTCGGCCAGCCACATGGCGGCGAACGGCGCCGGCCCTATGCCGGCCATCTCGATGATGCGTACTCCCTGCAGCGGTCCCATGTGCCTCCACTCGCCGTCGCTATAATCGCCGCCCAATTGAACCACGAGGACATGCGACATGGCCATTTCCATTCCCGATCCGGCGGAAACCGGCGTCGTCGACGCCGCCATCGAATCGCGCCGCTCGCTGCGCGCGTACCTGCCCGATGCGGTGCCGCGCCCGACCATCGAGCGCATCCTCGAGGTCGCGGCGAGGGCGCCTTCCGGCACGAACATGCAGCCGTGGCACGTGCACGTGTTGACCGGCGATTCGCGCGATGCGCTCTGCAACGCGGTGTGCGCGGCCTACGACGGCGAGCCGCAGGCCCACCAATACGAGTACGACTACTATCCACCGGAATTCTTCGAACCTTACCTGGGGCGCCGGCGCAAGGTGGGCTTCGACCTCTACAAGCTGGTCGGCATCGAGAAGGGCGACAAGGAGGCGATGCGGCTGCAGCACCGCCGCAACTTCGAGTTCTTCGGCGCACCGGTCGGCATGATCTTCACCATCGACCGGCGTCTCGGCAAGGGCAGCTGGTTCGACTACGGCATGTTCCTGCAGAACGTCATGGTGGCCGCCCGCGCCCGCGGTCTCGACACCTGTCCGCAAGCGGCATGGGCCCAGTACCACCGCATCATCGCCGCCCGGCTCGAATTGCCGCCCGAGCAGATGGTGGTATGCGGCCTGGCAATGGGCTATGCCGACCACGACGATCCGGCCAACCTGCTGGTCACCGAGCGTGCACCGGTCGGCGACTTCGCCGTCTTTCGCGGCTAGGGAAGGTCGCCGCGGATGAAGGCCGCGGCGCGTGCCTCGCGTGGCTGGCGGAAGAATTCTGCTGCGGGCGACTGCTCGAGCACGCGTCCTCCGTCGAGATAGACGATCTCGTCGGCGAGCCGCCGCGCCTGCCCGAGGTTGTGGGTGGTCATCAGGATGCGCGTGCCGGCTTGGGCGAATTCGCCGATGATGCGCTCCACTTCGCGGCTGCTGGCGGGGTCGAGGCTGGCCGTCGGCTCGTCGAGGAACAGCAGCTGCGGCTCGAGCGCCCAGGCACGGGCCAGCGCCACGCGCTGCTGCTCGCCGCCCGAAAGCACCCGCGCGGGGCGGTGGTCGAGATGCGCGAGGCCGACGCGCTCCAGCGCGCGCCGCGCGCGCTGCTCGCCCTCGTCACCCGTCACGCCGGCCAGCGAGAGGCCGTACAGCACGTTCTTCAGCACCGTGGTCCGCAACATGACCGGTCGCTGGAACACCATTGCCTGCCGCAGCGGCTTCGCCCACCGCAAGGCCCCCACCGACGGCCGCAGCAGTCCGTGGATCAGGCGCAGCAGCGTGCTCTTGCCGGCGCCGTTGGGGCCGAGGATCAGGGTGCGCGCCGCGCCCAGCTCGAGATTGATCTCGCGCACGATGGTGTGCCCGCCTTCGACCAGGCCGAGGCTTTCGAGCCGGAGGTAGGCGCCGCTCATCCCCACCTCCGCGCCGCCCAGCCGCGCAGCAGGTAGGCCGCGGCATTGATGGCCAGCACCAGCGAGATCAGCACGAAGCCGAGCGCCAGCGCCAGCGGCAGGTCGCCCTTGCTGGTCTCGAGCGCGATGGTGGTCGTCATTACGCGCGTGACGCCGTCGATGTTGCCGCCGACGATCATCACGGCGCCGACCTCGGCGATGGCGCGGCCGAAGCCGGCGAGGCCGGCGGTGGTCAAGGAGAAGCGGCCGTCCCACAGCAGGGTGGCGGCCGCGCGCGTGCGGCTGGCGCCGAGCGAGCGCAACTGCTCGCGGTACTCGGTCCAGGCGTCGGCGATCACCTGGCGCGTCAATGCGGCAACGATCGGCGCGACCAGCACGGACTGCGCGATGACCATCGCGGCCGGCGTAAACAGCAGCCCGAGCGGGCCCAGCGGGCCGGCGCGCGACAGCAGCAGGTAGATCAGCAGGCCGACGGCGACCGGCGGAAGGCCCATCATGCCGTTGAACAGCACGATGAGCACGCGCCGGCCGGTGAAGCGGCCGACCGCCAGCCATGCGCCGATCGGCATGCCGACGACGCAGGCGATCAGCGTGGCGCTCAGGCTGACGCGCAGGCTCAGCGCCACGATGTCGTAGAGCTTCGCATCCGCGCCGGCGATCAGGGAAGCCGCCAAACCAAGGCTGGTGGAGAGGTCGTTCATGCGGGCGGGAGAGTACCAGAGCCGGGCCGCCGATGCAGCGCTATAGTGGCCCCATGATCGACGCCGTCGGCTGCATCCGCCGCTTCAACGCGGGGCGAGACCCGGAGCGGCTTGCGCTCAAATACGCGAAGATGAACGCGAGCCCCTTCGTCTTCCTGCGCGGCACCTGCCATCTGTTCTACCAGCGCGCTGCGGGGCTCGAGCTGCCCGCCGCGCCGGCGGTCTGGGTATGCGGCGACCTGCATTTCGAGAACTTCGGCAGCTACAAGGGCGACAACCGCCTCGTCTACTTCGACATGAACGATTTCGACGAAGCGGCACTGGCGCCCGTGACCTGGGAGCTGCTGCGTTTCCTCGCCAGCGTGCTGACGGGGGCCGCGGGGCTCGGCCTGGACGGGGCGGACGCGCATTCATTGTGCACCTCCTTTCTCGATGCCTATGCCGCGGCGCTCGCCGACGGCAAGGCGCGCTGGGTCGAGCGCGAGACCGCCGAAGGCCTCGTCAGGGACTTGCTCGACAGCCTGCGCGGCCGCCTGCGCCCCGCGTATCTCGATACGCGCACGGAGCTGCGCGCCGGAAAACGGCGGCTCAGGACCGACGGGCGCAAGGCGCTGCCGGCGACCGACGAGCAGCGCGAGAAGGTGGCGGCGTTCATGGCCGCCTTTGCCGATGGCCAGCCGGACCCGAAGTTCTACAAGGTGCTCGACGTTGCGCGCCGCGTCGCGGGCACCGGCAGTCTCGGCGTGGAGCGCTATGTCGTGCTGGTGACCGGGAAGGGTTCGCCGGATGGCAACTACCTGATCGACATCAAGGGCGCCCTGCCGTCCTGCCTGGCGCCGCACGTCAAGCTGGCGCAGCCGCAATGGCGCAATGAAGCCGACCGCGTCGTCGCCGTGCAGCGGCGCGTGCAGGCGGTGCCGAACGCCTTCCTGCAGGCCGTGACCATCGGCAATGCGGCCTACGTCTTCCGCGCCCTGCAGCCGAGCGAGGACCGCGTCGCGCTCGATCGGTGGGACGGCAAGCTGCGTCGTGCGGCCGGCGTCATGAAGGCGATGGGCGAGGCCGTCGCATGGGGCCAGCTGCGCAGCGGCGGCCGCCAGGGATCGGCAATCGCCGACGAGCTGATCGACTTCGCCGGCCATGGCGATTGGCGGGGTCGCCTCATGGAAGCTGCGCGCGATGCAGCGGCGCAAGTGCACGCCGACTGGCGGGAATACGTGCGGGCGTACGGGGACGGGGCCTTTGCCTGACGGCGACTAGTCGTCCTCGCGCACCGCGGCGACATCCGCCATCGGGCCGTTCTCGTCGGCATAGTGACGACTGATCTCCATCAGCTCCGGCACCACTTTCCGGAACGTCGCCATCAGGTCCGGATCGAAGTGGCTGCCGTCGAGCGAGTTCATGATTTCGATCGCCTTCTCGGCCGAGAACGGCTCCTTGTAGGGTCGCTTCGACAGCAGGGCGTCGAAGACGTCGGCGATGGCGACGATGCGCCCGGCCAGCGGGATGTCCTCGCCTTTCAGTCCGTCCGGATAGCCGTTGCCGTCCCAGCGCTCGTGGTGCGTGAGCGCGATGAGGCGGGCGGTCTCGAGCAATTCGTCGTCGTGCTGGCCGATGATGTCGGCGCCGATGCGCGGATGCTGGCGCATGGCCTCCCATTCGGCCGCGTCGAGCTTGCCGGGCTTGAGCAGGATCGTGTCGCGGACGCCGATCTTGCCGACGTCGTGCATCGGCGCGGTCTCCATGATGATCGCCGCGGCGCGCGGCCCGAGGCCGCCGGCGCGTGCGATCAGGCGCGCGTAATGGGCGACGCGCAGGACGTGGTTGCCGGTCTCGTCGTCGTGGTACTCGGCGGCGCGCCCGAGCCGGTGGATGATCTGCTGGCGCGAATGCCAGAGCTCGCCGGTCCGCTGATGCACCATGGTTTCGAGTTCCCGCGTCTGGTCGTAAAGCGCAAGGTGCGTGCGCACGCGCGCCAGGACGATCGGCGGGCTGATGGGCTTGGTGATGTAGTCGACGGCGCCGATCTCCAGGCCACGCCGTTCGTCCTCGACCGAACACATGGCGGTGACGAAGATGACGGGAATGCGGCGACGGTCGGGATTGGCCTTCAGGCGCCGGCAGATCTCGAGGCCGGACAGTCCCGGCATCATGATGTCGAGCAGGATCAGGTCCGGCGGCGCGTCGGAATACGCGATCTTCAGCGCCTTCTCGCCGCTCGTCGCGATGCGGATGTGGTAGTGGTCGCGCAGCACGGCGGAAATGATCTCGATGTTCTCGGGCACGTCATCGACGACGAGAACGCTTTGCTTGTCGAGCAGGTTGGTCATGATGCCTTTCCTCCCATGGCCTGGGCGAGGGTTGCGTTGAGCAGTTCGACCGCCTCCTCGAAGCAGTAGCGTCCGACGAGCTGGTCGAGGCGAGCGAAGGCGTCGGCCGGCAGGTGCGAAGCCAGCAGCGGCCGCTGTACCTCCAGGAAATGGACGGCCTCCGCGTCGTCGCCGTCGAGCAGGCGGACGAGCTGCGCGACCGCGATCTGGAATTCTTCGGCACTGGAAGCGCGATCGTCCCGCACGAGAACGGTTCCCGGTTCGTCGCCGATGATGGCGAGGACCTCGCCGAGGGCGGCTGCCAGCGCATCGAGGGCGGAGCCGCCATCGCTGCCGGCTGCGACCGCCGCTTCGGCATCCGCCGCGGAGTTCGCGAGCCGCATCGCGCCGACGTTCCCGGCGAGCCCTTTCAGCGTATGGGCGAGGCGCTTGGCCGTCGCGGCATCGCCCGCCGCCATGGCCGAGCGGATCGCGGCAACCGCATCGCGCTGGTTTTCGGCGAATCTCGCGAGCAGGCGACCGTACATCATCTCGTCGCCGTTGAGCCGGGCCAATGCGGCCGCGCGGTCGAGCGGCAGTTCGTCGAGCACCGGCTTGGGCGGTGCCGCGACTGCCGGCGCTGCGGGGATGCCGCCGAGATAGGCGGCCAGCTTCCCGTAGAGTTCGCCGACATCGACCGGCTTGGAAATGTGATCGTTCATGCCGGCCGCAAGGCAAAGTTCGCGGTCCGCCAATAGCACGCTGGCCGTCATGGCAAGCACCGGGACGGTCGCGGTCAGCGGGTCGGCGCGCAGCCGGCGCGTGGCTTCGAAGCCGTCCATGACGGGCATGTGGCAATCCATCAGAATGGCGTCGTACCTGCCCGTACGGCCGCGTTCGACGGCCTGCGCGCCGTCGCAGGCGGTGTCGACCTCGAGACCCGCGGCGTGCAGGATTTCCTCCGCCAGTTCGCGGCTGACCTCATTGTCCTCCACCAGCAGGACGCGGTGGCCGCGCAGCACGGCGGGGACGCCGGACGCGGCGGGCGCCTCCTCGACGGGGACGGCGCTCGCGCTGCGGCCGAAGGGCAGGCTGAAATGGAAGCGGCTGCCTTCGCCCGGCACGCTGCTGACGCCGATTTCGCCACCCATGAGCGCCACCAGCCGCTTGCAGATCGACAGCCCCAGCCCAGTGCCGCCGTACTTGCGCGTGGTCGATGTGTCGGCCTGGGTGAAGGGCGCGAACAATCGGCGCTGCTGGTCCTCGCTCATGCCGATGCCGGTATCCCGGACCTCGAACCGCAGACGCAGGGGATCGCTCGAAGACGCCACACCGACGGCGACCGTCACCCGGCCGCGCTCGGTGAATTTCAGCGCGTTGCCGACCAGGTTGAGGAGCACCTGTCCGAGGCGCAGCGCATCGCCGTTGAGTCCGTCGGGCACCTCGGGCGCGACCTCGAACGCAAGTTCCAGTTTCTTGTCGGTCGCCTTCTGGGAGGTGAGGTCGGCAAGGCGGCGCAGGGTGCGCGACAGGCTGAAGTCGGCCGCCTCGACGGTCATCATGCCGGCCTCGATCTTCGAGAAGTCGAGGATGTCGTTGACGATGGCGAGCAGCGAGCGCGTCGCGGCGTCGATCTTCTCGACGTAGTTGCGCTGCTGCGGCGAAAGCGCAGTCTGCAGCGCCAGGTGGGTCATGCCGACGATGGCGTTCATCGGCGTGCGGATCTCGTGGCTCATGTTCGAGAGGAAGTCGGCCTTCGCCGCCGCCGCGGATTCGGCCGCCGCCCGGGCCTGATGGGCCTCGCGCTCGGCACGCTTGAGCGGCGTGATATCGACGATGAGCCCGACGAGACCGCCCGGGGTGCCGTCGGGATTGCGGAACCCGGTGACCGAATAGAGCGTGTCGTGCTCGTCACCATCGGCCAGCCGCATGCGCACTTCCCGCGCGACGCAGCCGGCTGAGGCGATGACCCCTTCGTCCTCCGCCTGGTAGGCGAGGCGATCCGCCTCGGGCAGGTAGTCGAGGTCGAGGACGCGCCTGCCGATGAATTGATGGCGGCTGATGCCGAAGGCCTCCTCGTAGGCGCGGTTGCAGCCGAGGAAGCGCGTGTCGGGGCCCTTGTAGAAGATCGGGTTCGGGATGGTGTTGAGCAGGGCCTGCAGCAGCGCGAACTGGCGCTCGAGCTCGTCCTCCATGTTGCGCCGATCCGTAATGTCCAGGATGGTGGCGAGCAGCGAGGCGATGCTTCCGTCGGCGTCGCGGATCGCAGTCAGCTGCACGTCGGCCCAGCGCAGGCTGCCGTCCGGCCGGACGAAGCGCGTTTCCGTGCGGAACGAGGGCTGGCGACCCGCGGCAAGCTCCTGGTAGGCGAGGCGGATGCGTTCGCGATCGACGTCGATGACGAGGTCCAGCGCCGTGCCGGACAACAACTCGGCCTCGCTGTAGCCGGTGAATTCTGCGAAGGCGCGGTTGACGGCGCGCCGCTTGAGTTGCGGCGTCAGATTGGAAATGCCGATGGCCGCGTTCTCGAAGATGGCGCGGAAATGAGCCTCCCGTTCCTGCAAGGCCCGCTGGCTTTCGCGCAGTTCGCGCGTGCGTTCCGCCACGGTCGCTTCCAGGGCCGCGTTGGCATCCCTCAGCCGCAGCCGCATGGATTCCTGCGCGGCGGCCAACTCGCGCACTTCTCGCCAGGGACCGGGCACGTCGACCGGTGCGTCGAGCTCGAGCCGTCCGATGCGCGCGCTTTCACCGACGAGGGTCGCCAAGGGACGGCCGAACTGGCGCGCCACGCGAAACGCCACCACGGTGCCGGCCAGCAGGGAGAACAGGGCGACGCCGGCGAGGAAGGCGAGGTTGGCCGGCGTCGCGGGAATGAACTCCGACTCGGGTGCGAAGACGCCGAGCAGGAAATGCTGGTCGCCGGCTGCCATGGGTCCCAGCAGGCTCAGCCAGCGCATGCCGCGAGCATCGTACTCGTAGAGGGAACGATCCGGCGTTTCGGCGCGGCGAGCGAGAGCCGCGCCGATTTCCTCGAGGCCAAGTTCGGCGGGCCGCTTGAGGATGGCCTGTCGGATTCCATCCGGGGCGGTGAAGCGCTCATCGCGCGGCAGCGCCACGAGGCGGCCGTCCGGCTGCATCAGCGCGACCTTGCCGGCATTGCCGACGGCGAGTTGCGCGGTGAAGGCCGAGAGCTCCAGCAGCCGGACGTCGTGGCCGATCACGTAGCGGCTGCCGTCGCGTCCGGTCCAGCGCATCGATGCGGTGATGCCCGGATCCTTGGTGGTGAAGAAGATGTAAGGCTCCGTCCAGTGGATGTCGCTGTCGTTTGCCAGCGCCATGGCGCCCTGGAACCAGGGCCGCTTGCGGGTGTCGTAGTCCAGCAGGCGGACTTCGACGCGCTGCAGCTTGCGTGCCTTGTCCCAGAACAGCCAGTAGGTGCGGCGTCCCCAGGCCTCGGGATTGCTCAAGCGATTCACCCAGGTGCCGTCGTCGTTGAGCAGCAGCAGGATCTCTCGCCCCGACTCGTGCGCGAAGTTCACCGATGAGATTTCGCTGTGGTTGGCGAGGATCGGGAAGAAGAACTGGTTGAAGCGCAGCAGCTCGTCCTGGTCGAGGTCGCCGTTGATGCCCCAGCCTCGGCTGCTGCGCAAGGTCGTCTCCACGGTTCCGAGGAGCAGCGCGACGCGAGCTTCCAGCTGCTGGGAGACGAGGCCCATCTGCGCCTGCGCGAGGCTGCGCAGAGCGGGGCGGACGACGAAGTGATAGGTGCCGGCGGCGAACAGGGACAGCGCGAGGACGATGAGGAGGGCCGTTCGGACGACCAGGCTGTTGGCGAAGCTGGGTCGCCGGATGAGGATGCCGCGAACCGCCATGACGCTGTCGCCCTATCCCATACGCAATACGGTCAATTATGGATACGCGAGCGGCATTCGTCCATAGGACGAGTGGATGCGCGGCGCCGGCGTGGCTTTGCCCGTGCGGTCTACGAGAGCGCCGCCCTTGCGGCTTCCGGCGCGACGCCCTCGATCCGCACGCGTTTCGTGCGCGAGCTATGGCCCGAAAGGATGTCGACCCGGGATTTCGGAACGCCGAGCGTCTTGGCGAGGAAGGACACCAGTGCGTCGTTGGCCTTGCCGTCCACCGGCGGCGCGGCGAGGCGGATCTTCAGCGCCTCCCCGTGCAGCCCGGCGGTTTCGGTGCGCTTGGCGCCGGGCTGGATGTGCAAGGCGAGCACGACGCCGTCGGCGTCGGCACGCAGCCAGTCAGAAGGCAAAGCCGATCGCCGCGGCCTTCAGCGAGCCGAGGAAGTTGAGCAGCAGCTGGAGGACGATCAGCAGGAACAGCGGCGACAGGTCGAGCCCGGCGATCGGCGGGATGAGCCGTCGGAACGGCCGCAGAAAAGGCTCGGCCACCGCGTTGAAAACGGGCGCCAGGGGCGCGTAGGGATTGACCCACGACAGGATCACGACGCCCAGGGTGACGCCGATGATCAGATAGGCGCCGGTGCGCAGCGTCTCGACGAAGGCTGCCAGCAGCGCGGGCACGAGGAGGTCGGCGCTGGCATGGGCGCCGAAGATCGACAGCGTCAGCAGCATGCCGGCGAACTCCACCAGCCAGGCCATGACGAGCGATGCGAGATCGAGTCCGCGCAACCCCGGGATGATGCGGCGCAGCGGCAGCACGCCCCAGTCCGTGAGGGCGATGACGAAGTGGCCGATCGGGTTGCGGAACGGCGCGCGTGTCCATTGCAGGATGAAGCGCAGCATGAACAGGCCGGCGAAGAAGCCGGCCGTCAGGTCGACCAGCTGCATCAGCAGCTGCGCCAGCATGCCGAGCGGCTGCATCAGCCCTGCCCCAGGATGTCGCCCAGTTCCTGTCCGCGCGCGTTGGCCGCCTGCACGCCGCGCTCGATGGCGGCGCCGATGCCGTCGGCGTCGAACGATCGGAGCGCGGCCTCGGTGGTGCCGCCCTTCGACGTCACGCGCCGGCGCAGCTCGGCGATCGGCTCGCCGCTGCTTTCGGCGAGCTTGGCGGCGCCGAGGAAGGTCTCGACGGCCAGCATGCGGGCGGCCTGCAGCTCGAGGCCGAGGTTCACGGCCGCGGCTTCGAGCGCCTCGATGAAGTAGAAGACGTAGGCGGGGCCGCTGCCGGAGATCGCGGTGACCGGGTCCATCTTGGACTCGTCGTCCACCCAGAGCACGCGGCCCACGGCGCCGACGATCTTCTCGGCCGTCATGCGGTCTTCCAGTCCGACGCTCGGGTCGGCGTAGAGGCCGGTGACGCCCGCACCGATCAGCGCAGGGGTGTTGGGCATGGTGCGCACCAGCTTGCGGTGTCCGCCAAGCCAGCGCGAGATGTCGGCCAGGCGCAAGCCGGCGGCGATGCTGACGACCAACTGCTCGTCCAGCTTGCCCGCCGCGGGCGCGATGGCCTCCTTCATGTTCTGGGGCTTCACCGCCAGCACCAGTGTCTCGCAGTTGAGCGCGGCTGCGTCGATGGCCTCGACGCAGCGGACGCCGAACTCGTTGCTGAGCCGGTTGCGCGCCTCCTCGAACGGCTCCACGACCTGGATGCCGGCCGCCGAGAAGCCCTGCTTGCGCAGGCCGCCGATCAAGGCGACCGCCATGTTGCCCCCGCCGATGAAGGTGATTTTCATGCGCTGATCCTTTCGGCGCGTATTGTGCCATGCCGCCCGGCGGTCGGCC
>DASVZI010000030.1:0-8917 GCA_036391735.1 Rhodocyclaceae bacterium
GGCCGTGCCGGCCTTGAGGCGCGGCAGCAACGCGACCAGGTAGGCGGCGACCAGCAGGAACACCGCCAGTTCGACCCAGATGCCCCAGGACGGCGCGACGAAGAAGTGCTCGGAAAGGACCGACGAGATGGTGTGCGCCAGCAGCAGCACCGAAGGCGTCGCGGCCGACACCGGCGTGACGAAGGTGCTGCCGACGCCTGCCGCGGTCGGGCCGATCAGCACGATCTTGTCCCGGTACTTCTCCATGGGGATCTTGCCGGTCTTGACGTCGAAGAAGGAATCCACTGGGAAGGCGGGCTGACCGGCGTCGCGGTCCTTGTAGAAGAAGGTGTACATCCGCAGCGCGGGATCGGTACCGATCTTCAGGCGCCCCAGCTTAACCGATTCGTTGCCCGCCAGGATGTCGGCGGGGGTCAGGTTGAGGCTCTTGGCGGCGACCAGCAGCGACAGCGACGGGTAGAGCTGGCCGAAGTAGTTGACCAGCAGCGGCTCGGTGCGGATCGCGCCGTCGACGTCGAAGGTTGCATCGAGGTGGCCGATGACTGCCGCGTTGCGGCCGAGCGGCTCGAGCACGCCGGCGTCGACGTCCATCACCGAGACCGGAGCGATGTCGCCGCCGGCGCCCTTCACGGCGTACTTCTGAATGTACTCGGGCAGATCCTTGTCCGGTCGCCCGAGCGGTTCGCCGAAGCGGAACAGCATGGGCAGCGCCACGTTGCCGGCCTCGCCGATGGCGGCGGCCAGGCGGCGATCCGTATTGAGCTTCTGCTCGGCCTCGGCCAGCACCGGCGCCATCTGACCCAGGAGCGCGGGCTGGGCGGACAACTCTTCCGGGGTGGCGGTCAGCGGCAGGCCGCCGGCCTCGCCGTAGATCCCGATGAGCTTATTGACGTAGCCGAGTCCCGCGTCGAGTTGCGGCTCGGAGTAGAAGACGGTGGTGGCGATCACCTTCGCCTTCGCGGCCGCCAGTTTCTCGATCATCTCGGCCTGGATCTCGCGCGACCACGGCCAGCGCCCGATGTTGTCGATGCTCTGCTTGTCGATGGCGATGACCGCGATCTTGTCGGAAGGCTGGCGCGAGACCATGCCGACCGCCAGGTCGTAGGCCTTGCGTTCGAGGCTCTGCAGCAGGTCGCTGCCGCCGGCGATAAGAATGGCGATGCTGACGGCGACGCCGAGGAACCAGTCGCTCTTCCAGAATCCCGCCCTGTCGATCTTCACCTTTCCGGCGCTCCCCTTGTTCTTTGCAACCGGCACGCCGCGGGGCGGATGCCGCGCGGCAGGGCAATTCTTCCAGCCGGGCACCGCCCAGTCAATTGTTTTTTATGCCGATCGCACCCGGCAAAGGCCTTCAGTAGGGAAGTTCGCAGCCCCTGCCCTGCTCGCGCGCGACGGCCAGCAGGCGCCTGGCGACCGCCAGGTCCTGAATGGCCATGCCCTGGGACTCGAACAGCGTGATCTCATCGGCGCTCGATCGGCCGGGGCGCATGGCGTCGATCACCTCGCCCAGTTCGACCATCTGGCCCTCTGCAAGGCGGCCCTTTTCCAGCGCCGGCAGCAGGTCGCCCGACTCGCGCAGGGCCGTCGCCCGGCTGTCCACGCACACCCGGTCGGCGCGCTGTACGGCCTTCTCGTCGATCTCCCGCCGGATCAGCGCATTCGACCCCGCGGCGGTGACGTGGGTCCCCGCCTCCAGCAGGTCGCCCGCGAAAAGCGGCGATGTCGCGGTCGTGATGGTGATCACGACCTGCGATCCGCGCACCGTCTCCTCCGCGCTGCCGGCGGGTACCACTTCAACGCCGAGGCGCCGCGTCTGCTCCTCGCAGAATCGGGCCCGCTTCTGCTCGTCCCGCGAGAAGACCTTCACACGCCGGATGGGCCGCACGCGGCAGAGCGCCTCGAGTTGGCTCTGCGCCTGCCAGCCTGCCCCGAACATGCCGGCGACGGCGGCATCCTCGCTCGCCAGCCATTTGGCGGCGATGCCCCCGACCGCGCCCGTACGCATCATGCCCAGCCGATCAGCCTCGATCACGGCGAGCGCCTTGCCGGTGGCGGCGTCGAACAGGTGCACCAGGAAGCGGGCACCCGCGCGCGACGTCGTGTAAGCCTTGTAGCCGAATACGCCCTCATCGAGCAGCGCGCCCTGAAGGATATGCAGCGCCGCGGTCGGAATGCGCGTCCGCTGGCGCGGGACGTCGATGGCCCGTCCGCGGGCATGGGCCGCATGGACGGTCTCGACCGCCTCCAGGGTCATCTCCATCGTCAGCAATTCCTCGACGTCCCGTTCGGTCAGATACAGCGCCATGCTCGTCCTTTCACAGCTCGATGATTGATTCTAGGCGACGAAAAAAAGCCGCGCGGGCTTGCGCCGGCGCGGCTTTCGCGATGCACCGCCGATTACTTCAGCAGGCCCTTGAGCAGCTTGCCCATCTCGGACGGGTTGCGCGTCACCGTGAAGCCGCACTCTTCCATGATGGCGAGCTTGGCATCCGCCGTGTCGGCGCCGCCGGAGATCAGCGCGCCGGCGTGGCCCATGCGCTTGCCGGCCGGCGCGGTGACGCCGGCGATGAAGCCGACGATCGGCTTCTTCATGTTGGCCTTGCACCAGCGCGCGGCGTCGGCTTCGTCCGGACCGCCGATTTCGCCGATCATGATCACGGCGTCCGTGTCCGGATCGTCGTTGAACATCTGCATGATGTCGATGTGCTTGAGACCGTTGATCGGGTCGCCGCCGATGCCGACCGCGGAGGACTGGCCGAGGCCGATCTCGGTCAGCTGCGCGACCGCTTCATAGGTCAGCGTGCCGGAGCGCGAGACCACGCCGATACGGCCCTTGCGATGGATGTGGCCGGGCATGATGCCGATCTTCACTTCGTCCGGCGTGATGAGGCCCGGGCAGTTGGGGCCGAGCAGCAGGGTCTTCTTGCCGCCCTTGGCTTCCTTCTGCTTCATCTTGTTGCGCACGACCAGCATGTCGCGCACGGGGATGCCCTCGGTGATGCAGATGGCGAGGTCGAGGTCGGCTTCGCAGGCTTCCCAGATCGCGTCGGCAGCGCCCGCGGGCGGCACGTAGATGACCGAGACGGTGGCGCCGGTCTGGGCCTTCGCTTCCTTCACCGAGGCGTAGATCGGCACGTCGAAGATCTTCTCGCCGGCCTTCTTCGGGTTCACGCCGGCGACGAAGCAGTTCTTGCCGTTGGCGTACTCGATGCACTTCTCGGTATGGAACTGGCCGGTCTTGCCGGTGATCCCCTGGGTGATGATCTTGGTGTCTTTGTTGATCAGAATCGACATGTTCTGTTCCTCACTTCACGGCCGCGACGATCTTGGTCGCGGCTTCCGCCATGGTGTCGGCGGCAATGATCGGCAGGCCGGATTCGGCAAGGATCTTCTTGCCGAGGTCTTCGTTGGTGCCCTTCATGCGCACCACCAGCGGCACGGACAGGTGCACTTCGCGCGCCGCGGCGACGACGCCGGTGGCGATGGTGTCGCAGCGCATGATGCCGCCGAAGATGTTCACCAGAATGCCCTTGACCTTGGGGTTCTTGAGCATGATCTTGAAGGCTTCCGTCACCTTCTCGGTCGTGGCGCCGCCGCCGACGTCGAGGAAGTTGGCCGGCTCGGCGCCGAACAGCTTGATGGTGTCCATGGTCGCCATGGCCAGGCCTGCGCCGTTCACCAGGCAGCCGATGTTGCCGTCGAGCGAGATGTAGGCGAGGTCGAACTTGGAGGCTTCGATCTCGTCGGCGTCCTCCTCGTCGAGGTCGCGCATGGCGACGATCTCGGGCTGACGGTAGAGGGCATTGGAATCGAAGTTGAACTTGGCGTCGAGCGCCTTGATGTTGCCGTTGCCTTCCAGGATCAGCGGGTTGATCTCCGCCAGCGAGGCATCGGTTTCCATGTAGCAGGTGTAGAGCTTCTTGAAGGTGTCGATGGCCTGGGCCTGCGAGGCTTCGGGCACGCCGATGCCGTTGGCCAGTTCCTTCGCCTGCGCGTCGGTCAGGCCGACGAGCGGGTCGACGAACACCTTGATGATCTTCTCGGGCGTCTTGTGGGCGACTTCCTCGATGTCCATGCCGCCTTCGGAGGAGGCCATCATGGCGACCTTCTGCGTGGCGCGGTCGGTCAGCGCGGCGCAGTAGTACTCCTTCTTGATGTCGGCGCCGTCTTCGACCAGCAGGCGGCGGACCTTCTGGCCTTCGGGACCGGTCTGGTGCGTCTTCAGCTGCATGCCGAGGATCGCGCTGGCGTTGGCGCGCACTTCGTCGAGCGAACGGGCCAGCTTGACGCCGCCGCCCTTGCCGCGGCCGCCGGCGTGGATCTGGGCCTTCACCACCCAGACGTTGCCACCCAGCGTTTCGGCCGCCTTGACCGCCTCATCGACGGTGAAGCAAGGGATGCCTCGCGGGGTCGTCACACCGAATTTCCTCAGGAGTTCCTTGCCCTGATATTCGTGGATTTTCATGCCTCTTCCTTGGTATGTCTGCGATTTTGGAAAGTTTTGCCGGATAGTGCGCCGGTCTTGTCTGCCGTTGCCGCGAACGGGCGCCGGCGTCTCCACAGCTCCTGATGCGCCGTAAGGCCCGCGCCGGAGCCGGCGATAGTATCACGTTATGACGCCCATTCCTCCTGCTTATGGCACCATTAACGCCGGCAGGGACATCGACAGCCTGCTCTCGCTAGCCGTTGCGCAGCGACTCCACCACGGCGAAACGCGCGGCTACGAAACCCGCGTCCGTCAGGCAGCCGCGCGCCGCCCGGTTGACGCCGCTGGCTCGGTAATCGGAGAAGGGTGCGGAGTCGTTGGCGACGACATCGCCGGTAAGGTTCACGGCGAGCGCCGTGCCGGTGCGCAGCGAGACTTCTTCCGCCAACTGCACGATGTTTTCGTTGTCCGAATAGATTGCCAGAGACAGGGCGCCCTTCTCGCGGATAGCGCGCTCCGCGTAGGCCAGGCTCTGCGCGGTGGTCGCCGCCTCGACCACGAAGGCCACCGGCGCCAACTGTTCCTCCATCCAGAGCTCGCCGGCATCCGCGGGCACGCCCAGCAGCAGGGGTGTGCGAACCGCCGCCCCCGGCCATTCCGGATGGGCGATGGAGTCTCCGGCGCGCAGGATTTCGCCCGCCTCGGCCAAAGCGGCGAGGCGCGCCAGCGTCGCCGGCGAGCGGATCGCCCCCAGCAGTTCGCAGGCGCCGCGCGTATCCTCCACCAGGCGCCCGATGGCGCGCGCCAGATCCGGACCGAAGCGCTCGGGCGGGATTATCACGCTCGGCGTATGGATGCCTTGGCGCGAGACCAGGATGGTTTGCGGGGTACCGCGCCGCTGGCCCGCGTTCGTGACCAGGGCCAGCGCGATGTTGTCCAGCATGCCCAGGTAGTCGGACGCCCCGTCGACGACGATGCAACCGATGCCCGGCTTCTCGCTGAAGAGCAGCGCATCGCGCAGGTTCTCCTCCAGCCATTCGCCGAATTCCGCGTCGCCCGCGTAATCGACGATGCGGATGTCCGGCTTCAATGCGATGTCGCGCCCCACCGCGGCCTCGGCCGTATCCACCAGCAGGCTGCAAAGATCGGGATTGAAGCCGGCATCCTTCAATGTCTGCCGGATGTTCGCCACGGCGATGGCAAGCGGCAGAATCGCTTCCGGATGAGGCTTCACGACCACCGCGTTGCCCGTGACGAGGCTGGCGAAGATGCCCGGATAGCTGCTCCACGTGGGCGCACTGGCGCAAGTGAATGACAGCGCGACGCCGCGCGGCACTACGGCAAAGCGCTTCTCCAGCCTGATCGGCATCCGGCTGCCGCGCTTCCTGTCCCAGGTCGCGCGATAGGGCACGTGCTTCATCTCCCGCCAAGCGCCCGCTACGGCTTCCAGCCCGCGCTCCTGGGCCCGCGGACCGCCGTCGAGGAAGGCGGCGGCGAACGACCGGCCCGTCGTGTGCATGGTGGCGAACGCCATTTCGATGCTCGAGGTATTGAGCCGGGCAAGGATTTCTGCGCAGACGCCGGCGCGCACGTCGGGGCCGGCCTTGACCCAGTTCGGCATGGCGGCCTTCGCCGCGTCGATCAGCGCTTCGGCGCTGCACTTGGGGTAGCTGACGTTGAGCGAGATGCCGTACGGCGAGGTCTCGCCGCCGCCGCGGCCGACCACCCCGGGCTGGTCGAGATAGAACTGCGCATCCGAATAGGCCTCGAAGAAGGCCTGTCGGGTTTCCTCGACCGCCTCGACACCCCCGTATGTCGCGAGATCGTCGCTGTAGGCGCTCCAGCCGCCGCGGCTTTCGATCGCATGCACCGCGGAGCCCAGCAGGTCCTGGTGCTTGACGAACATGGGATGCGCCATGAATCCTCCGGTACCATCGCGGTCTTCAGCCCATTCTACTTCGAGACCGTTGCGGCACAAGGAGAACCGATGACCCCCGACGAAATCGCGCGGCGCTGCGCCGACATGATGTGGCCCGACGACCATGCCGCGCGCGGCCTCGGCATAGAGATCGCCGCCGTCGCCGCCGGCAGCGCCACCCTGCGCATGAAAGTGCGCCAGGACATGGTCAACAGCCACGGCACCTGCCACGGCGGCTTCATCTTCGCCCTGGCCGACTCGGCCTTCGCCTATGCCTGCAACAGCTACAACCACTACGCCGTGGCCGCCGGCGTCGACATCAACTTCCTCGCGCCCGCGCATCTGGACGAGGTCCTCACGGCCGTCGGGCAGGTGCGCCACCAGGGCGGACGCAGCGGCGTCTACGACGTCGAGGTGAGCAATCCCGAGGGCAAGCTGGTGGCCGTTTTCCGCGGCCGCGCGGCCCGCATCAAGGGGCATTTCTTCGAGCCCAGCGAAAGTAAGGGATAATGGCGGGCTTGGGAGAGGAATGAAAATCATGAGCAACGTCGGCTTCGATGCCATCGAAAACGCCAGCCGCGACGAAATCGCCGCCCTTCAGCTGGAACGCATGCGCTGGTCCCTCAGGCATGCCTACGAGAACGTCGCACACTACCGCGCAAAGTTCGACGCCGCCGGCGTACGCCCCGAAGACCTCAAGGAACTGAAGGACCTCGCCAAGTTCCCCTTCACCACCAAGCAGGACCTGCGCGCCACCTACCCCTTCGGACTGTTCGCCGTGCCGCGCGAGAAGGTGGTGCGCGTGCATGCTTCCAGCGGCACCACCGGCAAGCCCACCGTCGTCGGCTACACGCAGAAGGACATCGACACCTGGTCGAACCTGGTGGCGCGCTCAATCTACGCCGCCGGCGGACGGCCCGGCCAGAAGATCCACGTCTCCTACGGCTACGGCCTGTTCACCGGGGGACTCGGCGCGCACTACGGCGGCGAGCGGCTAGGCTGCACGGTGATCCCCTTCGGCGGCGGCCAGACCGAGAAGCAGGTCCAGCTGATCCTCGATTTCGAGCCCGACATCATCATGGTCACGCCTTCGTACATGCTGGCCATCGGCGACGAGTTCGTGCGGCAGGGGCTGGATCCCGCCAAGTGCTCGCTGTCGATCGGCATCCATGGCGCCGAGCCATGGACCCACCAGATGCGCGAGGAGATCCAGCGCCGCTTCGACATGCACGCCGTCGACATCTACGGCTTGTCCGAAGTCATGGGTCCGGGCGTCGCCAACGAGTGCGTCGAGAGCAAGGACGGCCCGGTGATCTGGGAAGACCATTTCTATCCGGAGATCATCGATCCCGTCAGCGGCGAAGTGCTGCCCGAAGGCGAGCTCGGCGAGCTGGTGTTCACCTCGCTGACCAAGGAAGCGCTGCCGGTGATCCGCTACCGCACGCGCGACCTGACGCGCCTGCTGCCCCCGACGTCGCGCTCGATGCGCCGCATGGGCAAGATCACCGGCCGCTCCGACGACATGCTGATCATTCGCGGCGTCAACGTCTTCCCGAGCCAGATCGAGGAGATGATCTTCAAGACGCCGCGGCTGTCCGCGCACTACCTGATCGAGGTCGCGCGCGACGGCCACCTCGACGTGATGACGGTCAATGTCGAGATGAAGCCCGAGTTCGCCACCGCAACCGGCGCCGAGAAGGAATACGCAGCGCACGAACTGGCGCACCACATCAAGTCCTACATCGGCGTTTCGGCGCAGATCCGCGTGGTCGAGGTCGGCGGCATCGAGCGCTCGGTCGGAAAGGCCAAGCGCGTGATCGACCGGCGGCCGAAGGAGTGAGCGGTAGCCCGACCGTGATCCGCAATGAACCCAGCGGTCTCGAGGCCATCGAGACCGCCAGCCGCGACGAGATTTCCGCGCTTCAGCTGCAGCGCCTGCGCGCCACCCTGGCGCACGCCTACGAGCGCGTACCGCACTACCGCGAGAAGTTCGACAGTCTCGGGCTGGTGCCCGACGACCTCAAGTCGCTCGACGACCTCGCCAAATTCCCCTTCACCACCAAGGAAGACCTGCGCCGCACCTACCCCTTCGGCATGTTCGCCGTGCCGATGGACGACGTCGTGCGCATCCACGCGTCGTCCGGCACGACCGGCAAACCGACCGTGGTCGGCTACACGCAGAAGGACATCGACACCTGGGCCGGCATCGTGGCGCGCTCGATCCGCGCCGCGGGCGGCACGCGCAGCGACATCTTCCACATCACGCACGGCTACGGCCTGTTCACCGGCGGCCTCGGCGTGCATTACGGCGCCGAGCGGCTCGGCATGGCGGTGGTGCCGATCTCGGGCGGCCAGACGGAGCGGCAGGTGCAGCTGATCCAGGACTTCAAGCCGACCATGATCATCGGCACGCCGTCCTACATGATGAACATCATCGACGAGTTCGAGCGCCAGGGGCTCGATCCTGCCGCCAGCAGCCTCAAGCGCGGCATGTTCGGCGCCGAGCCCTGGGGCGAAGGCATGCGCCGCGAATTGGAGGAGCGCCTGGGGATAGATGCCACCAATCTCTACGG
>DASVZI010000031.1:0-10904 GCA_036391735.1 Rhodocyclaceae bacterium
GGCGACGAGGTCGGGCAGCTGCTGGAAGCCCTGGAGAACATGCGGCGGGATCTCGTCCGCACCGTCGGGGAAATCGTCGCCGAGGCGCGCAGCGTGGCTGACTCCGCCGCCCAGTTGTCCACCGCGGCGCAGCAGGTGGCGATCAGCAGCGAGCGCCAGTCGCAGTCGACCTCTTCCGCCGCCGCTGCCGTGGAGGAGATGACGGTGAGCATCGACCATGTCGGGGCCAGCGCCGAAGACGCCAACCAGCGCGCCACCGAGGCCGGCGGCCTGGCGGTGACGAGCGGCAACGAAGTGGAGACGGCGTCGCGGCAGATCGTCGAGGTGTCCGCCAGCGTCGAGGATTCGGCGCAGCGTATCCACGAACTGTCCGACAAGGTGCAGGAGATCGGCAACATCACCACGGTCATTCGCGAGGTCGCCGACCAGACCAACCTGCTGGCGCTCAACGCGGCGATCGAGGCGGCGCGCGCCGGCGAGCAGGGACGCGGCTTCGCCGTAGTGGCCGACGAGGTGCGGAAGCTGGCCGAGCGCACCACGCTCTCGGTGCAGGAGATCACCGCCATGATCGGCGCCATCCAGCAAGGTGCAGCGGCTGCGGTCGACAGCATGCAGGCCAGCCGCACGGTCGTCAGCGGCGTCGTCGCGGCCGCGACCCGGGCAGGCGAGTCGATGCACAGCATCCGCAGCGCGACCGAGACCGTGCAGGGCTCGGTGGCCGCGATTTCCGATGCCCTGCGCGAGCAGCGCTCGGCCTCGACCGAATTGGCGCGCAACGTCGAGTCGATCGCCCAGATGTCGGAAGAGAACTCGGCGGCGGTCGGGTCGGTGGCGGATACGGCCCGCCAGCTGTCGGAAGTGTCGGCCAAGCTGCAGGCCAGCATCCAGCACTTCAGGCTCTAGAGCCGGCGCAGCAGTCCTTCCAGCGCGTAAATCGCCGACTGGCGGCGCACCGCTTCGCGGTCGCCGTCGAAGCGGCGGCGTTCCGACTGCGGGGCTTCGCCGCGGCGACACCAGGCGAAGCAAACGGTGCCGACCGGCTTGTCGGGCGAACCGCCCGTAGGTCCCGCGACGCCGGTGATGGCCAACGCCACGCCGGCGTGCGAATGCGCGAGCGCGCCGGCGGCCATTTCCCGCGCCGTCTCTTCGCTGACGGCGCCGCAGGCCGCGAGCGTGGCCGACGCCACGCCGAGCATTTCCATCTTGGCGTCGTTCGAATAGGTCACGAAGCCGCGCTCGAACCATGCCGAACTGCCGCCCGTGTGGGTGACGATCTGCGCGACCCAGCCGCCGGTACAGGACTCCGCCGTTGCCAGCGTAAGCGAGCGCTCGCGCAGGGCGGTGCCGGTGCGTTGCGACAGATCGGCCAGATCGGCGTCCATGCTAGAGGAAGCGGTCGAGCACGGCCTTGAACGCCGCCAGGGTGAAGACGGTATAAGCGGCGGCTACCACGTCGTCCATCATCACGCCGAAGCCGTTCTTGACCTCGTTGTCGAACCAGCGGGCCGGCGGCGGCTTGACGATGTCGTAGAAGCGGAACCAGAGGAAGGCCGCCAGCTGCCAGGAGATCTGGGCCGGCGTCAGCAGGAGCGCCGCCCAGAAGGGCACGATCTCGTCCCAGACGATGGAACCGTGGTCGACGATGCCCAGGTGGCGGCCGGTAAGGTGGCAGCACCAGACGCCGAAGACGAACATGAAGGCGAGGAACAGCGCGAAGTTCAGGTCGTCCGGATAGAGCAGACGCAGCAACGGATAGGTGAGCCAGGCGAATAGCGTTCCGGCCGTGCCGGGGGCGAAGCGGGAAAGCCCGCTGCCCAGGCCGCAGGCGATGAAATGCGCCGGATGGGAGAACAGGAAGGACAGTGGCGGCGGCGTGCTTTTCTTTATCATCATGGCGAGCTTATCTCCTCAACCGCCGAAATGGTCGAAGCCTCGGTGCAGCGCCTCGACCGGCCGGCCGCCTTCGAGCAGCGCGAGGTCGCCGGCCTTGCCGCCTTCGATGCTTCCGATGCAAGTGAGCGCCAACCGGAGATCGGCGGAAATGCGCTCGATCTCCTCGTGGCGAGCGGCGGGCGCCGTGAAGACGAGTTCGTAATCGTCGCCGCCGGCAAGCAGGCAGTCGCGAGCCAGGTCCGCAGTTGCCCCGCAGGCGAATGCATCGCCGGGCAGGCGCTCGACCTCGACGCGGGCTGCCGCGTTGGATTCCTCGAGGATGTGTCCGAGGTCGGCGAGCAGACCGTCGGAGACGTCGATGGCCGCGCTCGCGACGCCGCGCAGCGCGAGGCCCAGCGCAACTCGCGGCTGGGGGCGTTGAAGCGCGGAGAGGCAGGCAGTGAGCGCCGGCTCCGCCAGCAGACAGCGGCCCTGGAGGTGGGCGAGTCCCAGCGCCGCCAGCCCCGGACTGCCCGACACCCAGATCTCGTCGCCCGGCCGCGCGCCGGAGCGAAGCAGAGCCTGTCCCTGCGGCACTTCGCCGAAGATGGTCACGCAGAAATTGCGCGGCCCCCGGGTGGTGTCGCCGCCGATCACGTCGACGCCGAAGGCATCGGCGCACTCGAAGAAGGATTTGGCGAAAGCCGCCACCCAGGTCTCGGTCGCCGCCGGGAGCGCGGCGGCCAGCAGCGCCCAACGCGGCGCGGCGCCCATGGCGGCCATGTCGGAGACATTGACGGCCAGGGTCTTCCAGCCGAGATCGCCGGGGTCGGCATTGGGCAGGAAGTGGGTGCCCGCGACCAGCATGTCGGTGGAGATCACGATCTCCATGCCGGGCGACGGGCGCACGATCGCGCCGTCGTCGCCGACGCCGAGCGCCGTGTGATGGGTGGCGCGCCGGAAATAGCGGTCGATCAGTTCGAATTCGGACGCCATGGCGGATCGCCGCCGCGGGACGCTAGCGCGCCCGCATCTCCGTCGTCCGCAGCTCGGGTGCCAGTTTGTCCAGCACGCCGTTGACGAACTTGTGGCCGTCGGTGCCGCCGAACGTCTTGGCCAACTCGATGGCCTCGTTGATGACCACGCGGTAGGGCGTCTCCGGATGCGACTTGAGCTCGCAGGCGCCGAGCAGCAGGATGCCCCGCTCGATCGGCGACACCTCTTCCCACTTGCGGTCGATGTGCGGGGCGAGCAGTTCGCGCAGCGCCGGCTCGTCCGCCAGCGTCTCGTTGAGCAGCGCCTGGTAGAGCGCGGTGTCGCCCTTCTCGAAGCCGGCGACGCTTGCCGCCTGCGCCTCGATGCCGGCGACATCCTGTCCGGCCACCAGGTGCTGGTAAAGCCCCTGGACCACGAATTCGCGCGCGCGGCGGCGCGGCGACTTATTTCCGCTCATTGACGGCCTTCAGCAGGTTGGCCATTTCGATGGCGGCCTGGGCGGCTTCGGTGCCCTTCTGCACCATGCGCACCAGCGCCTGGTCGTCGTTCTCGGTGGTCAGCACGGCGTTGGCGACCGGGATGCCGGTCTCGAGCTGCACCTCGCTGATGCCGCGCGCAGACTCGTTCGAGACGATCTCGAAATGGTAGGTCTCGCCGCGGATCACCGCGCCGAGCGCCACCAGTGCGTCGTAGCGGCCGCTCTTCGCCATGGTCAGCAGGACCAGCGGCAGTTCCAGCGCGCCGGGCACGCTGGCCAGCGTGACGTCCTCGGGGCCGACGCCGAGGCGTCCGAGTTCGGCGCAGCAGCCGGACAGCAGGCCTTCCCCGATGTCCTGGTTGAAGCGGCTCATGACGACGCCGACGCGCAGGCCGGCGCCTTTCAGGTTGGGTTCGATTTCGCGTACGTTCTTGCAGGACGGCATGCTGGGTTCCTCAGGCTTCCTCGGGAGTCAGGTAACCGCAGACCTCTAGGCCGAAGCCGGCCATGCTCGGGATCTTGCGGGGGCTTGCCATCAGGCGCATCTTGCGCACGCCGAGATCGCGCAGGATCTGCGCGCCGATGCCGTAGATGCGCGGGTCCCACTTGGCGGCGGGCCGGGTCTTGGGATCGTCCTCGGCCTTGAGCAGGGAGACCAGGTCGTCGCCCGATTCCTTGCGATGCAGCAGCACGATGACGCCGCGGCCGGTCTTTGCGATGGTGCGCATCGCCTGGTCGACGCCGAAGCTGTGGCGGCGGCTGCTGCAATCGAGGAAGTCGAGCACGGAGATCGGCTCGTGCACGCGCACCAGGGTCTCCTCCTCGGCCTGGATGTCGCCCATGCTGAGCGCCAGGTGGACATCGCCGTTGGTCTTGTCGGCGAAGGCGCGCAGGCGGAAGCTGCCGTGGCTGCAGGCGATTTCCTTGTCGGCGACGCACTCGACCAGCTTCTCCGTCTCGCTGCGGTAGTGGATGAGGTCGCGGATGGTGCCGATCTTGAGCCCGTGCTTGCCGGCGAACTCCAGCAGTTGCGGCAGCCGTGCCATGGTGCCGTCTTCGTTGATGATCTCGCAGATCACCGAGGCCGGTTCGCAGCCGGCCATGGCGGCGAGGTCGCAGCCCGCTTCGGTGTGGCCGGCGCGGATCAGCACGCCGCCGGGACGCGCCATGATGGGGAACACGTGGCCGGGCTGCACGACGTCGTCGGGCTTGGCATTCTTCGCCACGGCGACGCGCACGGTGCGGGCGCGGTCGGCGGCGGAAATCCCGGTGGTGACGCCTTCGGCCGCCTCGATCGACACGGTGAACGCGGTGTTGTGCGGGCTCTTGTTGTCGCGCGCCATCTGCCACAGGCCGAGCTGGCGGCAGCGATCCTCGGTGAGCGTCAGGCACACCAGGCCCCGCGCGTGCGTGATCATGAAGTTGATGGCTTCCGGCGTCACGTGGTCGGCGGCCAGGACGAGGTCGCCCTCGTTCTCGCGGTCTTCCTCGTCGACGAGAATGACCATCCGGCCGGCACGCATGTCGGCGACGATATCGGTGATGGGGCTGATGCTCATGAGAGGTAATCCATTGGCGGGGCGTGCATTTTACGCCTCGTCGCCGCCTTTCATCATCCGTTCCACGTATCGGGCGATCAGATCGACTTCCAGATTGACCCTGGCGCCCGGCTGCAGGCGCTTCAGCGTGGTGACGGCAACGGTGTGCGGGATCAGGTTGATGGAGAACTTGCGGCCCTTCACGCGGTTCGTCGTCAGCGACACGCCGTCGACGGTGACCGAGCCCTTGCGCGCGATGTACTTGGCGAGTTCCTTCGGCGCCTTGATGACGAGTTCGTGCGACTCGCCGATCGGCTCGAACTTGATGACTTCGCCAACGCCGTCGACATGGCCCGACACCAGGTGGCCGCCGATGAAGTCGGACAGGCGCATCGCCTTCTCGAGGTTGACCTCGGCGCCTTCGGCATCCAGGCCGACCGTGCAATTGAGGGTCTCGCGCGAGACGTCGATCTGGTAGCTGGCGCCCTTCTTGGCGATCACCGTCAGGCAGACGCCCTGGTGTGCGATGGAATCGCCGATGGCGACGTTGGCCAGCCCCAGCTTGGGGGCGGCGACGGTCAGGCGCAGGCCGTCCTCGAGCGGCTGGACGCGCGTGATCTTGCCGGTGGCGGTGATGATGCCGGTAAACATGGAATCCCCTTGTCGAAGTTCAGGAACGGCCCGCCGTCTCCAGCGTGGGCAGGAACTGCTCGGGCGGCTGGTAGCCGACGACGCGCAGCCGTTCGACCTCATGTCCGCTCTTGTCGAAGAAAATGATGCCGGGCGGTCCGACCAGGTCGAAGCGCTTGAGCAGGGCGGCATCGTCGGCGGTATTGTTCGTCACGTCGGCCTGCAGCAGCACGAAGTCCTTCATGCGCGACGCGACCGCCGGATCGGCGAAGGTGAAGTTCGCCATTTCCTTGCAGGACACGCACCAGTCCGCGTAGAAGTCGAGCATCACAGGCTTGCCGGCGCTCTTCAGGCGCGCATCGAGCTCGGCCACGGACTTCACGCGCTGGAACGCCGGCGCCGCCGAGGCAGCCTCGCAGTTGCCGACGTTGCCGGCCAGGAAGCCGAGCGGCTTGAGCGGATCGCGGGCGCCGCCGAGCACGCCGACCAGCATGGCCGCGCCGCCCAGCAGCATGATGACGCCGACGCCCTTCCACAGCCGGTGCCAGCCGGTGGCATGCGGCGGTAGCGAATCGAGCGCGTGCACGTAGATGGCCGGCATGATGAGCAGCGCCGCCCAGCCGAGCATCTGGACCCACACGGGGATCACGGGAGAAATCATCCAGAGCGCGACGCCCAGCATGACGACGCCGAAGAACTTCTTGACGCCTTCCATCCAGGGACCGGCCTTGGGCAGCAGGGAGCGCGAGAAGACGCCGACGATCAGCAGCGGCACGCCCATGCCGAGCCCCATTGCGAACAGCGCGGCGCCGCCCAGCCGGGCATCGCCCGTCTTGGCGATGTAGAGCACGGCGCTGGCCAGCGGCGCAGCGACGCAAGGGCCGACGATCAGCGCGGACAGCGCGCCCATCAGCGCGATGGCCGGCAGGGAGCCGCCCTGGCGGTTCGCCGTGTCGGACAGGCGGCTTTGCAACGCGGTCGGCAGCTGCAGCTCGTAGAAGCCGAACATCGACAGCGACAGCACCACGAAGATCAGCGCGAAGCCGCCCAGCACCCAGGCGTTCTGCAGCGCGTTCGACAGCAGCGTGCCCGAGAAGCCCGCGGCGACGCCGACCAGGGCGTAGGTGACGGCCATGCCGAGCACGTAGGCGAGGGAAAGCACGAAGGCGCGCGCGTGCGACACCGCGTGGCCGTGGCTGACGATGATCCCCGAGAGGATCGGCACCATCGGGAAGACGCAGGGCGTCAGCGAAAGCAGCAGGCCGAAGCCGAAGAAGCTGGCCAGCACCAGCCAGAAGCTGCCCTGGCTCAGGATCTTCGAAATGCGCGAGGTTTCGTTGTCGCTGTCCGGCGCGGGCGCCGGCGCGGCGGATTGCGCCGGCGCCACCGACATGGCCGGCAGCGGCTCGGCGACGGCCGCGAGCTTGACCGTCGCCTCCTGCGTCATCGGCGGATAGCAGACGCCCTGGTCCCAGCATCCCTGGGACGTGGCCTTGAGGGTGATCGCCGCGGCGCCGCCTGCCGTGACCGGCACGGCGACACGCAGTTCGCCGCGGTAGGTCTCGACCTTACCGAGGAACTCGTCGTTCTTCACCTTGCCTGCCGGCAACTTCGGCGTTCCGAGCTTCACGTCGGCGGGGGAGGCCGCGAACTCGATCTTGTCGCGGTACATGTAATAGCCGTCGGCAATCTGCCAGCGCGCCTCGATGGTCTTGTCGTCGAGGGCGCGGGCCGAGAATCGATAAGCCTGCTCGGGCTCGAGCGGCTGGGCGGCGTGGGCGAGGAGCGCGGCCAGCGAGAGCAGCGCGGCGGTGAGGAGTCGGGTCAGCATGAGCGGTTTTCGTCGGGGGCGGTTTCGTCGGCCACCCAGGCCAGGTAGCCGGGGAGGCCGCGCGTGACGGGAACGGCGATGATTTCGGGCAACTCGTAGGGATGCGCCGCGCGGATCGCCGCTTCAAGATCGGCGTAGCGGGCGGCCGTGGTCTTGATGAGCACCGGCACCTCTTCGGCCTCCTCGACCTGGCCCTGCCAGCGATACACCGAGCGGCAGGGCGCCAGGACGTTCACGCAGGCCGCCACGCGCAGTTCGACCAGGCGCTGCGCCAGCGCGCGCGCCGATGCCTCGTCGGGCAGGGTGGTGACGGCTAGCAGGGTTTCCATCCGGCGATTCTACCCGAGGGGACTGCCCGCTCCCCGGAGATGCCGGCCTTTGCAGCCCCTTTCCGGGCGATTGGCGGCATGACGTCCTTCTAGAATCGGCACCCGGAGCAATCCGAACCGGGGAGGGGCGTGAGCATTCGCGCTGACGAGGAAACCGAGGAAGCGGCCCGCCTGGCGGCCCATAACCGGGCTGCCGCGGAGGCCTTGCGCCGCCAGCGTACGGCGCCCGCCGCCGATCCCGAACGCATCCTGCGCGACGCCGCCGACTGGCGGGCCCGGGAGCGCGCCGAGGCCGAGGGCACGGCGGACGCGCAGCGCCGCATCCAGAACGACGCGGCCACCCTCGAGGCGACGCGGCGCCGCATCGAGGCCGAAGCCAATCTCCGCAAGCAGGCCATCATCCGCGCCGATGCGGATGCCGAGGCCGAGCGCCTGGCGCGCGAGCGGCTCGATGCCGCGCGGCGCTCCATCGAGCAGCACCGGCTGCTCGAGGAGGCCGAGAACGAGGCCATGACGGTCGCGAAGATCCGCGCCGCCACGGAGCGCTCGCTGGCGAACCAGTTGCAGGCCCAGGCCGACGCCGACCGCGCGCGGGAACTCGCCGCAATGGCGAGGACCCAGGCCGAGAACGAGGCGGCGCGCGAGACGCGCCGCCATGCCGACGCCGAGGCCGCGGCGCGCGCCCAGGCCGAAGCCTTGCGGGCCGCCGAGCGCGCGGCCGAAGCGGCGGCGGCGGAAAACCTGGCGGCCGCCGAACAACTGAGCGCCGAGCGCCGCGCCCGCCGCGAAGCCGAACTCGATGCCGCACGCGCTCGCCGATCGCGCCGCGCGCTTGCCTTTGCCCGCATCCGCTATGCGCCGCCCTGGGCAGCGGCCGCCGTCACGCTGCTCGTAGGACTGGCGATCGGCGCCTGGCTCGCGTGGTCCGGCCACCTGCAGCCGCTGGAAGGCCTGCTGTCCGGCAGCGACGCCGGCGGCGTCGATGTCCGGCTCAGGCTGGAGCGCGAACTGCCAAGGCCTCCGCTATGACAGCAGGCGCCGGCGCGTCAGCGTAACCGCGACGACGAAGGCCGCCGCGGCGATGCCGGCCAGCACCAGGATATGCAGCGCCGCCGCCGCGGGCACGGCGCCGGACAGCAGCGGCCGGATCAGCTGCACCGAATGCGAGAGCGGCAGCACCTTGGCCGCCCACTGCACCCCGACCGGCAGCTGTTCGATCGGGAAGAAGACGCCGGACAGCAGCATCATCGGCGTGATCAGCAGCGTGAAGTAGTACATGAAGAAATCGTAGGACGGCGCCAGCGCGGTGATGATCAGCCCCATCGCCGCGAAGCACAGCCCGGTGAGGAAGATCGCCGGCAGCGCCCACAGCGCCAGCGGCGAATTCACGAAGCCGAGCAGCGCGATGACGATCAGGATCGCCGCGCCCGACAGCGTCGCCTTCGCCGCCGCCCACAGCCATTCTCCCGCCACCACGTCGTCGAGCGACACCGGCGCGTTCATGATCGCCTCCCAGGTCTTTTGCACGTGCATGCGCGAGAAGCCCGAGTAGAGCGCCTCGAAGGAGGCCGCGTTCATGGTCGAGGAGCAGACGGTGCCGGCGGCGAGGAAGACGATGTAGGGCACGCCGCCGACGGCCGGCAGCAGGCCGCCCAGACCGTAGCCGAGGCCGAACAGGTAGATCATCGGATCGGCGAGATTGCCGAGCACCGACGGAATGGCGAGCTTCTTCCACACCAGGAAGTTGCGCTGCCAGACGGCGAGCGCGCGGCGCGACAGCTGAGGCGGCGAGAAGTGGTTCATCAGTCGCGCAGCTCCCGTCCCGTGAGCTTGAGGAACACGTCCTCGAGGTTGGCCGGCCGGTGCAGCGTGCGCAGCTGCGGCCGCTGCTCGAGGTGTGCCAGCAGCGGCGCGGCGTCGGTGACGTAGCAGAACACCGTTTCGCCGGAGACTTCGCAGCGCTGGGCGAAGCGGGCCGCCTCGGAGCGCGCCCAGCCCGGCGCATCCTCGCCGTAGACCTCGACCACCTGCGGCTCGATCTGCCCGGCGATCAGTTCGCGCGGCGAGCCCTGGGCGATGATGCGGCCCTCGTCCATGATGGCGAGGCGATTGCAGAGGCGCTCGGCTTCGTCCATGAAGTGGGTGGTCAGCAGGATGGTCTTGCCCTGGCCGAGCAGCCGCTTGAGCCGCTCCCAGATCAGGTGGCGCGCCTGCGGGTCGAGGCCGGTGGTCGGCTCGTCGAGCATCAGCAGGTCGGGGTCGTTGATGAGCGCGCGCGCCAGCGTCAGCCGCCGTTTCATGCCGCCCGACAGCACGCGAATGCTGGTGTCGTCCTTGCCGGCGAGGCTGGCGAAGTCGAGCAGCTGCGGGATGCGGGCGCGGATGTCGGCTGTGGCGAGGCCGAAATAGCGCCCGTAGACCATGAGGTTCTCGGCGCAGCTGAAATCCGGATCGAGATTATCGAACTGCGGTACCACGCCGACGCGCTCGCGCGCCTCGCGGGCGCGCTGCGGTACCGGCTCGCCCGCCAGTCGGATGTCGCCGGCGCCGGGCGGCGTCAGCCCCAGGCAGCAGCGCAGCGTGGTCGTCTTGCCGGCGCCGTTGGGCCCGAGCAGACCGAAGCACTCGCCGGGCCGCAGCGCGAAGGACACGCCCGCGACGACCTCGCGCCCGGCGTAGGACTTGCGCAGGCCGTCGACGGAAAGCGGGCTCAGGCCTTCCATGAGGCCTCGATGATGCGCCGGATGATATGGAGCTTGCGGTGGAAGAAGTGGTCGGCACCGGGAATCACGCTGACCGCGAGTTCCAGCGGCTCGGCCCACTTCATCACGTTCTCGAGCGGCACGGTCTCGTCGGCGGAGCCGTGGATGACGATGGTGTCGGGGGCGACGGCTTCGGTCTCGTACTGCCGGTCGCCGCTGATGTAGCCGGCCGCCGTGCCCACCAGGACCAGGCGCCGCGCCGGCGTGCCGGCCTCGGCCAGCTGCTTGGTGAGGCGGGTGGCGACGTAGGCGCCGAAGGAGAAGCCGGCCAGATAGATGGGCAGTTCGCCGCCGAAGCGCGCGCGGCCGTAGGCCAGCACGGCGGCGAGGTCGTCGGTCTCGAGGCCGCCGGCATCGAAGGTGCCTTCGCTGGCGCCGACGCCGCGGAAGTTGGGCCGCAGCGTCGCGCAGCCGAGATCGCGCAGGGCGCGCGCCAGGGTCGTCACCACCTTGTTCTCGGCGGTGCCG
>DASVZI010000032.1:0-8213 GCA_036391735.1 Rhodocyclaceae bacterium
GCAAGCGGGCATCATCCATGTTTTCTTCGGGCGAACTGATCCTCATCGGGCTCGTGGCGCTGGTCGTGATCGGCCCGGAGCGCCTGCCGAAGGTCGCCCGTGCGGCCGGCATCCTGCTCGGGCGGCTGCAGCGCTACGTCAGCGACGTCAAGGCGGACATCAACCGCGAGATCCAACTCGACGAGCTCAAGAAGATGCAGGCGAACGTCGCCGCCCAGGTGCGGGACATGGAGCAGTCGGTCAACGCGCAGCTGGGCACGGTGGAGAAGGAACTCAACGAATCGATCGCCGCCGGCATCGAAAAGAAGGCCGAGGATCCGGCGCACGCCGGGGCGACCGCGAACGCCGGTGCCACCGCGGCGACCGCTCCCGTAGCCGTACCGGAGGCCGCTATCGCGCTGCCGGCCGCGGACGCCGCTTCGGCGATCCCGCCGGCTGCGCCTTCGATCCCGGCCGTCGCTCCCGCCGCCTCACCGGATAAGCCGCCAGCCTGATGTCCGAAGTACCCGAGACCTTCATTTCCCATCTCATCGAGCTGCGCGACCGGCTGATCAAGGCCATCGCGGCGGTGCTGATCCTGTTCTTCTGCCTGGTTCCGTGGTCCGGCGAGGTGTACGACCTGTTGGCGCATCCGCTGATGGTCGCGTTGCCGCCCGGGTCCAAGATGATCGCCACCGGGGTCATCACCCCCTTCATGGTGCCCCTCAAGGTCACGCTGATGGCGGCCTTCGTGCTGGCCTTGCCGATCGTGCTCTACCAGGCCTGGGCCTTCGTCGCGCCGGGCCTCTATGCCCATGAGAAGAAGTTCGCGCTGCCGCTGGTGATCGGGTCCTCCGCCTTGTTCCTCCTCGGCATGGCGTTCTGCTACTTCTTCGTGTTCGGCACCGTCTTCCACTTCATCGCCAAGGTCTCGCCGGCCAGCATCACGCCGGCGCCGGACATCGAGCAGTATCTGTCCTTCGTGATGACGATGTTCCTGGCCTTCGGCATTACCTTCGAGGTGCCAGTCGCGGTGGTACTGCTGGTGAAGTTCGGCCTCGTCAAGCTGCAGACGCTGAAGGACATCCGTCCCTACGCGATCGTCGGCGCCTTCGTCGTCGCCGCCATCGTCACGCCTCCCGACGTCACCTCACAGGTCATGCTCGCGGTGCCGATGTGCCTGCTGTTCGAACTGGGGATATTCATGGCGCGGTTCATCGAGCGCCCCGATGCCAAGGCCGGCGACGCGGAAGAACCGCTGCCTGCACAGCCGAAGGACTAAACGCTAGTCGGGCCGGAAATTGGGCTTGGGCCGCTTGCCGATCACGCCGGCGAGTTCCATGTCCTTGCCTTCGCGGCGGATCTTGAACTTCGCGGCCTGTCCCGGCGGCAGCCCGGCGATCAGTTCGAGCATGGTCTGCGCGTCTTTCACCGGCTTGCCCGCCACTTCGAGCAGCACGTCGCCCGGCACGATGCCGGCCTTGTCGGCCGGGCTGCCGCGCATCACGCCGGCGATGATCGCGCCGGAAGTCGACTTGAGGCGGAACGACTCGGCGAGCTCCGGCGAGATCTCCTGTACTTCGACACCGATCCACCCGCGCGTGACGGAACCGTTCTTGATGATCTGCTCCATGACGTTCTTCGCCAGCGACACCGGAATCGCGAAGCCGATGCCCATCGAACCGCCGCTCTGCGAATAGATGGCCGTGTTGATGCCCACCAGCGTGCCCTCGCTGTCGACCAGCGCGCCGCCCGAGTTGCCCGGATTGATGGCCGCGTCGGTCTGGATGAAATTCTCGAAGGTGTTGATGCCGAGATGGCTGCGGCCGAGCGCCGAGACGATGCCGGACGTCACCGTCTGGCCGACGCCGAAGGGATTGCCGATGGCCAGTACGACGTCGCCGACATGCACGCTGTCGCTCGGCGCGAAGGTGATGACCGGCAGCTTCGAGTCGGGGTGCACCTTCACCACGGCGAGGTCGGATTCGGGATCGGTGCCGACGATCTTGGCCCTGAACTTGCGGCCGTCGTTGCTGGCCACCTCGATTTCGTCGGCCCCTTCGACGACATGGTAATTGGTGAGGATGTAGCCGTCGGCCGAGACGACTACGCCGCTGCCGAGGCCCGACTGGCGCTGCGGCTGGTCGCCGAAACGATCGCCGAAGAAATGCCGGAACAGGGGATCGTTGAGGAAGGGGTGGGGCGCCTTGACTTCCTGGCTGGTGAAGATGTGCACCACGGCGGGCACCGCGCGGCGCGCGGCATCCGCGTAGGAAACGCCGTGGGGAGCGCTGCTGGGGGGCGCTTCCTGGATCGCGACCACGCCGCCGGTGGCGGCGGAGACGGCGCGGCGGTCCAGCCACTCCGGCTTCAGGGTCTGGACGACGAACAGGATGGCGACACTGACGGTGACGGCTTGGGCAAAGACGAACCAGAGACGCTTCATGAGGCGCTTACATTATGATGAAGGTTCAGCCGGAGAACAGGGTCATGCACCGCGACGAATTGCACAGTTACCTCGACAACCTGCTTGAAGCGCAGCGCTTCCGCGATTATTGCCCAAACGGGCTGCAAGTGGAAGGCCGCGCCGAGGTGCGCCGCGCCGTGTGCGGCGTGTCGGCCAGCCAGGCGCTGCTCGACGAAGCGGTGGCGCGCGAAGCGGACGCCGTCATCGTGCACCACGGCTGGTTCTGGAAATCCGACGACGTCACCGTCAGGGGATATCGCAAGCGCCGGCTGGCGACGCTGCTCGGCCGCGACATCAACCTGTACGCCTACCATCTGCCGCTGGACGCGCATGCCGACCTGGGCAACAACGCGCAACTGGCGCGGCGCCTGGGTTGGACGGTCACCGGCCGGTTCGCCGACCAGGACATCGGCTTCTTCGGCGCGCCCGGCGCTCCGACCACGGCGGCCCAAGTGGCGGAATCGCTGACCGCGGTTCTCGGTCGCCGTCCCCAGCTCATCGGCGACGGCGAACGCACGGTGGGACGCATCGCCTGGTGTTCGGGCGGCGCGCAGGATTATCTGGAGCAGGCGGCAGCGGCCGGCGCCGACCTTTACGTCAGCGGGGAGATTTCCGAGCGAACCGTGCATGTCGCGCGAGAGACGGGGGTTGCCTACCTGGCAGCCGGTCACCATGCCACCGAGCGCTTCGGCATCATGGCGCTCGCCGCCCATCTGGCGGGGTTGGGAGTCGCCGCCGATTACGTCGAGATCGACAACCCGGTCTAGACTGCAGGGAGATCCCCATGAAAGCCCAATTCCCCCTCGTCGCGCCCATGGTTCCGATCGCTGACGGCGACGGCGGCTTCCCGGTGCGCCGCATCTACTGCGTCGCCCGCAACTACGCAGAGCATGCCCGCGAGATGGGCAGCAGCGGGCGCGAGGCGCCGTTCTTCTTCATGAAGCCGGCCGACGCCGTGCTGCCCGTGCCCGGCGGGACCACCGGCCGCATGGAATATCCGACCAAGACTGCGGATCTCCACCACGAGGTCGAACTCGTCGTTGCGATTGGCCGTGGCGGCCGCAACATCGCCGCGGCTGCGGCGTACGAGCATATCTTCGGCTACGCGGTCGGGCTGGACATGACGCGGCGCGACCTTCAGGCGGATCTCAAGAAGCAGGGCCGCCCTTGGGACGTCGCCAAGGGCTTCGACCATTCCGCGCCGATCGGCGCCATCCGGGCGGCGAGCGCGATCGGCCACCCGGCGCAGGGGACTGTGCGGCTCACGGTGAACGGCGTGGAGCGCCAGCGCGGCGACCTGTCGGACATGATTTGGTGGGTGCCGGAAATCGTCGCGATCCTCTCGGAATACTTCGAACTCGCGGCGGGCGACCTGATCTTCACCGGCACGCCGGCCGGCGTCGGTGCGGTGAAGCGCGGCGACCTGTTGTTCGGCAGCATCGAGGGCGTCGGCGACCTTTCGCTCGCGATCGCCTGAATTCCCGCTAGGCCGAGCCCGGGTTCGTGAAGGGCGCCAGGGTGAAATGGAAAACGGCGCCGCGATCGATTTCCGCTTCGGCCCAGACGCGGCCGCCGTGACGCTCGACGATGCGCTTGACGATCGCCAGCCCGGCGCCGGTGCCGGGGAAGTCGCTTTCGCGGTGCATGCGCTGGAATACGCCGAACAGGCGCCCGGCGTAAGCCATGTCGAAGCCGACGCCGTTGTCGCGGACACGGTAGACCGGATTGCCCTCGCCGCCGGCGGTCGCGTCGATCCAAACGCGAGGTTCCGCGCGCCCCGATGAGAACTTGAGGGCGTTGCCGATCAGGTTGGCCCAAACCTGGCGAAGCATGGCGGCGTCGCCGATGGCTTCCGGAAGGTCACCGATCTCGATTGCCGCGCGCGGATGTTCCGGCGCCAATTCCGCAGTGACGCCGAGTGCCAGCGCTCGCATGTCGGTCGGGGCGTACCTGATTTCCGTGCTGGCGGTCCGCGAGAACTCCAGGATGTCGTCGATCAGCGCCATCATGCGATGGGCGTTCGCGCGGATGCGGCCGAGCAAATGGAGTCCTTCTGCATTGAGTTCGCCGTAGGCGCCTTCGCCAAGCAGCTCGGCAAGGCCGCCGAGCGAGCGCAGCGGCGCGCGAAGATCGTGCGATACCGAAAAGGCGAAGGATTCGAGGTCGTGGTTGGCGCGCTCGAGCGCCCTGGTGCGCTCGGCCACGCGCCGTTCGAGGTCCTCGTTGAGGGCCTGCTTGGCGGCTTCGCTTTCCGCGAGCCGCCGCTCGGATTCGTGCAGCGCGCGGATCTTGACCTCCAGCCGGGCGATCAGCACGTAGGCGAGCAGGGCCATCACGGCGACGAACGCCCAGCCCTTGTAGGTCTGGAACAGCGTAAGGCGCGCGGGATCCTCGATCAGCGCCTGCAGCGCCCGGTCGCTCATCGCGATCCAGGCGCCGCCGAGGATCAGGTAGAGCAGCGCCGCGACCAGCGCATGGCGATCGAGGCGCTGGCGCTTCACGAACCGCTGCCCGCCTTGATGCGGCCGGCGAACTTCTGGCGCAGCTTCGCTACCTTCGGCTCCACGACGGCGATGCAATAGGGCTGCCGCGGATTGCGCGCGAAATAGCGCTGGTGGTACTCCTCGGCCGGCCAGAAGGTGCCGGCGCGCTGGATCCTGGTGACGATCGGGCGCGGCCAGACCCGGTCCGCGGTCAGTTCGCCGATGAGGCGGTGCGCTTCGCGCTCCTGCTCGGGCGTCAAGGCGAAGATCACCGAGCGGTACTGGCTGCCGACGTCGTTGCCCTGGCGATCTAGCGTGGTCGGGTCGTGGATGGCGAAGAAGGCCTGCAGCAGCGTTCGGTAGTCGATCGCCGCCGGGTCGAATTCGACCTTCACGACTTCGGCGTGGCCGCTGTCGCCGCTGCAGACTTCCTCGTACGACGGGTCCTCGTAATGCCCGCCGCAATAGCCGGAGACGACAGAAGCCACGCCTTCGAGCTGGCCCAAGGCGGCCTCCAGGCACCAGAAGCAGCCACCGCCGAGAATTGCTGTTTCCATGAAAGATCCATCCCACTCGGACACAGGACCATATTAGGTCAGGTCGGAAGCGGCGGTGCCTCGTTCATCAGCGCGATCTGCTCGCGCAGCTCGAGAATGCGGTCCTGCCAGTAGCGCGGCGTGTCGAACCAGGGAAAGGCTGCGGGGAAGGCCGGATCGTGCCAGCGCCGCGCGATCCAGGCGCTGTAGTGGATCAGCCGCAGCGTGCGCAGCGCTTCGACGAGGTTGAGCTCGCGCTCGTCGAAGTCGCGGAAGCGGCGATAACCGGACAGCAGCATGCCGAGCTGCTCGCCCATGGTCTGCTCGTCGCCGGAGAGCAGCATCCAGAGGTCCTGTACCGCCGGACCCATGCGGCTGTCGTCGAAGTCCACGAAGTGCGGGCCGTCGTCGGTCCACAGCACGTTGCCCTGGTGACAGTCGCCGTGCAGCCGGATCAGCGCGACGTCGCCGGCCCGCTCGTAGGCGTAATGCACGCCGTCGAGCGCCTGGTCGACGACGCTCGACCAGGCGGCTTCGAGCTCGCCCGGAATGAAGCCGCTCTCCAGCAGGAAATCGCGCGGTTCCTCGCCGAAGCCTTCGATGTCCAGCGTCGGCCGCGCGGCGAAGGACTGGACGCCGCCGACGGCGTGGATGCGGCCGAGGAAACGTCCCATCCATTCGAGAACGTCGGGGCGATCGAACTCGGGCGCCCGGCCGCCCTGCTTGGGGAAGACGGCGAAGCGAAAGCCGCCGTGCTCGTGCAGGGTGTGGCTGCCAAGCGCCAACGGCGGCACCGCCGGAATCTCGCGTGCGAACAGTTCCTGCGTGAAGGCGTGCTCTTCGAGGATCGCCGCGTCGGACCAGCGCTGCGGACGGTAGAACTTGGCGACCACCTGGCGGCCGTCCTCGAGGCCGATCTGGAAGACGCGGTTCTCGAAGCTGTTGAGCGCCAGTTGCCGGCCGTCGCAGGGAAGACCGACGCTCTCGATCGCGTCGAGAACGACATCCGGCGTCAGGCCGGCATAGGGGGCCGGATCGTTCATGGCGCGCTCAGGCCCTGCCGACGCGCATGGCGATCGGCCAGACGATCTCGCGGGTGCCTTCGCCCCACACGGGGCGCAGCGCATCGCCGAGCGGCAGCGTGGGATCGCGGCTCTCGGCCTGGGCCAGGTAGCGCGTGGCGGTCCATGTCCGCAGGTAGGCGAGCAAGTCATCCAGCGTCCATTGCAGCCGGATTTCCAGGGAGGGTGCGGCGATTTCCTCGAAGGGGAAGGGCAGGGTGCGGTAGCTCTCGTCCACCCACTTGCGCTCCGCCGGCCACCACGACGCCAGCACGCGGCGATAGTAGTCGATGAAGATTTCGTCGATGCCCGGCTCGCCCCGCAGCAGCTGGTAGGTCCAGGCGGCCAGCACGCCGCCCGGCTTCAGGACGCGCCGCACCTCGGCGTAGAAGCGGTCGAAGTCGAACCAGTGCAGCGCCTGGGCGACCGTGACGAGGTCGCAGCATCGGTCGGGAAGTCCGCTGGCCTCGGCGGGCGCCGCGCGGTACGCGACGCGTGGATGGGGCGCGGCTTCGCGGATCTGCCGTTCCGACAGGTCGGTGGCGACGACGCGCCGGTAGCGCTCGGCGAGGGGAACCGAAGCCTGGCCGCTGCCGCAGCCGCAGTCCCAAACGAGATCGTGGCCCGCGGTCTGGGCCGCGATCCAGTCGAACAGGGCCTCGGGGTAGCCGGGACGGAACTTGGCGTAGTCGACCGCGCCGCCGGAGAAGTGGTCGGCGGCCATCAGGCCCCCTCCTGCTCCGCGAGCCGGCGCAGCACCAGCGGGAATGCGCCGGTCAGGAAGGAGGCGATGGCGGAAACGATCAGCGCCCATCCGCCGAGATCGTCATTGAAAAGCGGATGGACGTTCTTGAGCAGGCCGCTCAACGCCGCGATGCCGACCAACAGGCAGGCGACGCCGATGATGCTGAAGGCGATGAAGGTCCAGGGCCAGTGATGTGGTTTCATGCCGCTTCAATCCTTTGGCCGCTTGTCGACGACGCGGCGGGCCTTGCCCGCGGAGCGCTCGATGGCGCCCTGCTCCACGACCTCGACCTTGGTGCTGATGCCGATATAGGACTTGATATGGTGCTGAAGTTCCCAGGCGGCGGCCTGGCGCACCGCATCGGGCGCGCCGGCGTGCTCGGGCTTCATCTCGACGCGCACCGCCAGGTCGTCCATATGGCCGCGGCGGCTGACCTCCAGCTGGTAATGCGAGGACAGCTTCGGCGTCTTGAGGATCAATTCCTCGACCTGCGAGGGGAACACGTTCACGCCGCGGATGATGAGCATGTCGTCGGAGCGGCCGGTGATGCGCCCGATGCGCCGGAAGCTGCGCGCCGTCGGCGGCAGCAGGCTGGAGAGATCCTTGGTGCGGTAGCGGATCACCGGCAGCGCTTCCTTCGTCAGCGAGGTGAACACCAGCTCGCCGGGCGATCCGTCGGGCAGCACCTCGCCGGTCGCGGGATCGATGATCTCGGGGTAGAAGTGGTCTTCCCACACCACCGGGCCGTCCTTGGACTCGATGCACTCGGCGGCGACGCCGGGGCCCATGACCTCGGAAAGGCCGTAGAGATTGGTGGCATCTATCCCCAGGCGCTCCTCCAATTCGCGGCGCATGCCTTCGCCCCAGGGCTCGGCGCCGAACATGCCGCGCTTGAGGCTGCTGGCGGCAGGATCGAGCCCCTGGCGCTCGAACTCGTCGATG
>DASVZI010000033.1:0-22709 GCA_036391735.1 Rhodocyclaceae bacterium
CAGCGGCTCGCCGGCCGCAACGCGCAGTTGCCACTCGACGAGATCGAGGCCGGTAATCATCTCGGTGACCGGATGCTCGACCTGCAGCCGCGTGTTCATCTCCATGAAGTAGAAGGTGCCGCTCGGGTCGGCGATGAACTCGACCGTCCCGGCGCCGACGTAGCCGACGGCCTTCGCCGCCTCGACCGCGGCCTTGCCCATCGCCGCACGGCGCTCCGGCGTCATGCCCGGCGCGGGCGCTTCTTCCAGCACCTTCTGGTGGCGGCGCTGCACCGAGCAATCGCGTTCGAAGAGGTAGACGCAGTTGCCGTGCGTGTCCCCGAACACCTGGATCTCGACGTGGCGCGGCCGCTGCAGGTACTTCTCGATCAGCACGTGATCGTCGCCGAAGGCGGCCTTCGCCTCGCGCTTGCACGACGCCAGCGCGTCGAGAAACGCGTCGGCGTTCTCGACCGCGCGCATGCCTTTGCCGCCGCCGCCCGCCGCCGCCTTGATGAGCACCGGATAGCCGATCTCGCCGGCGCGCGCCTTGAGGAACTCCGGCGCCTGCTCGTCGCCGTGGTAGCCCGGCGTCAGGGGCACGCCGGCCTTCTCCATCAGCTTCTTGGCTTCCGATTTGCTGCCCATGGCACGGATGGCCTCGACCGGCGGGCCGACGAAGACGATGCCTTCGCGCGTGCAGGCCTGGGCGAAGTCCTCGTTTTCCGAAAGGAAGCCATAGCCGGGGTGGACCGCCTGCGCACCGGTCTGCTTGCAGGCCGCAATGATCTTCTCGGCGACGAGATAGGACTCGCGCGCCGCCGCCGGCCCGATGCAGACCGCTTCGTCGGCCAGTCTGACATGGCGCGCTCCGGCATCCGCCTCGGAGTAGACGGCCACCGTGCGGATGCCCATGCGCCGCGCAGTCTTGATGACGCGGCAGGCGATTTCACCTCTATTTGCGATGAGTATCTTTTCGAACATCCGGCTAATCCCCCGGCGCCCAGTTCGGCTTGCGCTTGGCGAAGAACGCGGCCATGCCCTCCTGCGCCTCTTCGGTGGCGCGGATCGCGGCGATGCGGCGCGCGGTCTCGCCGACCAGTTCGAGCGTCAGCGGCTTGCCGGCCACGGCGCCGATCAGCATCTTGCATGCGGTCAGCGCGGCCGGGCCGTTGCCGAGCAGGCTGTCGACGATCTGGCCGACGGCTTCGTCGAGGGCGGCGACGTCGGCCACCATCTCGTGGATGAGTCCGAGGCGGTAGGCCTCGGCAGCGGAAAATCGCTCCGCCGTGAGCATGTAGCGGCGCGCGTGGCGCTGCCCGATCGCCGCGATGACATGCGGCGATATCGCCCCCGGGATGATGCCGAGCTTCACCTCGGTCAACGCAAATTGCGCATCGAAGGTCGCCACCGCAATGTCGCAGGCGGCCACCACGCCGACGCCGCCGCCATAGGCGGGACCCTGCACGCGCGCGATCGTCGGCTTGGAAAGCTGCGCCAGGCGCCGCAGCATCTCGGCCAGGCTGACCGCATCGCGCAGGTTCTCTTCGTACCCCTGCGCAGCCGCGCGCTGCATCCAGCCGAGGTCGGCGCCGGCGGAGAAACTCTTGCCTGTACTCGACAGCACGACGACGCGGACCGCCGGATCGTCGTCCATCTTGCCCAACGCATCGATCAACTCGGCGATGGTGCGGTCGTCGAAGGCGTTGTGGCGCTCGGGCCGATTCAGGGTGACGATGCCGATGCCGGCATCGATTTCCGTCAGGATGTTTTCGTACATCTCAGTTCCTCACATGCGGAAGACGCCGAAGGTCGTCTTTTCGATGGGTGCATTGAGTGCCGCCGATATGCCCAGGCCCAGCGCGCGCCGCGTCTGGGCGGGATCGAGCACGCCGTCGTCCCACAGTCGCGCCGTCGCGTAGTACGGATGGCCCTGGGTCTCGTACTGCTCGCGGATCGGCGCCTTGAAGCTCTCTTCGTCTTCCTTGCTCCACGACCCGCCCTTCGCTTCGATGCCATCGCGGCGCACGGTGGACAGCACGCTCGCCGCCTGCTCGCCGCCCATCACCGAGATGCGCGAGTTCGGCCACATCCAAAGCAGCCGCGGCGAGTAGGCGCGACCGCACATGCCGTAGTTGCCGGCGCCGAAGGAGCCGCCGATCAGCACGGTGAACTTCGGCACCTTGGCCGTCGCCACCGCCGTCACCATCTTGGCGCCGTCCTTGGCGATGCCGCCGTTCTCGTACTTGCGGCCGACCATGAAGCCGGTGATGTTCTGCAGGAACACCAGCGGGATGCCGCGCTGGGCGCACAACTCGATGAAGTGCGCGCCCTTCTGCGCGGATTCGGAGAACAGGATGCCGTTGTTGGCGACGATGCCCACCGGGTAGCCATGCAGCCGGGCGAAGCCGGTCACCAGCGTGGCGCCGTAGCGCGCCTTGAACTCGTCGAAGCGCGAGCCGTCGACCATGCGCGCGATGACCTCGCGCACATCGAAGGGCTTGCGGGTGTCGAGCGGGATGATGCCGTAGAGCTCCTCGGGGTCGTAGGCCGGCGGCTCCGGCTCGGCGACGTCGAGCCCGACGGGCTTTCTCCAATTCAGATTGCCGACGATGCGCCGCGCGATCGACAGCGCATGGTGGTCGTTCTCCGCCAGGTGGTCGCAGACGCCGGAGATGCGCGTGTGCACGTCGCCGCCGCCGAGATCTTCGGCGCTCACCACCTCGCCGGTCGCCGCCTTCACCAGCGGCGGACCGCCGAGGAAGATGGTGCCCTGGTTCTTCACGATGATCGACTCGTCGGACATCGCCGGCACATAGGCCCCGCCGGCCGTGCACGAGCCCATCACCACCGCGATCTGCGGAATGCCGAGGGCCGAGAGGTTGGCCTGGTTGTAGAAGATGCGGCCGAAGTGCTCGCGGTCGGGAAAGACCTCGTCCTGCATCGGCAGGAAGGCGCCGCCCGAATCGACGAGATATAGGCAGGGCAGCCGGTTCTCCAGCGCGATCTCCTGCGCCCGCAAGTGCTTCTTCACCGTCAGCGGATAGTAGGTGCCGCCCTTCACGGTGGCGTCGTTGGCCACGATCATGCATTCGACGCCAGAGACGCGGCCGATGCCCGTGACGACCGAAGCCGCGGGCACGTCGCCGCCATACATGCCGTAGGCGGCGAGCGCCGAGAGTTCGAGAAAGCCGGTGCCCGGATCGAGCAGGCCGTTTACGCGGTCGCGCGCCAGCAGCTTGCCGCGCGCGAGGTGCTTCTGGCGCGCCTCGTCGGAACCGCCGCGCGCCACCTGTTCGGTCTTGGCGCGCAGGTCGTCGACGAGCAGCCGCATCGCTGCGGCGTTGGCCTTGAACTCCTCCGAGCGCGTGTCGAGGGACGAGCGGATCACGGTCATCAGAAGCCTCCCGTTTCCAGCCACTTCTCGATCTGCGGCAGGCGATCGGCGCCCCAGAACGGTTCGCCGTCGATGACGACGTAGGGCGCGCCAAACATGCCGCGGGCGATCGACGCGTCGCATTCCTGCTTGAGCCGGTCCTTGACCTCCTGCGTGCCGAGCGCCGCCGCCAGCGCCGCGCCGTCGGCGCCGGCGGCGACAGCCAGTTCGACCGTCACGGCCGGATCGGCGACGTTGCGATTATCGACGAAGTAGCCGCGGAACACCGCGTGGGCGAACTTCCGCGCCATGCCGCAATCGCGCTCGTGCAGCCAGTAGTAGGCGCGCGACGGCGCCAGCATGGCCAGCGGAAACGTGTCGGGCTGGCGATAGGGAATGCCGAGGAAGCGCGCCGAGCGCAGGAAGTCGCGCGCGCTGTATTCGCCCTTCAGCGGCACGTTGAGCAGCGGCTGGCTGCCGGTGATCTTGAAGATGGCGCCGAGCAGCACCGGCTTCCACTTCACCTTGCGGCCGAACCTGGCGGCGAGGTCGTCGATCTTCTCGCTCATCAGGTACGAATACGGCGACGTGAAGTCGAACCAGAATTCGATGGGCTCTTTCGTCATTGCTGCTGTCTCCTCTGTTGTTCGTTGTTGCAGCGACGGCGCGGCGCGCCTATCCGGCTGCGATCGCCCGCCCGATCACCAGCCGCTGGATGTCCGACGCGCCTTCGTAGATCTGGCAGACGCGCACGTCGCGGTAGATGCGCTCGACCGGGAAGTCCGAGACGTAGCCATAGCCGCCGTGAATCTGGATGGCATCGGAGCATACCCGTTCCGCCATTTCCGAGGCGAACAGCTTGGCCATGCTGGCTTCCTTGAGACACGGCTGCCCGGCGTCGCGCAGCGTGGCCGCGTGCCACACCAGCTGGCGCGCCGCCTCGATGCGCGTCGCCATGTCGGCGAGACGGAAACTGACGGCCTGGTGCTGGATGATCGGCACGCCGAAGGCCTCGCGCTCCTGAGCGTACTTGGTTGCCGCCTCGAGGGCCGCACGCGCCATGCCGACGGCTTGCGAGGCGATGCCGATGCGGCCGGCCTCGAGATTCGACAAGGCGATGCGGTAGCCGTCGCCCTCGGCGCCGATCAGGTGATCGGCCGGGATGCGGCAGTCCTCGAAGACGATCTGCGCGGTGTCGGAGGCATGCTGGCCGAGCTTCTCCTCGATGCGTGCGACGACATAGCCCTTGGTGTTCGTCGGCACCAGGAAGCACGAGATGCCTTTCTTCCCCGCAGCGGGATCGGTGACGGCGAAGACGATGGCGATCTGGCCGTTCTTGCCCGAGGTGATGAACTGCTTGACGCCGTTCAGCACCCAGTAATCGCCATCCTTCACGGCGCGCGTCTTGATGGCGGATGCGTCCGACCCGACATGCGGTTCGGTCAGGCAGAAGCAGCCGAGCAGCTCGCCGGTGGCGGCGCCCTTGAGCCAGCGGTCCTTCTGCGCGTCCGTGCCGTACTTCATCAGGATGCCGCAGATCAGCGAGTTCTGCACCGAGAGGATGGTGGACGTCGCGCCGTCGCCGGCGGCGATTTCTTCGAGCGCGACAGCCAGCGTCAGGTAGTCGAGTCCGGCGCCACCCCATTGCTCGGGCACCGCCATGCCCCAGACGCCGAGCTGCGCGAGATCGCGCAGCGCCTCGGCCGGGAAGGTGCCGTTGCGGTCCCATTCGGGCGACTTGGGCGCGAGCTGTTCGCGCGCGAAATCCCGCAGGGTGTCGCGGATCATTTGTTGCGATTCGTTGAGGATCATTTGAGAGGCTCCAGCAGGATTTGGCGCGGCGTGTGCTGGGTCAGCACGACGCCGGCAAGCACCAGCGCGCCGCCGACCAGCACCGAGAGGCCGAGCCGCTCGTCGAGCAGCCAGGCTCCCTGCAGCACGGCGGCCACGGGGACGAGATTGATGAAGATGGAAGCGCGCGCGGCGCCGATGCGCGCCACCGCCTGGTTGAACCAGGTAAAGCCGAGCGTGGTGCCGAGCAGCGCGAGGAAGAAGATGCAGGTCCAGACCAGCGGCGAGTAGGCGGGCAGCAGCGCCGCGGGCTGGTCGATCGCTGCCACCGCGGCGAGCATCGCGCAACCGGCCGCGCTGCTGTAGGCCGTGGCAACCAGCGGCGACAGCGTCTTCGTGGCGCGGCGACCGATCAGCGTGTAGGCGGCCCAGAGGACCGCGCATCCCGTGATCAACAATTCGCCCAGGCCGAGTTCGCCCTCCAGCGGTGCAAGCGGCGAGCCGTGGCCGATCACCGTCAGGCAGCCGACCAGCGCGATGGCGCTGCCGGCCGCCTTGCGCGGCGTGAGCCGCTCGTGCGCGAGCCAGGCGGCGGCCAGGGTGACGATGACCGGATTGAGCGCCACCACCAGCGCGCCGTGCCCGGCGCCGATTCGCTGCAGCCCGTAGAGGAAGCACAGGTTGTAGAGGAAGATGCCGGTGAGGCCCAAGCCGACGATCAGCTTCCACTCGGCGCGCGTCGGCCGCGGCAGTCCTCCTTGGCGCCAGGCCACCAGCGTCAGCAGCGAGCCGCCCGCGATGAGGAAGCGCCAGACGGCGACGCCGATGGGCGGCGCCTCGAGCACGGCATAACGCCCCGCGACCCAGGTACCGCCCCAGATCACCATGGTGACGAAGAGTTTGGCGTAGGTGGAGATCACCGCGGGTTCACCGCTAGGCTTGCGACCGCCGGGGGCGACAAGGCGCGTTCCGATGCAGTAGGCGGCTGGCGACCCGCCGCGGGCGACGGGAGATCGTCGCCGCTTCGTGTCCCCCGGCCCGGATGAGACAAGGGCCCGGGCCTCCTCCTCTACCTACGCGTCGACGATCCCCCGCCACCCGCGGCTTGATGCCGTTGCTGTTGGCCTCACGTCGCTGCCACCGTTCCTGGGCCGATGGGGTGCCCTGTTTCGCGCAGGTAAAGGAGGAGGCGGACGCCTTATCGCTCTTGTCCGCCGGGGGACACGGAGCGAAACAGGGCACCCTATCGGCCCGCGTGGCGTCACCGTCCTTCATGCTGCTAAGCGAGCTCGATCCCAACCGCCGTCGCCTCACCCCCACCGATGCAAAGGCTAGCAACGCCGCGCTTCAGGCCGTACTTCCTCAGCGCACCGATCAACGTAACGATCACCCGCGCCCCGGAAGCACCGATCGGATGACCCAGCGCGCACGCGCCGCCATGCACGTTCACCTTCTCCGCCGGCAGCTTGAGATCGTGCATCGCCGCCATCGTCACCACGGCAAAGGCCTCGTTGATCTCCCACAGGTCGACGCTCTCCGCGCTCCAACCGGTCTTCGCCAGCAGCTTCTTGATCGCGCCGATCGGCGCGGTGGTGAAAAGGTTCGGCTCCTGCGCATGCGTCGAATGGGCGACCAGCGTGGCGATCGGCGCCAGGCCCATCATGTTCGCGATCGAGCGCTTCGCCATCACGAGCGCCGCGGCGCCGTCGGAAATCGACGACGAGTTGGCGGCCGTCACCGTGCCGTCCTTGCGGAAGGCGGGCTTGAGCTGCGGGATTTTCTCGATGTTGGCCTTGAAGGGCCCCTCGTCGCGGCTCACGAGGACATCGCCCTTCTTGCCCGCGACGGTCACCGGCGCGATTTCCCAGCCGAAGGAGCCGTCCTCGTTGGCCTTCTGCGCCCGCTGCAACGAGCGGATGGCGAAATCGTCCTGGGCGCCGCGCGTGAAGCCGAAGGACTGCGCGCAGTCCTCGGCGAAGGTGCCCATCAGGCGGCCCTTGTCGTAGGCATCCTCGAGACCGTCGAGGAACATGTGATCGAAGATCTGGCCGTGACCGAGGCGGTATCCGGCGCGCGCCTTCGGCAGCAGGTAGGGTGCGTTGGTCATCGACTCCATGCCGCCCGCGACCATCAGGTTGACGCTGCCGGCGAGCAGCATGTCGTGCGCGAACATCGCGGCGCGCATGCCGGAGCCGCACATCTTGTTGACCGTCGTGCAGCCGGCGGCGAGCGGCAGGCCGGCGCCGAGGCTGGCCTGGCGCGCCGGCGCCTGACCCTGGCCGGCCGGCAGCACGCAGCCCATGATGACTTCGTCGACTTGCTCCGGCTTGGTGCCGGCGCGCTCGACGGCCGCCTTGATGGCGAAGCTGCCGAGCTGCGCGCAGGTGAGCGAGGCGAAGTCGCCCTGCATGCCGCCCATCGGCGTGCGTGCGGCGGAAAGAATGACGATCGGATCATTGGACATGATGCACTCCCGTTTGTTGTAGTGAGTCTTTGCGCCTCAGGCGGTCTCGGCGAAGAGCTCCCGCCCGATCAGCATTCTGCGGATTTCCGACGTGCCGGCGCCGATCTCGTAGAGCTTGGCGTCGCGCCACAGGCGGCCCGTCGGATATTCGTTGATGTAGCCGTTGCCGCCCAGCGTCTGGATCGCCTCGCCGGCCATCCATGTCGCCTTCTCCGCAGAGTACAGGATGGCGCCGGCCGCGTCCTTGCGCAAGGTGCGCGAATGGTCCTGGCGGTCGCAGGCCTTGCCCACCGCATAGACGTAGGCGCGCGTCGCCTGCCAGGTCGAGTACATGTCGGCGACCTTGCCCTGCATCAGCTGGAACTCGCCTATGCTCTGGCCGAACTGCTTGCGGTCGTGCAGGTAGGGGACGACGACGTCCATGCAGGCCGCCATGATGCCGAGTGGACCGCCCGCCAGCACGGCGCGCTCGTAGTCGAGCCCGCTCATCAGCACCTTGACGCCGTTGCCCTCGCCGCCGAGCACGTTCTCGGCCGGCACTTCGCAATCGTCGAAGAACAGCGGGAAGGTGTTGGAGCCGCGCATGCCGAGCTTGTCGAGGTGGCTGCCATGCGAGAAACCCTTGAAGCCCTTCTCGACGATGAAGGCCGTCATGCCCTTGGCGCCCGCCGCCGGATCGGTCTTGGCGTAGACGATCAGCGTGTCGGCGTCGCCGCCGTTGGTGATCCACATCTTGGCGCCGTTGAGCACGTAGCGGTCGCCCTTCCGGTCCGCGCGCAACTTCATGGAGACGACGTCGGAGCCGGCGTTGGGCTCGGACATGGCGAGCGCCCCGACGTGCTCGCCGGAGATCAGCTTGGGCAGGTATTTCCTTTTCTGCTCGGCGTTGCCGTTGCGGCGCAGCTGGTTCACGCAGAGGTTCGAGTGCGCGCCGTAGGAAAGTCCGACCGAGGCCGAGGCGCGGGAGATCTCCTCCATCGCGACGATATGCGCGAGGTAGCCCATCGCCGTGCCGCCGTACTCCTCCTCGGCGCTCATGCCGAGCAGGCCCATCTCGCCGAACTTCTTCCACAGGTCGGCCGGGAATTCGTTGTCGCGATCGATGGCCGCGGCGCGCGGCGCGATCTCCTTGTCGGCGAAGTCCTTCACCGCGTCGCGCAGCATGTCGATGGTTTCACCGAGATCGAAGTTGAGTCCAATCACTATTTTGTCTCCTCGCTTTTTCCGTGCATTGTCATGAGCGTCTGCTGCATCGTGGCGCAGTGCGTGGTCTTCATCCCCTTCACGACGTAGGCTTCGCCGCGGCAGATGACGAGATTCTTTCCCGGCTTGATGACCTCGCCGGTGGCGATCAGCAGTTCGCCGTCGGCGGGTGCCAGCAGGTTGATCTTGAATTCGACGGAAAGCACCGAGGAGCCGGCCGGCATCAGCGAGAAGCCGGCGTAGCCGGCCGCCGAGTCCACTGCCGTCGTGGTGATGCCGGCGTGGAAGAAGCCATGCTGCTGCGAGAGGTCCTCCCGATACGGCAGCCGGATCTCGCACCGGCCGGGGCGCACGTCCGCCAGTTCGGCGCCGATCAGGCCCATCACGCCCTGGCGGGCGAAGCTGGCCTTCACCTTGTCGGCCCAGTGCGGATCGCGCGGTTCGAAGCGCGGTGCGGCGGGCGGCGGCGGGACGGTCATGAGCGGTTTCCTCCTGGGGGGATGACGGGAATTGTAGGTTGACGTTGACGTCAACGTCAACCTGGGTTCCAATGGAACCCTATTTGCGGCGGCGTGTCTTACGCCCGCCTGGCGCAGAAAGGATTTCGCGGCATTGGCGCTCGAAGCCGTCGAGTTCGGCAAGCACCGCCTCGATGTCCTCGCGCTGCTGCTCGAGCGCGGCGCGCCGGCGCGCCAGGACATCGAGCAGCCGGACGAGCTGGGAGGACTCGTCGGGCGCCGTGTCGTACATGTCGATCAGCTCCTTGATCTCCCCCAGCGACAGGCCGAGACGCTTGCCGCGCAAGGTGAGCTTGAGGCGCGTGCGGTCGCGCTTGGAATACACGCGGCTCTGGCCCGCGCGCTGCGGAAAGATCAGCCCCTGGTCCTCGTAGTGGCGGATCGCCCGCGGCGTCACATTGAACTCGCGCGACAGCTCGCTGATGGTGAAGGTCGGCTCGGACATGTTGTAAGACTCTGGAAAGGCGAAAGTTGGATTATGTTGCAGCGCATTAGGGGGCTACCTAGAATGAAAAGTTCACCCCACGCAAGGCGCCGGGGAAGTTTAGTCAGTTTCGGCGCTGCGAATCAAACCGGGATCCACGCATGAAGATGCAGTACACGCACGAGAACGTTCCCGCGCCGGGCGAGGCCGTCGAGGTCGCGCCCGGCGTGCGCTGGTTGCGCATGCCCCTGCCCTTCGCGCTCGATCACGTCAATTTGTGGCTGATCGCCGACGGCGACGATGCCTGGTCCGCCGTCGACACCGGCATCGCGCTCGATCCCGTCAAGGATGCCTGGCGCGCCGTGCTCGAGCGCCACAAGCTGTCGCGCCTGATCGTCACCCATTTCCATCCCGACCACGTCGGGCTGGCTGCCTGGCTGGAGCGCGAGACGGGCGCGCCGCTCTGGATGACCCAGGGCGAATACGCCACGGCGCAACTCGTCAAGCACCAGATCGCCAACTACGCCATCCCCGCGATGACCGCGTTCTTCCGCCGCCACGGCCTGGACCCCGAGCGCGTCGCGGCCATCGACCGCCGCGGCAACGCCTACGGGCGCGGCGTGCCGGATCTGCCGGCAACCTTCCGCCGCATGTTCGACGGTGAGGAGTTCGCGGTCGGCGGGAAGACATGGCGGGTGATTCCGGGCTTCGGCCATTCCGCCGAGCACGCCAGCCTCTACAGCGCGGAACTCGGCATCCTGGTGTCGGGCGACATGCTGCTGCCGCGCATCTCGACCAACGTCAGCGCCTTCGCGGCCGCGCCGGATGCAGACGCGCTGGGCAGCTACCTGGCGTCGATCGACCGGCTGCGCGAACTCCCGGAAGACACCCTGGTGCTGCCCTCGCACGGCAGGCCGTTCCGGGGCATCCACGAGCGCGTGCGGCAACTGCACGAGCACCACGAAGGACGCTGCGCCGTGCTCCTCGAGGCCTGTACGAACCATCCGAGCAGCGCCGCCGAACTGCTGCCCGCGCTGTTCGAGCGCGACATCACCGATCCGCACCAGACGATGTTCGCCATGGGCGAAGCCATCGCCCACCTGATCTACCTAGAACGGACGCATGCGCTGACACGCGTCGCCGATGACGATACCATCCGCTTCGTCAGTCCCCATTGACCCCCAGGAGACCGAGATGTCCAGCTCCCCTCAAGAAAACCGCGCCGCCCTGCCCGATCCCCAGGAGATGGCCAAGACCTATGGCGAGGTCGCCCAGCGCACCTCGCGCCTCATCACCGAATACCTGCAGCGGCAGATGCACAACGGCATCGCGCCGCCGCAGGACGAGCTGGGCATCGCGCGCGCCTTCATGGACATGACGGCGAAGATGCTCGCCAACCCCTACAAGCTGGCCCAGGCGCAGCTCAATCTGGTGTGGGACTACTTCTCGCTCTGGCAGCATTCGACGCTGCGCTTCATGGGCATCAACGGCGCGCCGGTCGCGGCGCCCGCCAAGGGCGACAACCGCTTCAAGAACGAGGACTGGGAGCAGCACTTCCTGTTCGACTTCATCAAGCAGAGCTACCTCATCACGGCGCGGCGCATCCACGACGCCGTCTGCTGCACCGAGGGCCTGGACGAGAACACGCAGAAGAAGGTGAACTTCTTCACGCGGCAGTTCATCGACGCGCTTTCGCCGTCGAACTTCGCCATGACCAACCCGGAGGTGTTCCGCGAGACGCTGCGTTCGCATGGCCAGAACCTGGTCAAGGGCTTCAACAACCTGCTGCGCGACCTCGAGGAGGGCGATGGCCAGCTGCGCATCAAGATGACCGACACGTCGGCCTTCGAGCTCGGCAAGAACGTCGCCACGACGCCCGGCAAGGTGGTGTTCCAGAACAACCTGATCCAGCTGCTGCAGTTCAACCCGACCACCGAAAAGCAGTTCAAGCGGCCGCTGCTGATCTTCCCGCCCTGGATCAACAAGTACTACATCCTCGACCTGCGCGAGAAGAACTCCTTCATCAAGTGGGCGACCGACCAGGGCCACACGGTGTTCGTCATGTCCTGGGTCAACCCGGACGCCAAGCTCGCCAAGAAGAGCTTCGAGGACTACCTGACCGAGGCCGCGCTGACGGCCATCGACAAGGTCTGCGAGCAGACCGGCGAGAAGGAGATCAACGCCGTCGGCTACTGCCTTGGCGGCACGCTGCTGGGCACCACGCTGGCCTACCTGGCGGCGAAGAAGGACAAGCGCGTCGCCTCGGCGACCTTCTTCACCACCATGCTGGACTTCACCTACCCGGGCGAGCTCGGCGTGTTCATCGACGAGCAGCAGGTCGCCAGCCTGGAGAAGAAGATGTCCGAGCGCGGCTTCCTGGAAGGCACGGAAATGGCCGGCACCTTCAACATGCTGCGCGCCAACGATCTCATCTGGTCGTTCGTGGTGAACAACTACCTGATGGGACGCGACCCTTTCCCGTTCGACCTGCTGTTCTGGAACTCCGATTCGACGCGCATGCCGTACGCGATGCACAGCTACTACCTGCGCAACATGTACATGAAGAACCTGCTCAAGGAGCCGGGCGGCCTCACGCTGGCCGGCGTGCCGATCGATCTCGGCAAGATCAAGACGCCGTCCTACTTCATTTCGACCATCGAGGACCACATCGCGCCGTGGAAGAGCACCTACCTCGGCGCGCAGCGCTTCGCCGGCCCGGTGCGCTTCGTGCTGGGCGGTTCGGGCCACATCGCCGGCATCGTCAACCCGCCGGTGGCCAACAAGTACGGCTACTGGGTGGGTGGCGCAGAGCTGCCCGAATCGTCCGACGAATGGATGTCCAAGGCCAAGCAGAACGAAGGTTCCTGGTGGACGGACTGGCAGGCCTGGGTGACGAAGCTGGACGACGCCAAGGTCCCGGCGCGCGATCCCGCCAAGGGCAAGCTCAAGGTTGTCGAGGACGCGCCGGGCTCGTTCGCCAAGCTGAGACTCGACGCGCAGAAGAAGTGACGCTGCGCGTCGTCTTCGATACCAACGTCCTGCTGTCGCTCTACGTCTTCGCCGACAGCCGCTACGTGGCGCTGCGTGACGCGCTGGAGCGCGGACGCCTGGAGGCGGTGACGAATGCCGCCTGCCTGGCCGAGTTCCGGCGCGTGCTGGCGTATCCGCAATTCGGTGCCGGACCGCAGGCCCAGGCGGACGCACTGGCGCGCTACACGGAGCACGCGTTCCTTTTCGCCGGCCTGCCCGCCGACTCGCCGCTGCCGCGCTGCAAGGACCGCGACGACCAGAAGTTCCTGGAACTGGCCCGCGATGCCGGCGCCGCCTGGCTGGTGACCTCCGACCGCGCGCTGCTGGTGCTGGCGCGCCGCCAGCGGCTGGCGCACCTGTTCCGCGTCATCACGCCGGATGCCGCGCTGGCAATGCTTCAGGAGTCGGAGGCGGCCTGCGCCGAGCGCAGCGTCGCCAGCGCCTGCGCATAGTCGTAGTTCGCCATTTGCCGCTCGAAGGCTTCGGCCGCCGGCCCCAGCAAGGCCCGCAGCTCGGGTAGCGCGTCGCGGAACACTTGGCTGGCATCGATGTCGTCCTGCTCGAGCAAGGACTGAAGGCGTTCCAGCGTCGGCTGGCGGGGCGCGCGGGCCGCAGGGGCTTCCTGTTCCGCGGGCAGCGCCGCGAGTATGGCGTCCGCCAGCGGCACCAGCTTTGCCGCCAGTCCCGCGGCACGGCGCTCGGCCTCCCGGTCGTCGCAACCGTCATGCAGTTCCTTTTCGAGCTCGGCCGCCATGCCCTGCACCTCCATGGCGCCCATCATGGCGGAGGCGCTCTTGAGCGAATGGGCGACGCGCACGGCGCCGCTGCGTTCGCCGCGCTGCAGGAAGCCGCGCAGCGCGTCCATGTCGTCCCGGTGGGTCTCGGCGTACAGGCGCAGCAGGCGCACGTAACTGCTCGCCCGCCCCCGCACCGTGGCAAGGCCCACCGCGGCGTCGAGTCCCGCGATCTCGGGAAGCGGCGGCGCGGCGCCCGGCTCTGGCGTCGTCGCCGGCCGCGGCGCGGTTGCCGCCGCTCCCCGCTGGGGCAGCCACTTCAGCAGGGTGGCGAACAGCGTGTCCGGGTCGACCGGCTTGGCGAGATAGTCGTTCATGCCGGCGTCGAGGCACCTCTGACGATCCTCGTTGAAGGCGCTCGCCGTAAGCGCGATGATCGGGACGCCGCCGTGTCCCGGCAAGGCGCGAATGGCGCGCGCCGCCTCCAGGCCGTCCATCACCGGCATGTGCACGTCCATCAGGATCAGGTCGTATGCGTGCCGCTGCGCCATCTCGACCGCCATGCGCCCGTCGTCGGCCAGGTCGACGCGGCAGCCCGCCTCGCGCAGCAGTTCGGTCGCCACCTCGCGATTGACGAGGTTGTCCTCGGCGAGCAGCAGGCGGCTGCCGTAATGATCGCGCAGCAGCGCAGACTCGGCGCGCACCGCCGCGGGCTGAACGATTTGCCGCGCCGGCGGCGCAAGCCCCTCGCCGCGGCCCAGGGGCACGACCAGGAAGAAGGTGCTGCCGACACCCGGCTCGCTGGCGACGCCGACTTCGCCGCCCATCAGCGCCGCCAGGCGGCGCGTGATCGCGAGGCCGAGCCCGGTGCCGCCGTAGCGCCGCGTGGTCGACTGGTCGGCCTGCTCGAAGTCGGCGAAGAGGCGGGACTGCGTCGCGGCGTCGATGCCGATGCCCTCGTCCTGCACCGAGAAGCGCACCCGCAGCATGCCGCCGGTCTCTTCCATCAAGCGCGCCGCCAGGACGACGGCGCCATGGTCGGAGAATTTCACCGCGTTCGAGAGGTAGTTGAGCAGCGCTTGCGCCAACCGCGTCGGATCGCCCCGCAAGGACGCCGGCAGCGCCGGATCGCTGACGACGGCGACCGTCAGTCCCTTTGCCTTCGCCTTGTCGCGCACCAGCGCGCAGACGTTGTCGAGCAGACCGCCGAGGTCGAAGTCGCGCTCCTCCAGCGTCACCTTGCCGGCCTCGATCTTCGAGAAGTCGAGGATGTCGTTGATGACCGAAAGCAGGTGATGCGCGGCTTCGTCGATCTTGCCGAGCTTCTCGACCTGGTCGGGATTGTTGCTGTGCCGCTGCAGCAGGTGGGTGAAGCCGATGATGGCGTTCAGCGGCGTGCGGATTTCATGGCTGATGCCGGCGACGAAGGCGCCCTTGGCGCGGTTGGCCACTTCGGCCGCCTCGCGCGCGGCGGCCAGCTGCGCCGTGCGCTGCGCGACCAGTTCCTCCAGGTGGAAGCGATGCTGGTCGAGCTCCTGTCCCATGCGCTTGCGCTCGGTGATGTCTTCCTGCACCGCGAGGTAGTGGCTCACCTTGCCGTCGGGCTGGCGCACCGGGGAGATCCGCACGAAGTCGATGTAGATCTCGCCGTTCTTGCGCCGGTTGGTGAATTCGCCCTGCCAGCGGCGTCCCGTCTTCAGCGCCTGCCACAACGCCTGGTAGGTTTCGCGGGGCGTCTGACCGGACCCCAGCACGCGGGGATTGCGTCCGACCAGCTCCTCGCGGCTGTAGCCGGAATTGTGCAGGCAGGCCTCGTTCACGTATTCGATGCGCCCTTCGATATCGGTGATGATGACGCCGTTAGGGCTCTGCTCGACGGCCATCCACAGCTTGCGCAGCTGCTCCTCGGCGGCGCGCCGTGCCGTGATGTCCCGTCCGATGCCCAGCACGCCGACCAGCCGCCCGGCCGCGTCGTACATCGGCGTCTTGATGGTTTCGAGCAGCGCCCGGTGGCCGTCGCTGGAGAACTGCACCCATTCCTCATTGACCGTCGGCTTGCCGGCGGCGATCGCCTCGCGGTCCTTGGCCCGGAAGAAGTCGGCCAGGTCCTTCGGCACCAGGTCGTAGTCCGTCTTGCCGACGACGTCCGCCTGCGCGGCGCCGACCAGGTGCTCGAAGCCGGGGTTGCAGAGGACGAAGGCGCCGTCCGGGTCCTTGAGCCAGACCAGGTCGGGAATGGTCTGAACCAGGGTTTGCAGGCGCGAGCGCTCGTCCTCGATCTGCCGCTGCGCCTGGCGGATCGTGTCCGCCCGCGTCATGGCGTCGCGCCAGCGCTGCTGGCGCCAGATCAGGGCCAGCAGCAACCCGCACGCGGCGATGGCCCCCAGGGTCAGCATCAATGCGACCGCCGCCAGCCGGCGGATGTCGCGAAATACCTCGCCGTGGTCGACCTTCGCCAGCACCAGCCAAGGCGTGCCCGACACCTTGCGCGCGGCGGCGAAGACGCGCGTACCGCGATAGTCGGTGCCGCGATAGACGCCGGGACCGTTCATCGCCGCCTGGACCGCGGGCATCTCGGCACGGCTGAGCGGAACCCGCGTGCCCATCGCCCCGCCCGCGCCATAGCGCAGCGCGGTCAGGAACACCACGCCGTCGCCCTCCCGCCGGACCAGCGCAGCCTCGCCGCTCGGGATCGGATAGGGCCAGGCCTGGATCATCGGGAACAGGTGCTTGCCCGGATCCATGCTGAACAGCGCGATCGCCCGAACCGCTCCGTCCGCGTTCGCTCCCTCGCGGATCAGGCCGACGTAGGCGAAGCGCACCGACCCGTCCTTGCCGGTCCGGGTCAGGTCGACCAGCAGGGGGTCGCGCGCATTGCCCGCCTGCGCCGCCAGCGCCGCGACGTCGAGGGTCATCCCCCGCGAATCGCCGACGGCCAGCAGGGGTCGACCGTCGGGGTCGAAGTATTCGATCGCCGCATAGCCGTGCATCTGGCGCGTCGCGTCCATGCGCGCCAGCAGGCGCGCACGATCGTCGGCGCCTCGCCGGGGCAGCCAGCGCAGCAGCGTCTGCCTGAAGAGCGAGCCGCGGGCGATTTCGCCGACATCGGCGCGGCGTTCCGCCAGCCAATCCTCGACCTGGTTGGCCTTGAACTCCGCCACGGCGGCCAGCTTGGCGGTCTCCTCGCGCTCCACGGTATCGGCAAGCGCGCGATAGGAGAACCAGCCGATGGCGGCGATCGCCGTGGCGAGCACGACGAATATGAGCATCATCCAGCGCCGGCGGCCGACCGTCGCGAGGTCCTCCTCGCGCATCGCCGCATTGCCCACGAAACGCTGCAGCAGCACGAGCAGCAGCAGCGAGGTCACCCCGACGAACAGCAGCCCCTTCAGCATCCCGGCCGCGGCGAGTTGTTCCACGTCCCCGAACAGCCGGCTCGCGACGTGGTCGGAGACGACGATCCATGTCGAGGCGAAGGCCGCGTAGAGCAGGACGATCTTGAGGAAACCGCCCTTCATGGACGCCTGCGGACGTTCTTCGGGCGTGGGCGGGCCGCGCAACTCAGCCATGGTCCCCCGCCGACGGCGCCTTGCGGTCCGAGGCCGCCCCCTCCCACCAGCGCTGCCCGCGCCCTTCATGCAGCCGGAAGGCATCTCGCACGACCTCGAGCAGTTCCTGGTCGACCCACGGCTTGGTGAGGAACTTGAAGATCTCGCCGCGGTTGACGGCCTCCGTCACCGCATCGAGATCGGTGTAGCCCGAGAGCATGATGCGCACGGTGTCCGGGTAGATGTCGCGAACCTTGCCGAGGAACTCGGCGCCGTTCATCAGCGGCATGCGGGCGTCGGAAATGACGACGCCGGGGCCCTGGGCCGCCAGCATGTCGAGCGCCTCCATGGCATTCGCCGCCGTCAGCAGCGTATAGCCTTCCCGCCGGAACAGCCGCTTCAGCGCGGCCAGGATGCCGGGGTCGCCATCGACCATCAGCAGGGTGCGCCGCGGCATGTCGTCGCCCTCGGGCAGCGGAAGGCGATGGCCGGTGCGCAGCAGTTGCTCCATTTCCTGGGCCGGCACCGGACGGCTGAACAGGTAGCCCTGCATTTCGTCGCAGTCGCGCGAGCGCAGGAAGCGCAGCTGTGCCTCCGTCTCGACGCCTTCGGCGAGGGCCGAAAGCTTCAGGTTGTGCGCCAGGGAGATGATGGCGAGCGCGATCGCCGCACTGTTCGGATCGTGGGTCACGTCGCGCACGAAGGACTGGTCGATCTTGAGGCGGTCGAGCGCGAAGCGCTTGAGATAGCTGAGCGAGGAAAAGCCGGTGCCGAAATCGTCGATGGTCAGCGTGATGGACAGGCCCTTCAGCTTCTCCGTCGCATGGATGAAGGCATCGGCGTCGGCCATGACGGCGCTTTCCGTCAACTCCAGCTCGAGGTAGATCGGATCGAGCCCGGTCTCGCCGAGTACCTTGCCGGCCAGTTGGACGACGTTCTGGGCGGCGAACTGGCGAGCCGACAGATTGACCGCCATGGTGATCGGCGCCAGCCCGGCGTCCTGCCACGCCTTGTTCTGCGCGCAGGCAGTGCGCAGCACCCATTCGCCGAGCGGCACGATGAGCCCCGTCTCCTCCGCCAGCGAGATGAATTCCCCGGGCGGCACCAGCCCGCGCTCGGGATGCTGCCAGCGCACCAGCGCTTCGGCACCGATGATCTCGCCGTTGCGCAGGTTCACCTGCGGCTGGTAGTGCAGAACGAATTCGCCGCGGTCGAGCCCGCGCCGCAGGCCGTTCTCCATCTCGAGACGATCGAGCGAACGGGCGTTCATTTCCGCGGCGTAGAACCGGAAGCAGTCGCCCCCTTCGGATTTTGCCTGGTACATCGCGGCGGTCGCGTTCTTCAGCAGGGCCTCGGCGTCGCCGCCGTCCTTGGGGTAGAGCGCGATGCCGATGCTGCCGGCGAGGAAGAACTCGCGACCGTCGATGACGAAGGGCTGCGCCAGCTTTTCCAGCAGCGGCTGCGCCATCCGCGTGCCGACGGCGGCGTCGATCTCCTCGGCCACCGCCACGAATTCGTCGCCGTCGATGCGCGCGAAGGTGTCGGTCTTGCGGACCAGATGGCTGAGGCGCACGGCGACGTGGTGGAGCACCTGGTCGCCGACGCTGCGGCCGAGACTGTCGTTGATCGCCTTGAAGCGGTCGAGGTTGAGCACCAGCACCGCCAGGCTCGCCGCCTCGCGCTGCGCATGGTCGATCGCATGGCCGAGACGGTCCGCCAGCAGGTTGCGGTTGGGCAGCCCGGTGACCTCGTCGAAGTTCGACTTGCGCTCGATCTGCTCGAGGTAGCGCTTGCGCTCGCTGACATCGAGCAGGGTGACGACGGCGCCCAGGAGCTTGCCGTCCTCGACGATCGGCATGCTCGAATATTCGACCGGCAGGGCCGTGCCGTCCTTGCAGCGGAAGGATTCCTCCTGCCCCTGGATGACCACGCCCCGCGTGGCGGACAGTCGCGTCGGGCAGCGCTCCGGCTCGCAGGGCGTACCGTCGGGCCGCGTATGGTGGAGGACGGCGTGGGCGTCGCGCCCCAGCAGTTCCTCGCGGCGGTAGCCCAGCATCGTCGCGGCAGCGGGGTTCACGAAGTTGATGACGCCGCCGGTATCGACGCCGTAGATGCCTTCGGCGGCGGAAGTGAGGATCAGTTCGCGCTGGTGGGCCAGCGCCGCGCGGGCCCGGTCGCTCTCCTGGCGCTGCGCGAGGTTCTCGGCGACGCGGCGCGCCACTTCGGCCTCGAGGGCCTCGTTGCGCCCGCGCAGGGCGTCGCGCGCACGCTTGAGCTCGAGCTGGGTGCGCACGCGGGCCAGCACGATCGGCGGCCGCAGCGGCTTTGTGATGTAGTCGACGGCGCCCAGATCCAGCCCCCGGCGCTCGTCCTCGGCGGCGTCCATGGCGGACACGAAGATGACCGGGATGTCGCGCGTCGCGGGCATTTCCTGCAGATGCGCCAGGACCTCGTAGCCGTCCATGCCCGGCATCATGACGTCGAGCAGGATCAGGTCGGGCGGCGGGTCGGCCGCGGCGATCTGCAGCGCACGCTCGCCCGAGTTGGCCACGCGCACCCGGTAGGCCGGCCGCAGCAGTTCGCCGAGCACGGCCAGATTCTCGGGGCCGTCATCGACGATCAGAATCGTTGCCTGCGCTGCTGAATCGGACCGGGTTGGCGACATCAAGGCCACTCCATTTCGCGGTCGATGTTTCCCTAACGACCGCGCAATCATCGGGGAGTTCGAACGGTACTAAGGATTCGGCGCGAATGCAACGCGCATGACAACAGGATCTATGACTTTTGCCTGGGCTTTCGGCCGGCGTGCGTGAAGACTGCGTCAAACAGGGCGTTCGGCATCAGCCGCAGCAGCTTCGCCGCGATGGCCATCTGCCACGGCACGATTGCATAGGAGCTGCCCCGATCGATGGCGCGGGCGAGGCGGCGCGCGGCATCGTCCGCAGGCAGCAGGAAGGGCATGCGATAGGTGTTGATCGCGGTCAGTGGCGTGGCGATGTAGCCCGGCGCCAGGGTGACGACCTTGATGCCGCTGCCGCGCAGGTCGCCGCGCAGGCTTTCCAGGTAGGAGATGGCGGCGGCCTTCGACGCGCAATAGGCGCCCGAGCCGGGCAGCCCGCGGATGCCGGCAACCGAGGCGACGCCGACCAGCGTGCCGCGCCGGGCGGCCGTCATCGCCGCGAGGAAGGGCGCGAAGGTATTGACCATGCCGAGCAGGTTGATCTCGATCACCCGCCGGAAGACCGGCAGGTCCGAGGCTTCGGCCGTCAGGGTGCCGACGCTGACGCCGGCGTTGGCGATGACGATGTCGGGCGTTCCCCAGCGCGCCATGAAATCCCTGGCCGCGGCCGCCATGGCCGCCGCGTCGGAGACATCCACCGGATGGAGAGAATGGCGGCCGGGCAGCGAGGAAGCGAGCTCCGCGAGCTTCGCCTCGTTGCGCGCCGCGAGTCCGATGGCGGCGCCGCGGGCCGCATAGTGGCGCGCGAGGGCGGCGCCGATGCCGCTCGATGCGCCGGTCAAAAAAATGCGCGGGGCCTGCCCGCGCATTTCGTCATCGGCCATGCCGGCGCTACCGCTTCTGCTCGCGCCTCGCCTTGACGATCAGCGCGTTGACGACCTTGAGCAGGTCCTCGTGGGTGCCGGTGAACTTGTCGGTCGGCGCGCGGTACTTGCCGGCCACGACGATGGACGGCACGCTGTCGATGCCGTAGGCGGCCGTGGCCTGCTTGGCGTGCAACAGCTTGCTCTGCAGCGCGAACGAGTTGTAGACGTCGCTGAACTTGCGGGCATCGACGCCCTTCTTGGCGATCCATTCCATGACGCCGGCGTCGCTGGTCAGGTTGCTGTTCTCGACATGAATGGCGTTGAAGACGGGCACTTGCAGCCGGTCGACCTCGTTCATGGTTTCCAGCGTCAGGTAGAGGCGCGCCGGCGCCTCCCACTGCGGACGGAACACCACCGGAACGCGGTGGAAGACGACGTCCTTCGGCAGCGCCTTGACCCAGGGCTCCAGCACCGGTTCGAAGTGCGCGCAATGCGGGCACATGTAGGAGAAGAACTCGGTCACCTCGATCTTGCCGCGCTCGGTGGGCTGCGGCTGGGCCAGCACGCTGTAATCGACGCCCTCGCGCAGCGCCTGCTGCGCGCCCGCCATGCCGGCGACGAGGAGGAAGAGTGTGCCGATGAGGGCTCTCAGCTTGTTCATTGCCTGGGGATCTCCGTTGTCAGTTCTTCTGGTTGATCTTGACGACCGTCGCTTGGATGCCGTTCTGCGCGAGTTGGTTCCTGACGCGGTTCATTTCCTCCGGCTTCGCGTACGGCCCGACGCGAACGCGGTAGAGCGTCCCCTTGTCGGGCACGGAGACTTCCTGCACGCCGACGTCCACGCCGAGCAGCGAAAGCTTCGCCTTCAGGTTGTCGGCCTCGGCGGGCTTCTGGAAGGCGCCGGCCTGGAGATAGAAGACGTCGCCAGGCGCCGCTTCGGGCGTCGCGGCCGGTGCCGTCGCAGCCGGAGCGGCGGGCGCCGCAGGCGCAGCCGCCGGGCCAGGGGTCGCTTCCTGTCCTCCCGGGAGGATCTTGTAGAACTCGAAGCGCGGCTTCTCGCCGACCTTGTCGCCCGGCTTGCCCGGCAGGGACTCCGGCACCTTGGCGCCCTTCTCGATCGGCTTGTCGTGGTTGCTCTTGTCCTGGAACGGCAAGGGTGCGCGGTTGAAGTACCAGACGACGCCGGAGGCGATCAGCACGCCGATGACCAGGCCGATGAACATGCCGAGCAGCGTGCCGCCGCGGCTCTTGCGGCTTCCCGCCGCGCGGGACGTTTGTTGCTTGGGTTGGTATCTTTTCATTTCACATGGTCTCCGGCGCGGATACGCCGAGCATTCTCAAGCCGTTGCGCAGGACCTGGCGCACCGCGACGGCGAGCGCGAGACGCGCGCGCTTGGTCGCCTCGTCGTCGACCAGCAGGCGCTCGGCGTTGTACCAGCCGTGGAATTCGGCGGCCAGCTCGCGCAGGTAGAAAGCGACGGTGTGCGGCGCGTATTCCTGCGCGGCGCCGGCGATGGTAGCCGGAAATGCCGCGATGCGCGCACATAGCGCGAGTTCCTTTTCACCCGCCAGCGGCGCGAGGTCCGCCGATACGAGTTCGGCGGCGTTGCCGCCCCATTGCGCCAGCACCGAGCAGACGCGCGCATGGGCGTACTGCACGTAGTAGACCGGGTTGTCGCTGCTCTCGCTCTTCGCCAGCGTGAGGTCGAAGTCGAGCGCCTGGTCGCACTTGCGCAGCAGGTAGAAGAAGCGGCAGGCGTCGTTGCCGACTTCCTCGCGCAGCTCGCGCAGCGTGACGAAGTCGCCGGAGCGCGTCGACATCGACACCTTCTCGCCGTCGCGGAACAGGCTGACGAACTGCACCAGCGCGATGTCGAGCTTGTCGGCGTCGAGGTCGAGCGCCTTCAACGCGCCCTTGACCCGCGCGATGTATCCGTGATGGTCGGCGCCCCAGACGTCGATCACCTTGCCGAAGCCGCGCTCGAACTTGTTGGCGTGGTAGGCGATGTCGGAGGCGAAGTAGGTGTAGAGACCGTTGTCGCGCTGGACCACGCGGTCCTTCTCGTCGCCGAAGGCCGTGGAGCGGAACCACTTGG
>DASVZI010000034.1:0-14712 GCA_036391735.1 Rhodocyclaceae bacterium
ATCGTTACCTACGATCCACCTTCGGCGAGACTAGTGTTGCTAGTGCTACGAGACTACGTTCGTCGCCACGGACGGCTCCCGAGGATCATTTCTGTAGATAACGGTAAGGAGTTTCACAGCAAAGAACTGGAGTTCTTTTGCGGCATATACCGGATCAAGTTGCGTTACCGCGGCCCCGGCATGCCGCGAGGCGGAGCAATGGTGGAGCGCGCACTCGGTTGCACCGAAGACGAAGTACTGGCTGAACTACAGGGAAACACCCGTCAGATGCGCGATCCACGGTTGGTTACCAAGAGTATCAATCCGTTTGGTCGCGCCGTCTGGACACTTACTGCAGTCTGGGGGGTGTTCGAAGAATACCTATTCAGCGTTAAGCCAAACCGAGCCCATCCGACACTGGGCATGACTCCAAAACAGTTTGAAGAGAAGCGCCTGAAGGAGACCGGTAGCCGCGAGCATACCCTGGTGCGGTTTGACGAAAATATCATGTTGATGACAAGCCCACATGCGCGCCGCCCATTTCACACTATCGATAAGCGGCGCGGCATTTGGGTGGACGGCATGTATCACTGGCACCAAAAGATGATCTCGGTGCGGAAGGGAGCCAAGGTAGAGGTCCGGGTCGAACCCTGGATCGCCAACGTCATCTACGTCCAAATCGATAAGGGTTGGGTGGCTGCAATCGCGCGAAACCAGAGGCCTTATGCAGGCCGGACCCGTCGATCGGTTGAGGTGGCTCTACGTGAGGAACAGCGGCGATCAAAGCACCAGGCCAATAAGGATTCAACCTCGCGCGGGAACCTAAAAAAGAAGCAGCGCCTATGGACTCCGGAAACGTTCGACGCGCGAATTGACGCTCAACAGCAGGAGATGTTGTACCTCTTCCGGAGACTTGGGATGGCTGAGGCACTTCCGTTTACAGACGACGAACAGACGTCCACAGCTCACCCCGCCCCCCCGCCGCAAATCGAGGCAAGCATGAAACCGACGGTCGAGCCACCGGCCGAACAGCGTTTGGAAGCAATCGAGGATACGGATTCGTCCATGGCGGCCGCGACAGAAAATCCAGGCTCCGAGAGCCACCAATCCGATCTTCTGGAGGGAATCGATGGACTGTACTGACGAAGATGCAATGGAAACAGCACGTGAGCGTGATGAGCGGCTTAGCAAGTTAGACCGAGAGGCAGTCCTCTCACTATCCGGCGATGACAGATTGCATTGGTTCAGTCTTCTCCAGGTGAAACACCGGGAGATGGAAAGGATCGTCGAGGATTTTTCGCATCTGCTGCATCCCGATATTGAAGCGACGATTGTTGCGATGATCGGAATGACTGGAATTGGGAAGACGACGCTTGCTAGGCGCATCCTCCACGCTGCCCTCCTGAAGGTCTGGCGCGAGAAAGTGGGGCCCACCGACGTCCCTTACATCTTCATCGAAGCACCCGCGAACGGAGAACGGTCGTTTTCTTGGAAGACGCTTTACCAGCGGGCGCTGAAGGCAGGGAATGAGATTCTGATTAGTCAGAAGCGACAAATCTGCCTCGTAGAAGACAGACTCATCTCCTTGTCGGGCAAGAGCACTGTAGGCGCGCTGCGCGAATCTCTGGAGGAGCTACTGAAGCAGCGACAAGTTCGAGTGTTGGTCATTGACGAGGCCGTCCATACGCTGCGATTTGAGGAGTATGCAGCAGTGATGGACACCCTAAAGTCGCTTGCAAACGCATGTCAGACAAAGATCGTTCTAATCGGATCCTACGATCTGTTTGACCTTGTGACTGATCACGGACAGGTGATGAGGCGCGGCGAAATACTGCACTACAAGCGCTACAAGAGCAACATTGCGGCCGACAAGACAGAGTTTCTGGACACGGTCGTCAAACTGCAGAAAAAGTGGCCATGCAAGATCATTCCAAATCTTGCCGCAATCTCAGAAGAACTCATGGAGGTGACGTTCGGCTCAGTTGGACTACTAAAGGCGTTAATGCTGAGCGCGCTCGCCGCCCAAATCAAGAGCAAGGGCGAGAAATGGGACCCCAAATACCTGAGGAAGGCAGCAAAGAGCGTCAAGCTGTTCCAGAAGATACGGGAAGAAACTCTAGTCGGAGAAGAGAAGCTCGCCGGCGCCACTTTTGGGGAGTCCCTCTTCGATGACGAGGATTACTTCGCTGCTGTTTTGACGAAGATGGGGGGCGCCGGGTGATTTCAGACGACTACTTCTTCGATATAGCGCCGTCGCCCAGCCAACCAACTGTCCTCTATGGGCTTCAGCCTCGTGGAGCCGGTACGGGCAGTATCGAGTCGCTTGACAGCTATATTGTCAGATTGGCTAAGGCCCATGTGGTTGCCGCGCGCAGTCTACTTGATAACGTACTAAGCAAAGAGCTCGGCGGGACGCCATATCGAAGCGCTTGGAGCAATTGCCGCGCTGCGGCTTGGGCGGCTTTAGGTGGTACGGGAGAGTTGGGTCGCCACTGGGTTACGATTCTAGAACGTCTGACCGGCCGCAGTGATATCCGAGGCATGACGGTTGGTTGGATGGACAAGGTTATTGCCAGTCACGGGCTTATAGATCCGCCGGGCCGGTACTGTCCAGAATGTATTAAGAACGACGTCGCCGGCGCATCGGAGCCATTTAATCGACTGCTCTGGCGAATCAAGTTGGTGACGGCCTGCCCACTCCACGGCGTCACGTTGCGCCGTCGCCATTGTCTGAACGCAGAACATTCGAAAATCAACAATTTCATGCGAGCGTTATCTGCTGGCTACTGTAGCACTTGCGGGCAGGTCCTTTATCGTTGCGATCCATCATCGACAGCGCGTGCATCCAAGGAAGAATTGTGGATTGCAAGCCAACTTTCCGAACTGTTAGCGTTTGGGTCTAAAGGCGGTGAATTAGAGCGTGAGGCCCTCGTCACCGGGATAAAAGAACTCGCCGAGCTAGTTTCGGAGGGCCATCCAGTGACACTGGCAAAACGCAGTGGGCTAGCAAAATCGATTGTGGTGACGTTTCTTAACAAGCGGCATACGCGGATATCAATGTCAGCAGTCCTGGCTCTATGTGGCAGTACTGGATGCAACGTCTTGTCCCTGCTCGCCGGTGCCCCGGTCATAGGAGAACCAGTAGCTATATCCCTTCCAAAGAAGGAAGCCCAAAAGCAGATCGACTATCGGAGAGGAGAGGCACTACTTAAGGAGGCCATCAGTAGAGCAGGCGCTGGTCTCTCCATGGAGGCAATCGCGCGAGAGATCGGTGCCAGGTCGAGTAGAAGCCTTCGAAAAGCATTCCCGGACCTTTGCGCCCAGCTCGGCCACATCCATCGATCGCGCCAGGCAACCTTACGAGAGGAGCGGATTCAGGCAACGGTCGTAGAGTGCGAGCGAATGCTAGCGTTGCTAGCTGAGCAGCAACTAAGGCCTACGTTACGAAATCTGGAGAAAGTTACGGGCAAGAGGCCGACTTCGGACTCCCCTCTCGCAAAAGCGTTCTTCGAACGCCGGCAGTCACCGCGCCCACCTGCGAACAACGCAGATCCGGATAAAGCAAATCGAGGCAGACTTTGCACTAAAGCATAAGGGGGCATTATCGCCACGTTATGCTTTACTCGACAAGGGCGGTCTTTCTGTCTTGATATCCGGCTGGGGTGGCTGATGGGACTCGAACCCACAACAACAGGGATCACAACCCTGGACTCTACCAATTGAGCTACAGCCACCACTTTGAAACCTGTTCTGGCCCGCCCGGCGGGACTCGAACCCACAACCCCCGGCTTAGAAGGCCGGTGCTCTATCCGGTTGAGCTACAGGCGGTCCGCTACGGGAAGCCCGCGCCGCAGGCGACGCAGGCCGCGCATTGTACACGAAATTTACCCCGGCGCGATTGCCTTTCGCTTCGATGGCATACGCCGCATTCGAGGGCGGCGCGCCCGCGTACAATCCCGCACCGCCATCGCGATGATCAAGGATTTCTCACTATGTGGTTTCGCAATCTCCGCATCTACCGCCTGCCCGCCGACTGGGACGTCGACGCCGACGCGCTGGAGGCGATGCTCGCCGCCCAGCCGCTCTCCCGTTGCGGCAGCCTCGACATGGTGAGCCGCGGCTGGGTCTATCCGCGCGTCGAAGGCCAGTTCGTGCATCGCGTCAATCGCCAGTGGCTGCTGGCGCTCGGCGTCGAGCAGAAGCTGCTGCCGGCCGGCGTGGTGCGCCAGGCAGCCGCCGAGCGCGCCGCCAAGATCGAGGCTGAACAGGGGCGCAAGGTGGGCCGCAAGGAACTGCGCGACATCCGCGAGCGCGTCACCGAGGAGTTCCTGCCGCGCGCCTTCGCCCAGCGCCGCACCAGCTGGTGCTGGATCGACCCGGTGCATGGCTGGCTGGTGCTCGACGCCGGCTCCGACGCGCGCGCCGATGAGATCATCGAAGTGCTCCAGCACACGGTCTCCGGCCTGGCGCTGCGTGCGCTGCAGACCCAGGTGTCGCCCACCTCGGCGATGACCGACTGGCTGGCCGGCGGCGAGCCGCCCGCCGGCTTCACCATCGACGAGGACCTCGAACTGCGCTCGGCCGCCCATGCGCAGGCCGCCATCCGCTACGTCCGCCACGCCCTCGAGGGCGGCGAGATACGCAAGCACATCACCGAGGGCAAGCTCGCCACCAAGCTCGGCCTGACCTGGAACGACCGCATCTCCTTCGTGCTGACCGAGAAGCTGCAGATCAAGCGCCTGGCCTTCCTCGACATCCTCAAGGAACAGGCGGAGCAGAACGCCGAGGACGCCGACGAGCAGTTCGACGTCGATTTCGCGCTGATGGCGGGCGAACTGGCCGGGCTGCTCGCCGATCTCGTGGTCGCCCTGGGCGGCGAGCTGAAGCCGACCTGATGCCCGTCGAGCTCCTCGGCCTGCTCGCGCTCGGGGCGCTCGCCTGGCTCTGGTACGACAGCATGAAGGCGCGCGACGCCGGCATCGAGGCGGTACGCGCCGCCTGCCAGGCCGAGGGCCTGCAGCTGCTCGACGAGACGGTGTCGATCGCCGGGCTCAAGCCGGCGCGGGACGAGAACGGACGGCTGGCGCTGCGACGCGTCTACGCCTTCGAGTACAGCGACACCGGCGACAACCGGCGGCGCGGCAGCATCGTGTTGCTGGGACAGCGAGTGCTGGTCGTCAACATCGGGCTGCGGCTGGTGCCCGACGACCGCACGCTGCACTGAAACGGAGAATTGGTCGGGGTGATAGGATTCGAACCTACGACTCCTGCGTCCCAAACGCAGTACTCTACCAGACTGAGCTACACCCCGACGCCTCACACCCGCGCGGAGCGGCGATTTTACGCAGGCCCGGAGGGCCGGTCAAATGGGCTTTCCGGGGCCGTCCGAATATCGGCCGACCGTCATAAATTCTCGACTTGCGGCCCGGGGGCGTTTCGTTTATAACAGCGGCTTTTCCGAACGGACCTGCAGCATGGCTGAAGATCTCCTGCACAAGCAATTCCCGCCCTATGTCCCCAAGAAGGGCGAGGAATACATGAACAGCAAGCAGCTCGCGCACTTCCGCAAGATCATGGAAGCGCTCAAGGCTGAACTTCTCGGCGACATCGAGCGCACCGTCCACACCATGCAGGACGAGGCCACGGTCTTCGCCGACCCGAACGACCGCGCCAGCCAGGAATCGGACATCGCCCTCGAGCTGCGCAACCGCGACCGCGAGCGCAAGCTCATCAAGAAGATCGACGAGTCGATCGCGCGCATCGACAGCGGCGAATATGGGTATTGCGACAGCTGTGGGGTGGAGATCGGCCTGAAGCGGCTGGAAGCCCGCCCGACGGCGACGCTGTGTATCGACTGCAAGGAGCTGGAGGAGAGGAAAGAGAAGCAGATGGCGAAGTAATCGCCGGACGTTTCCGAACCAAGAACAGCCCGCGAGGGCAAACAAAAAGGGACGCCGCGGCGTCCCTTTTTGTTTGCCCGATCGCCCGCTCGCGCGGGCGATCGTCGGCCCGCTTACTGGGCCGGGGCTTCCGGCGCCGCAGGCGCGGCCGCATCGGCCGCGGCGGCCTTCATCGACAGGCGCACGCGGCCCTTGTCGTCGGTCTCGATGACCTTGACCTTCACGACCTGGCCTTCCTTGAGGTAGTCGGACACGGCGTTGACGCGCTCGTTGGCGATCTGCGAGATGTGCAGCAGGCCGTCCTTGCCCGGCAGGATCTGCACGATGGCGCCGAAGTCCAGCAGGCGCAGCACGGCGCCTTCGTAGACCTTGCCGACCTCGACTTCCGCCGTGATGTCCTCGATGCGCTTCTTGGCGACCAGCGCGGCGTCGGCATTGACCGACGCGATGGTCACGGTGCCGTCGTCCTCGATGTCGATCACGCAGCCGGTTTCCTCGGTCAGCGCACGGATGACGGCGCCGCCCTTGCCGATGACGTCGCGGATCTTCTCGGGGTTGATCTTGATGGTGATCATGCGCGGCGCGTAGGTGGAGACTTCCTGGCGGGCGCCGGACATCGACTCCTTCATGATGCCGAGGATGTGCAGGCGGGCTTCCTTGGCCTGCGCCAGCGCGACCTGCATGATCTCCTTGGTGATGCCCTGGATCTTGATGTCCATCTGCAGCGCGGTGACGCCGCTGTCGGTGCCGGCCACCTTGAAGTCCATGTCGCCGAGGTGGTCCTCGTCGCCCAGGATGTCGGTCAGCACGGCGAAGCGGTTGCCTTCCTTGATGAGGCCCATGGCGATGCCGGCGACGTGCGCCTTGAGCGGCACGCCGGCGTCCATCAGCGCGAGCGAACCGCCGCAGACGGAGGCCATCGACGAGGACCCGTTGGACTCGGTGATCTCCGAGACGACGCGCAGGCTGTAGCCGAATTCCTCGGCGCTCGGCAGCACGGCGGCAATGGCGCGCTTGGCGAGGCGGCCGTGGCCGATCTCGCGGCGCTTCGGCGAACCGACGCGGCCGGTCTCGCCGGTGGCGAACGGAGGCATGTTGTAGTGGAGCATGAAGCGCTCGCGGTACTCTCCCTGCAGCGCGTCGATGATCTGCTCGTCGCGGCCGGTGCCCAGCGTGGCGACGACCAGCGCCTGCGTCTCGCCGCGGGTGAAGAGCGCGGAGCCGTGGGTGCGCGGCAGCACGCTGTGGCGGATGGTGATCGGGCGTACCGTGCGGGTGTCGCGGCCGTCGATGCGGGGCTCGCCGTTGAGGATCTGGCTGCGGACGATCTTGGCTTCGAGTTCGAAAATCAGGTTGCCGACGGCGATGGCGTCGGGCGCGCCCTCTTCGCCGGTGCACAGCGCCGCCACGACTTCGGCGGAAATCTCGCGGCACTTCTGGGTGCGCGCCTGCTTGCTGGTGACGCGATAGGCGTCGCGCAGCTTGGCCTCGGCCAAATCGGCGACCTTCGCGATCAGCGCCTCGTTCTTGGCGGGCGCCTGCCAGTTCCACTCGGGCTTGCCGGCGACTTCGACCAGCTCGTTGATCGCCTTGATGGCGGCCTGCATCTGGTCGTGGCCGAAGACAACGGCGCCGAGCATGACGTCTTCGGGCAGCTGCTGGGCTTCGGACTCGACCATCAGCACGGCGGTGGCGGTGCCGGCGACAACCAGGTCGAGCTGCGACTCGGGCAGCTGGGTGCGGGTCGGGCACAGCACGTACTGGCCGCCGATGTAGCCGACGCGCGCGGCGCCGATCGGGCCGTTGAACGGGATGCCGGAGATGGCCAGGGCGGCGGAGGCGCCGATCATCGCCGGGATGTCGGGATCGACGTCCGGGTTCGACGACAGCACGTGGATGATGACCTGCACTTCGTTGTAGAAGCCGTCCGGGAAGAGCGGGCGGATCGGGCGGTCGATCAGGCGGGAGGTCAGCGTTTCCTTCTCCGACGGGCGGCCTTCGCGCTTGAAGAAGCCGCCGGGGATGCGGCCCGCGGCGTAGACCTTCTCGACGTAGTCGACGGTCAGCGGGAAGAAGTCCTGGCCGGGCTTGGCTTCGGTTTTGGCGACGACGGTCGCCAGGACCACGGTGTCGTCCATGTTGACCATCACCGCGCCGCCCGACTGGCGGGCGATCTCGCCGGTTTCCAGCGTGACGGTATGGGCGCCGTAGTTGAAGGTCTTCTTGATGGGTGTCAGCACGGAAAATCCTTTCGGAAAATAAAAAGCCGGCACGGCCCTCACGGCCGTGCCGGCATCGTCTTCAAAGGTGCCCGTTCACTCGGGCAGCCTGCATGATGGATGGAAACCCGCGGAAATTACTTGCGCAGGCCAAGACGCTCGATCAGCTGGCGATAGCTGTCGACGTTCTTGCCCTTCAGGTAGTCGAGCATCTTGCGACGCTGGCTGACCATCTTGAGCAGGCCGCGGCGCGAGTGGTGGTCCTTGACGTGTTCCTTGAAGTGACCGGTGAGGTCGTTGATGCGCGCGGTGAGCAGCGCCACTTGGACCTCGGGGGAGCCGGTGTCGCCCTTGGCGCGCTGGTAATCGGTAACGATCTTGGCCTTGTCGGCGGTCGAAATTGCCATCGGTAATTCCTTCTACGTTTTTCGGTCGTCGGGGAAGCCCGGCATTATACATGCCGGAGATATTGAAACTCAAGCAGGTTCAGTGGTTTTTCCTGTCTGTTCGGCGTTTGCCGCCACCAGACGCTTCGGGTTCAGCCAGCCGTCGGGGCTCGTTTCGGCGATGCCCAGGAAGGCTCCATCGGCGGCATAGCAGCGCCAGCGCCCGCCCGCGGCGCCAGCCCAGCGGACGCCCTGGCCGTGCAGCAGCCGCCCCGCCCCGGCGGCGTCGAGATCGGCGCGCGGCAGTTCCGCCAGCAGCGCGTCTGCCGCAAACAGGCGGACGTCGCGCGCCGGCATGTCCATGTCTTCGAGCGCCGCGAGCGTGACGGCGCCGGCGAGCTCGAGCCCGCCGATGCGGGTGCGGCGCAGCGCCGTCAGGTGCGCACCGCAGCCGAGCGCAGCGCCGATGTCCGCGGCAAGGGTGCGGATATAGGTTCCCTTGCTGCACGAGACGTCGAGGTCGAAGCGGTCGCCCTGCCAGTTGGACAGCTCCAGCGCATGAATGGTGACCCGGCGCGCGGCGCGCTCCACTTCGATGCCGGCGCGCGCGTATTCATAAAGTGGCTTGCCGTCGCGCTTGAGCGCCGAGTGCATCGGCGGCACCTGCTCGATCTCGCCGCGGAAGCGCTCGAGCACGGCGAGGACTTCGCCCTCGGTTGCCGTCACGGGCCGCGTCTCCAGCACCTGCCCCTCGGCGTCGGCGGTATCGGTGGTGATCCCCAGGCGCACCGTCGCGGCGTAGGCCTTGTCGGCGTCAAGCAGCTCGCCGGCGAACTTGGTGGCTTCGCCGAAGCACAGCGGCAGCAGGCCGGTCGCCATGGGGTCGAGCGTGCCGGTATGGCCCGCCTTGGCGGCGTTGAACAGCCGCCGCGCCTTCTGCAGCGCATCGTTGGAGCTCAGGCCCTGCGGCTTGTCGAGCAGCAGCACGCCGTTGACGGCGCGCCGCGGCGGGCGGCGCGGCTTGTTCAATCTTCGGACTTGTCTACGTGCTGGTCCGACTTGACCGCCTCATCGATCAGGTGCGACAGCTCGGTGCCGCGCTCGATCGAAGCGTCATAGACGAAGTGCAGCTCGGGAATGTGGTGGATGCGGATGCGCCGGCCGAGCTCGCGCCGCAGGAAGCCGGCCGCGCCCTTGAGCGCATGGTCGACCGCGGCGCGCTGCTCCGTCCCGGACAGCGAGGTGTAGAAGACCTTGGCGTGCGCGTAGTCCGGCGTCACCTCGACGTCGGTCAGCGTCACCAGCTTCATCTGCGTCTCGAAGCGCGGGTCCTTCAGCGCGTTGCGAATCAGATCCGCCAGTTCGCGGCGGATCTGTTCGTTGACGCGTTCGGACCTCGAAAAGCTCTTCAAAGCGTCCGCGCCACTTCCTGGACTTCGAACACCTCGAGCTGGTCGCCTTCCTGGATGTCGTTGAAGTTCTTAAGGTTGAGGCCGCACTCGAAGCCTTCCTTGACCTCGCGCACGTCGTCCTTGAAGCGCTTGAGCGACTCCAGCTCGCCGGTATGCAGGACCACGTTGTTGCGCAGCACGCGCACCATGGCGTTGCGCCGAACGATGCCGGACAGCACCATGCAGCCGGCCACCGTGCCGACCTTGGAGATGCGGAACACCTGGCGGATCTCGACCTGGCCGATGACGTGCTCCTTCTTCTCGGGCGCCAGCATGCCGGTCATCGCCGCCTTCACCTCATCCACCGCGTCGTAGATGATGTTGTAGTAGCGGATATCGACGCCGAAGGCCTCGGCGGCCTTGCGCGCGCCGGCGTCGGCGCGGGTGTTGAAGCCGATGATGACGGCCTTGGAGGCCTGCGCCAGGTTGGCGTCGGATTCGCTGATGCCGCCGACCGCCGCGTGGATGACCTGCACCTTGACCTCGTCGGTCGACAGCTTGGTCAGCGCATGCACCAGCGCCTCCTGCGAGCCCTGCACGTCCGCCTTGATGATGAGCGGCAGCACCTTGACCTCGCCCTCGCCCATCTGCTCGAACATGCTCTCGAGCTTGGCGGCCTGCTGCTTGGCCAGCCGCACGTCGCGGAACTTGCCCTGGCGGAACAGCGCAATCTCGCGCGCCTTGCGCTCGTCGACGATGGCCATCGCCTCGTCGCCCGCGCCCGGCACGTCGGACAGGCCCTGGATCTCGACCGGAATCGAGGGGCCGGCGACGTCCACGTTCTTGCCGTTCTCGTCGAGCATGGCGCGTACGCGACCGTAGACCGCGCCGGCCAGCAGCACATCGCCGCGCTTCAGCGTACCGGCCTGCACCAGCATGGTGGCGACCGGACCCTTGCCCTTGTCGAGGCGCGCCTCGATGATGATGCCCTTGGCGGGAACGTCCTGCGGCGCCTTCAGTTCAAGCACTTCGGCCTGCAGCAGCACCTGCTCGAGCAGGTCGTCGATGCCCTGGCCGGTCTTGGCGGACACCGGCACGAACGGCGAATCGCCGCCGTATTCTTCCGGCACCACGCCTTCGGCGATGAGTTCCTGCCTCACGCGATCGATGTTCGCGCCGGGCTTGTCGATCTTGTTCACCGCCACCACCAGCGGCACGTTGCCGGCCTTGGCATGGTGGATGGCTTCCTTGGTCTGCGGCATGACGCCGTCGTCGGCCGCCACCACCAGGATGACGATGTCGGTCGCCTTGGCGCCGCGGGCGCGCATGGCGGTGAACGCCTCGTGGCCCGGGGTGTCGAGGAAGGTGATGACGCCGCGCGGGGTCTCGACGTGGTAGGCGCCGATGTGCTGGGTGATGCCGCCCGCCTCGCCCGCCGCCACCTTGGCGCGGCGGATGTAGTCGAGCAGCGAGGTCTTGCCGTGGTCGACGTGGCCCATCACGGTGACGACCGGCGCGCGCGGCTGCAGTTCGGCTTCCTTGTGCGCGGCGCTCTCGTCGAGGAAGGCTTCCGGATCGTCGAGCTTGGCGGCGAACGGGCGATGGCCCATTTCCTCGACGACGATCATCGCCGTTTCCTGGTCGAGCTGCTGGTTGATGGTCACCATCATGCCCATCTTCATGAGCGCCTTGATGACCTCGGTGGCCTTCACCGCCATCTTGTGCGCCAGGTCGGCGACGCTGATGGTTTCGGGAATGTGCACGTCGCGGACCACCGCCTCGATCGTCTGCTGCTGCGACGGCGCCTCGTCGTGATGGCGTCCGTGGCGGCCCTTGGGACCGCCGCGCCAGCCGCCGGCACCGCCGCCGGCATCGCCGCGCGTCTTGATGCCGCGCTTCTTGGCCGCGTCGTCCTTCCACGCACCGGGCTTGCCGTCCTTCTTGACCGGCTTCTTCTCTTCGCCCGGCTTGGCCGCCGGCTTGTGCAAGGTGCCGGACACATCGGCCTTGGGCGCTTCCGCCGCCTTCTGCGCAGCCGCCTGCTGGGCGGCGAGGCGTGCTTCGGCTTCGGCGCGGGCGCGCTGCTCGCGCTCCTGCTTTTCCTTGAGTTCCCTGGCCTGGATGGCGGAGAGCTCGGAATGGCGCTTGGCTTCCGCCGCGCGCAGGGCGCGCTGCTTCTCGTCCAGCACGAAGCCGCGCGGTGCCGGCGCGGGGGCCGGCGCAGGCGCGGGAGCGGCCGCCGGGGCAGCCTCCACGGGAGCGGGAGCGGGAGCAGGTGCGGGCTCGGGTTCAGGCGCGGGCGCCGGGGCCGGTGCTTCGGCGACGACGACGGGCTCCGGGACGGGCTCGGGCTCGGGAACCGGCTCAGGGGCAACGATCGCCGCTGCTGCCTCGGCCTCGGCGGCGGCTTCGGCGGCCAGTTCGGCCGGGTCGCGCTTGACGAAGACGCGCTTCTTGCGCACCTCGACCTGGATGGTGCGCGACTTGCCGGAGGAGTCGGCCGCGCGGATCTCGCTGGTCTGCTTGCGCGTCAGCGTGATCTTGGCCTTCGGCGCCATCTCGCCGTGCGACTTGCGCAGGTACTCGAGCAAGCGCGTCTTGTCCTGCTCGCTGAGGACGTCGTCGGTGGCTTGTTTATGGACGCCGGCCTTCGCCAGCTGCTCGAGCAGGCTGACGGCCGGCATTTTCAATTCTGCTGCAAACTGGGAGACGTTCATCGTTGCCATTAGACCGTTCCCCTTATTGTTGTTCATCCGTGAACCAGTGAGCGCGCGCGACGGTGATGAGCGCCTTGGCGCGCTCCTCGTCGATGCCCGTCATCTCGGTCAATTCGTCGACCGCCAGGTCGGCGAGATCGTCGCGCGTACACACGCCGTTGCGCGCCAGCTTGGCGGCCAGCGGCTTGTCCATGCCTTCGAGGCCCAGCATGTCCTCCGAGACCTTCTCCAGCTGCTCCTCGTCGACGATCGCCTCGGTCAGCAGCACGTTGCGCGCGCGGTCGCGCAGTTCGTTGACCGTCGCCTCGTCGAAGGCCTCGATCTCCAGCATTTCCTGCAGCGGCACGTAGGCGATCTCCTCCAAGGTCGAGAAGCCTTCCTGGATCAGGATGTTCGCCACCTCGTCGTCGACGTCGAGCTTGTCCATGAACAGCTGGCGGATGGTCGAAGTTTCGGCCTCCTGCTTCTGCTGCGATTCCTCGACCGTCATCAGGTTGATGGTCCAGCCGGTCAGCTCGGTGGCGAGGCGCACGTTCTGTCCGCCGCGGCCGATGGCGATGGCAAGGTTGTTCTCGTCGACCACCACGTCCATGCTGTGCTTCTCCTCGTCGACCACGATGCTCTGCACCTCGGCCGGCGCCAGGGCGCCGATGACGAACTGCGCGGGATCGGCCGACCACAGGACGATGTCGACGCGCTCGCCGGCCAGCTCGTTGGTCACCGCGGTGACGCGCGAGCCGCGCATGCCGATGCAGGTGCCTTGCGGATCGACGCGCGGGTCGTTCGACTTGACGGCGATCTTGGCGCGCACGCCGGCGTCGCGGGCCGCGGCCTTGATCTCGATGATGCCGTCCTCGATCTCGGGCACTTCGAGCTCGAACAGCTTCATGATGAATTCAGGCGCGGTGCGCGAGAGGATCAGCTGGGGCCCTCTGGCCTGGCGGTCGATCTTCTTCAGCCAGGCACGGACGCGGTCGCCGGGGCGGAGGTTCTCCTTCGGGATCATCTGGTCGCGCGGCAGGCGCGCCTCGATGCGGCCGGCCTCGATGATGGCGTCGCCCTTCTCCATGCGCTTGACCTGGCCGGTGACCAGATGCTCCTTGCGCTCGAGGAAGTCGTTGAGGATCTGCTCGCGCTCGGCGTCGCGGATCTTCTGCAGGATGACCTGCTTGGCGGCCTGGGCACCGATGCGGCCGAAGTCCACCGGCTCGAGCGGCTCCTCGATGTAGTCCTCGAGCTGCACGTCGGGCAGCTGCTCCTGCGCCTCACTGAAGCCGATCTGCTGCTCGGGATTTTCGATCATGTCGTCGGGCACCACCAGCCAGCGGCGGAACGCCTCGTGCTCGCCGGTATTGCGGTCGATCTCGACGCGCACGTCGGCCTCGTCGTTGACGCGCTTCTTGGTGGCGGAAGCCAAGGCCATCTCAAGGGCGGCGAACACCGTGTCCTTGTCCACGTTCTTTTCCCGTGCCAGGGCATCCACCAACAACAACATTTCGCGGCTCATTCCTATCCCTCCGACCGATCCGTGTATTCGTTCATTTCATTCAAAACTTGGGCACCAGGCGGGCCTTCTCGATGTTGTCGAGCGCGAAGCCCTGCTCCGTTCCCTCGACGCTGAAGCGGACCTGACCGTCCGCCTCGCCGAGGATGGTGCCGCGGAAGTTGCGCTGGTTGCCGACCGGCACGCGCAGCTTGAATTGCACGTCCTGCCCGACGAAGCGCGCGTAGTCGGCGGCCTTCTTGAGCGGACGGTCGAGCCCGGGAGACGACACCTCCAGGCGGTCGTAATCGACGTTCTCGACGGTGAACAGGCGGGTCAGGTGGTTGCTGACGGCGGCGCAATCGTCCACCGAAATGCCGCCTTCCTTGTCGATGAAGACGCGCAGCAGCCGGGCGCGAGGACTCGTCTCGAAGTCCACGAGTTCGTAGCCCAGTCCATTGACGGCTTGTTCGATCAGTTCAACCAGTTGCATATGCGACGCCACAAAAGAAAAATGGGCTCGAAAGCCCATTCTTTCTCTCTATCCGAGAACGGTGCCCAACAACAAAACGGGCGGATTATAGCAGCGTCGGCCGCCGCGATGCAAACATGCTGCGGATTTTCCTGGGTTTTTTAG
>DASVZI010000035.1:0-57510 GCA_036391735.1 Rhodocyclaceae bacterium
CGCGGCGGCCGGCGAGCGCGCCGGCTACATGCTCGGCATCCTCGGCGCGGCCTGGCTGATGCTCGTCATGCTGGCCGCCGTCATCCGGCCGGCTCGCTGAGCCACAGGCACTTGCCCTTGCTCTCCTTGCCGATTTCGGCAAGCACCCGCTGGTGGTCGGCCAGCTCGTCTTCGCCGGCGCGCAGGACGCGCAACGGCGCGCGCCCGGCGGCGACGATGGGCGCCGCCGCACCGACGCCGGCGTCGAGTTCCATCATCAGGCTCTCCTGGCCGCGCGTCATCGCCAGATAGACTTCGGCGAGCAGTTCGGCGTCGAGCAGCGCGCCGTGCAGCTGGCGGTTGGAGTTGTCGACGCCGAAGTCCTTGCACAGCGCGTCGAGGGAATTCCGCTTGCCGGGCCGCATCTCGCGCGCCATCTTCAGGGTGTCGGTGACGATCGCGCAGAGGTCGGCGATCTTCTCGCCGCGCTTGAGCAGGCCGAACTCGGCATCGAGGAAGCCGACGTCGAACGCGGCGTTGTGGATCACCAGCTCGGCGCCGCGGATGAACTCGACGAACTCCTCGGCGATGGCGGCGAACACCGGCTCGTTGGCGACTCGCTCGTTGGTGATGCCGTGCACCTGCATGGCGCCGGCGTCGATGTCGCGCTCCGGATTGATGTAGGTATGGAAGCGTCGCTCGGTCAGCCGGCGGCCGACCAGCTCGACGCAGCCGATCTCGATGACGCGGTGGCCCTGCGCCGGGTCGAGGCCGGTCGTCTCGGTATCGAGGACGATGCGGCGGGTCATGACGCCGCCCTCAGCGCCGCCTCGCCTGCTCGACGCCGCGCCGCGCCAATTCGTCGGCGCGCTCGTTCTCCGGATGCCCGTTGTGCCCGCGCACCCAGAACCATTCCAGGCTGTGCTGCGACGCCAGCGCGTCCAGCGCACGCCACAGGTCCTCGTTCTTCACCGGCTCCTTGCCGGCGGTCTTCCAGCCGCGCCGCTTCCATCCCTGTATCCATTCGGTGATGCCTTTCATCACATACTGCGAGTCGGTGTGCACGCGGGCCTTCACCGGGCGCTTGAGCGCGCCGAGGGCCTCGATGACGGCCGTCATCTCCATGCGGTTGTTAGTGGTCTCCGGCTCGCCGCCGAAGATCTCCTTTTCCTTGCCTTCGGTGCGCAGGATGGCGCCCCAGCCGCCGGGGCCCGGATTGCCGCTGCAGGCGCCGTCGGTGTAGATGTCGACGATCTGTTCGTTTTGCTGGATTGTCATTGTCCTGAATTGCGTTGGGTGTCGATGCGCTGGGCCACGGGGATCAGCGCTTTGGCGCGCGCCATGCGGTCGCGCCACTTCGGCATGATGACGCGCATGCCGGGAACGCGCTTGACGGCCTGGATCACGTACACGGCGCCCGCGATGGGCCACCAGCGATCGCCGGCCAGGTCGAGGAACTGGAAGCGCTGCAGCCATTTCTCCTGCGTCACGGCCGGCGCGTAGCAGCCGAAGGCGCCGGCGCGCGGCTCGAGCCCGAGCAGCGCGAACCAGTCCTTGAGGCGCGGCACGCTGATGTAGCGCCCGCGCCATGGCGGCAGCTCCTTGCGGCGCGAGAGCTTGCGCTTCGCGCCCCACAGGCTGAAGGGATTGAAGCCGGCGACGACCACGCTGCCTTCCGGCACCAGCACGCGCTCGACCTCGCGCAGCACCTGGTGAGGGTTGTCGTCGAACTCGAGCACGTGCGGCAGCACCACCAGGTCGACGCTGGCCGAGGCGAACGGCAGGAAGTGGGGGTCGGCGCGCACTTCGGCGCGGCCGGCGCCGTCGTCGCAGCGGAAGCGGAAGGGCATGCGGTTGGCGCGCAGGTAGTCGATGCCCGGCAGGCCGAGCTGGACGGCGTTGAAGCCGAAGATGTCGGCCACCAGCTGGTCGTGCTTGCTCATCTCCCAGTCCAGCACGTAGCGGCCCTGAGGCGTCTCCAGCCAGTCGGTGAATCCCTGGATCGACATTAGAATGAGACGATGAGTCCGCTAGAAATCATTGGCCTGCCCGCTTTCGCCGACAATTATATTTGGGTGCTGCGCGCGCCATCCGGCAACATCGCCGTCGTCGATCCGGGCGACGAGGAACCGGTCCTCGACTACCTTGCCGAAAGCGGCACGAAGCTCTGCGCCGTGCTCGTCACCCATCACCACGGCGACCACTGCGGCGGCGTCGAAGCGCTCGTCGCCGCGCATCCCGCGCCTGTCTACGGTCCCGCCGCGGAGTCCATCGCCGGCGTCGACCGGCCGCTGGCCGGCGGCGACCGCGTCGCCCTGCCGGAGCTCGGCGTCGACTTCGACGTCCTCGCGGTGCCGGGCCACACGCGCGGTCACGTTGCGTATTATCGCCGAGGCATGGTGTTCTGTGGCGATACCCTGTTCGGCGCCGGCTGCGGCCGGCTGTTCGAAGGCACACCGGCAACCATGCAGGCGTCGCTGGCGCGCCTCCGGGCACTGCCGCCCGATACCCAGGTCTACTGCGCGCACGAATACACGCAGTCCAACCTGCGCTTCGCGGCGAGCGTCGAGCCCGCCAACGAGGATATCCGCCGGCGTGCCGCCGAGGTGACCGCCATGCGCGCGCAAGGGCTGCCCAGCGTTCCCTCGTCGCTGGCGCTGGAATGCCGCACCAACCCCTTCCTGCGCTGGGATGCGCCCGACGTGATCGCGGCGGCGCAGCGCCGCCTGGGCCATGCGCCGCGCGGCGACGTCGAGGTGTTCGCCGCCGTGCGCGAATGGAAGAACGTCGCCTGATGACATTGCAGGCGACGCGGGCAGGAGCGTCGCCGCAATTGACGCCTCCGTGCCCGCTCCGTTAACATCCGACCCCATGTGCGGGCACCTCCTCATCTCGTCCGGCCCGCGTCTCGCGCGCACGCACCCTCTCCTATCGCGTGCCTTCTGCCTGATGTCGTTGCTCCTCGCCGTCGCGCTTCCCGCGCACGCCGAGCAGGTGGTGCGCGAACTGCCGGGCGGCGAAATCATCCTTCAGACCGGCGAGGCCAAGCCGCAACTCGAGCCCGCCAAGCCCCAGCTCGAACTCGCCAAGCCGCCGCTCGACCTTAAGATCGCGCCGGCAATCGCGCCGCCCGTCGAACTGCGCGACGATCTGCCGCCGCTGCCGACCATCGACCTGACGACGCCGCCGGACGACCTGTTCCAGCGCATGCGCAACGGCTTCGGCATGCCCGACCTCGCCAGCCCGCTGGTGGCGGAAAAGCAGGCCTGGTACCTGAACCGTCCCGAGCTGCTGAAGCGCATCCTGCAGCGCAGCCGCAAGTACCTCTACCATATCGTGGTCGAGCTCGAGAAGCGCGGCATGCCGACCGAGCTGGCCCTGCTGCCGGTCGTCGAGAGCTCGTTCAACCCGCTCGCCTACTCGCGCGCACGCGCGCTCGGCATCTGGCAGTTCATCCCGTCCACCGGCAAGAACTACAAGCTCAAGCAGAACTGGTGGCTCGACGAGCGGCGCGACATCATCGCCTCGACTTCGGCTGCGCTCGACTACCTGCAGAACCTCTACGAGATGCACGGCGACTGGCACCTGGCGCTCGCCTCCTACAACTGGGGCGAGGGCGCCGTGGCGCGGGCCATCGCGAAGAACCAGGCCAAGGGGCTGCCGACCGACTACGAGCATCTCACGATGCCGACGGAGACGCGCTACTACGTGCCAAAGCTGCAGGCCATCAAGAACATCGTCGCCCAGCCGGAGCTGTTCGGCTTCCAGCTCGACGCCATCCCGAACAAGCCGTACTTCGGCACCGTCGACATGAACGTCGACGTCGATATCGCGACCGTGGCCCGCCTGGCGGAAACGCCGATCCAGGAGTTCATCTCCCTCAACCCGTCGTACCAGCGCCCGGTGATTCCCGGCGAAAGCCGGAGTCCGCTGGTCATCCCCTACGAGAAGATGCAGGTGTTCCAGGACAACCTGGCGCGCTACGAGGCGCAGGACAAGCCGCTGTCGACCTGGCACACCTACCAGCTGAAGCGCGGGGAGAAGCTCGAGAGCGTCGCCGCCCGCTTCCACCTGACCGTCGCCCGGCTCAAGCAGCTCAACGGCATCACGCCGCGCACCAAGATCGGTCCGGGACAGAACCTCCTGATCCCGACGGCCGCCCACACCGGCGACCCGGACCTGCTCGCGGCCGCCCTGCCGCGGACGCCTGCCGATCCCCCGCGCGCGGTGCGCGGCGGCCGCGGCAAGCACAAGGTCGCCGGCAAGCCGGCGCGCGGCGCCAAGGCCGGACACGGGGGCGCCAAGAAGGTCAAGCCTAAGCCCAAGAAGCACCGCTAGCACCGTCAACTTCGCGCAGAGGCGGTCCGCTAACTAAAGGCGGAGCCGGGGTAGAATGACCATTCATTCGCCATGGTCGTGCCGTCATGAACCTGCAAACGAAGATCGGGGCCTTCTTCGGCGTATTGGCCGTCTGCCTGATCGCCGCGCTGATCGCCATCACGCTGTTCTCCTTCCGCCAGTACTCGATCGCCACTGCCACCGAGCACGTCCGGACCTCCGCCGAGATGCTGCGCGTGAGCCTCACCGAGGAGATGGTCAACGGCGTCATCGCCCACCGCGAAGGCCTGCTGCAACGGATGATGGAAGTACAGGGTCTGAAGTCGATCCGCGTCTTCCGCGGCCCGCAGGTGATCCAGCAGTTCGGCCCCGGCCTGGCGCGCGAAAAGGCCGTCGACGACATCGAGCAGCGCGTGCTGACGAACGGCGCCGCCGAGTTCAAGGTCGAGGAGGAGGACGGCGACACCACCTTCCGCGGCACCATCCCCTACGTCGCGACGAATCGCGGCAACCCCAACTGCCTGATGTGCCACCAGGTCGCCGACGGCACCGTGCTCGGCGCCGTGACCATCACGATGTCGATCGAGCAGATCAAGCGCAAGGCGCTATTGACCTCGGCGATGATCGTCGCCGCGGTCGGCTTCTTCACCCTGGTGATGTTCCTGCTGCTGCGCCGCCTCACCTACCCGATCGTCGAGACCGCGACCCACGTCGAGGCAGCCGTGCATCGTGCCCTCGACGGCGACTTCACCAGCCAGATCACCGTGCGCACCACCGACGAGATCGGGCAGATCGCCGGCGACATGAACCGCCTGCTGACGTACCTCAACGAAGGCCTCACGCGCATCGGCCGGCTGGTGGCCCAGCTCACCAACCATGCGCCGTCCAACAACGGAAACCTGCTCAAGTCCACCATCGAGATGGTCGAGACCCTCAGCGCCGCCGCGCACTTCAAGCAGGCCATCGAGGAGGACGAGACCAAGGGCGAGATCTACGTGCGTATGTCGTCGGCCATAGAGTCGCTGTTCGCCATCCACCGCTACTCGATCTACGAGGTCCTGCCGGTGCGCAACCAGATGATGCCGGTGATCGTCGACGGCCTGCAGCAGGGCGCCTGCCGCTGGTGCGACCCGCAGATCCTGGTGCGCAACGAGACCTGCCGCGCGCGCCGCACCGGCCACGAGGTCAACGCCATCGCCTCGCCGGACATCTGCTTCGCCTTCCGCCCGCCCGAGGACGCGCCCGGCACCAAGCACATCTGCTTCCCGATCATGCAGTCGGGCGCCGTGGGCAGCGTGCTGCAGCTCCTGGCGCCGCCCGAAGAGCAGGAGCGCCTCAACGCCATCGTGCCCTACATCAGCGTTTACCTGCGCGAGGCCGCGCCGGTGCTCGAGGCCAAACGCCTGACCGAGACGCTGCGCGAGTCCAACCTGCGCGACCCGATGACCGGGCTGCACAACCGCCGCTTCCTCGAGGAGTCGGTCGACACCCTGATCGCCCAGGCGCAGCGGCACAAGACGCCGATGGCGTTCATGATGCTCGACCTCGACTACTTCAAGATGGTCAACGACAGCTACGGCCACGATGCCGGCGACGCCGTGCTCAAGGCCCTGGCCCGCGTGCTGACGGAATCGGTGCGCTCCAGCGACTTCGTGATCCGCTACGGCGGCGAGGAGTTCCTCATCCTGCTGCAGGAAACCGATGCGCGCAACGCGACCGACGTCGCCGAGAAAATCCGCGCCTCGGTGCAGGATCTCAAGGTGCAGGTCGCCGGCGGCTTGCTGCAGAAGACCATCTCCATAGGCATCTCCGGCTACCCCGAGGACAGCGATACGTTCTGGCAGGCCGTCAAGTACGCCGACGTCGCCCTCTACCACGCCAAAGACACGGGTCGCAACCGCGTGGTGCGCTTCACGCGCGAGCTGTGGGAAGGGAACAAGAAGGACTATTGAGCCCGCCCCCAGGGGCGGCAGCAGCGGCGCTCAGCGTTCCGCGTGCCAGCAGTGCACGAAATGCCGCGTCTCGATTTCCGTCGCCGCCGGATACTCGCCGCGGCACACGTCCGTGGCGCGCGGGCAGCGCGGATGGAAATGGCAGCCGGCAGGCGGGTGCGACGGCGACGGCGGATCGCCGGGGACCAGCAGCCGCTCGCCCGCTTTGCCGTCGATACGCGGCACGGCGGCGAGCAGCGCCTGAGTGTAGGGATGGCGCGCGCCGCGCAGTACCTGCTCGGTCGTGCCGTGCTCGACGATGCGGCCCAAATACATGACCGCCACTTCGTCGGCGATGTAGTCGACCACCCCGATGTTGTGCGTGATGAAAAGGTAGGCGAGGCCGAGGTGGCGCTGCAACTCGGCGAGCAGCTTGAGAATCTGTGCCTGCACCGAGACGTCGAGCGCACTGGTCGGCTCGTCGAGGATCAGCAGCTTGGGCGCCACGGCGAGGGCGCGCGCGATGGCGATGCGCTGGCGTTGCCCGCCCGAGAACTCATGCGGATAGCGGCCGGCCATCGCGGGCGTCAGGCCCACCTGCTCCAGCAACTCGCCGACGCGGGCCGCGTGGTCGCCGGCGATGCCCAGCGCACGCATGCCCTCCTCGATGATCGGCCCGATGCGCAGCCGCGGATTGAGCGAGCCGTAGGGGTCCTGGAACACCATCTGGGCGGTGCGCCGCACGCGTTCGATGCGGGCGTCGTCGACCGGGCTGCCGGCGAGGCTCACGCGCCCCCCCGTCGGCTGGATCAGGCGCAGGATGGCCTTGCCCGCCGTGGTCTTGCCGCAGCCGGATTCGCCGACCAGCGCCAGCGTGCGGCCGGGCGCCAGGCGCAGCGACACGCCGTCGACGGCGCGCACCGCACCCGCCTGGCGCTGCAGCAGGCCGCGCCGGATCGGGAAATGCACCGTCAGGTCCTGCACGTCCAGCAGCGCAGCCGCGGGCGCCGGTTTCGCCGCCGGCTTCGGCAGGTTCTCGGGCAGCGCGGCGAACAGCGCGCGCGAATACTCGTGGGCCGGTGCCGCGAAGAAGCGCCCGCGCGGCGCCACCTCGAGCAGCCTTCCCGAGCGCATCACGCCGACGTGATCGGCCATCCGCGCAGCCACGCCGAGGTCGTGGGTGATGAGCAGGATCGCCATGCCGCGGCTGCGCTGCAGTTCCTTCAAGAGGTCGAGCACCTGCGCCTGGATGGTGACGTCGAGCGCCGTGGTCGGCTCGTCGGCGATCAGCAGCTTCGGATCGCCGGCCAGCGCCATGGCGATCATGATGCGCTGCTTCATGCCGCCCGAGAGCTGGAACGGATACTCGTCGAGGCGACGGCGCGGATCGGGGATGCCGACCGCCGACAGCAGTTCGAGTGCCCGCTCGCCGCCGTTCTCGGCATGGAGCGACAAGGCTTCCGATATTTGCCGCCCGACGGTGACCACCGGGTTGAGGCTGGTGGCAGGCTCCTGGAAGATCATCGCCATGCCGCCGCCGCGCACGCCGCGCATCTCGTATTCGGGCAGCGCCAGCAAGTCGCGCCCCTGCAGCTCGACGCTGCCGCCTTGGACGCGCGCCACGTTGGGCAGCAGGCGCATCAGCGCCAGCGCGGTCATCGACTTGCCGCAACCCGATTCGCCGAGCAGCGCGAAAGTTTCCCCCGCCGCGATGTCGAAGGAGATGCCGTCGACGGGACTGGCTTCGCCGATGCCGACGGCCAGATCGCGGACGGAGAGCAGGTCGCCCATCAGGCTGCCCTCGGATCGAAGGCGTCCCTGACCACGTCCGCGAATAGATTCGCGGCCAGCACGAGCACCAGCATGAAGCTGAAAGCCGCCGCCAGCGACCACCAGACCATCGGCTCGCGCGCCAGTTCGAGGCGGGCGGCGTTGATCATGGTGCCGAAGCTGATGGTGTTGGGGTCGACGCCGATGCCGACATAGGAGAGCACGGCCTCGGCCAGCACCAGCCCCGAGAAGTCCATCACCAGCGAGATCAGCACGATGTGCATCAGGTTCGGCAGGATGTGGCGCAGCATGACCGAGAGACGGGAAACGCCGAAGGCGCGCGCCGCCTGCACGTATTCCATCTCGCGCAGCTTGAGGGTCTCGCCGCGCAGCAGCCGGCACAGCCCGGTCCAGCTGGTCACGCCGAGGATGGCGCACAAGGCCAGCAGCCGGGCGTCGGCGCGACCCGCGGCGGTGGCGAACCAGTCGGGGTGCGTATCGATGACCACCTGCATCATCAGGACGGCGGCGGCGATCAGCAGCACGCCGGGGATCGAATTCAGGGTCGTGTAGAGATACTGGATGGCGTCGTCGACCCAGCCGCCGACGTAGCCGGCGACGATGCCGAGCAGCACCGCGGCCGGCAGCATGATGAGCGTCGTCAGGGTGCCGATCATGACGCCGGTGCGAATGCTCTTCAGCGCCAGGTAGAGCACGTCCTGGCCGACCTTGTCGGTGCCGAAGACGTGGTAGCCCTGGGCGAGCGCCGCGATGGGCCCGGCCGCCAGGAGCAGCCCGAGCAGCGCGCCGAAGGCCGGCTTCCAGGCCGCCTTCGGCCAGCGGCGCCTCAGCGGAACGCCCGCCAGCCAGAGGATCGTCCAGGCGGCGCCGCCCAGCGCCAGACCCAGGACCGTCGAGCGCGCGACGTCGGCCGGCCTTGCGGCAAGGTCGTCGCCGAGCCGCGCACCGCCGTACTTGAGGCGCGGGTACGCCCATTCGCCGCCCTCCCGCATTTCCTTGGCGAAGGAATGCGTCGCCAGCGGCGCCGAGTAGGTCTTCTCGGTGTGCGTCTTGAGCGGCATCAGGGCGGCGTCGAGCGCCGACAGCACTTCCACCGAGTAGGCGTCCTGGGCGCCTTCTAGGCGCAGCCGGTAGTGGACGGAGTCGACCAAGGCGACCAGCAGGAAGACGGCCAGCAGCGTGCCGGCCGCCATGCCGGTGCCGCTCGCCGCCACCCGCGCCAGCGCGTGGCGCAGGTGGTCCTGGCGGCGCGCCCAATGCAGGGCGACGGCCGCGACCGCAATGAGCGCGAACAGCAAGGCGTCGGACCCGAGCAGGACGAACTTGAAGCCCATCATCCGAGCCTGACCCGCGGGTCCACAACGGTGTAGGAGACGTCGGTAAGCAGCAGGCCGACGATGTAGAGGCAGGAGCCGATGAACACCATCGAGCGCACCACGGCGAAATCCTGCGCGTTGATGGCATCGATGGTGTAGCTGCCCAGTCCCGGAATGCCGAAGAAGGATTCGATCACCAGGCTGCCCATGAACAGCGTCGGGATCAGCACCACCACGCCGGTGAGGATCGGGATCAGCGCATTGCGCAACACGTGGCCGAAGAGCACGGCGCGCTCATTGAGGCCTTTGGCGCGCGCGGTGCGGACGTAGTCCTTGCCGATCTCCTCGAGGAAGATCGTGCGGTACCAGCGCGCGGACGACCCCAGGCCGCCGACCACGCTCACCAGTACCGGCAGGATCACGAACTTGGCGGCGTCCAGCCCCGGCGCATAGCCGGAAATGGGCACCAGGTGCCATATCTTCGAGACCAGCCACTGCCCGCCGATGATGTAGAAGAGGCCCGATATCGACATCATCGCGACGCACAGGACGACGCCGGCGGCATCGAGATAGGTGCCGCGGAAATAGACCAGCAGCAGCGCGAACCAGATGGCCGCTGCGAGCCCGAGCGCGAAGACCGGCAGCGCGACGGCCAGCGATGGCCCCATGCGGCCGCGGATCTCGCGCGCGATGTCGCGGCCGTCGTCGGCGCGGCCGAAGTCGAAGGCGAACATGCGCACCGACTTGGCGAAGAAGATGGTGTCGGTGGCCTTTGCGATGCCGGGGGCGGCGGCGTTCCACAGCAGCGGCCGGTCGTAGCCGCGCTCGGCCTTCCACTTCTGGATGGCCTCGGGGGTGACGCGCTTTACGCCCAGCTGCATGCGCGCCATGTCGTCCGGGGTATTGACGACGAAGAACAGCGCGAAGGTGACCAGGTTGACGCCGATCAGGATCGGGATGGCGTACAGCAGGCGGCGGACGATGTAGGCGAACATGGAAGGGCCGATGATACCCGCTCGCGGCCCGCCTACCGGGCGGCGCCGGCCTCGGTCCCCAATAAGATGGGGGCCATTGCGGGTACAATGCCGGGTCTCGCCGCGGCGGAAGCCAGACTCCCTTCCCCAATTGCGGCAGTTCCACCCAGACGGGCAAGTGATGAACAAGACGCTGCACCACTTCTGGCATCAGGCGTGGGCCACCATCCTGGTCGAGATGAGCGACCAGGAGATCGGCTGGCTGGTGCGCGCACGCCATCACATATCCCTGCTCGAGAAGCGCCGCACCACCATGATCGTGTCGCGGGTGCGCCTGATCGCCGGGCTGTTCGCCCTGCTCACGCCGCTGTGGATAGTGGTCGACGTCGCCGCCTTCCCGATCGAGGTCTGGCTGCCCCTGGTGGTCGCCCGCATTTTCGCGACCGTCGCCTTCGCCCTGCTGATGCTGTCCGCGAAGCGCATGCAGACCATGAACGACGCCTACCGTGCGCTGGCGACGCTGATGGCGATCCCGACGGCCTTCTTCCTGTTCAGCCACCAGCACATGACCCAGTTCCAGCTGGAAGGGATTCAGGCCGCCTTCTCCACCGGCTACGCCTTCCTGCCCTTCGTCATGCTGGCGGGGCTGTCGATCTTCCCGCTCACGCTGCTCGAGGCGATCGCCTTCATCTCGCCGCTGCTGATCATGGAGGGCATCGGTGCCATCACGCGCGTCGCCGTGCTCGACTGGCCGACCTTCGCCGCGTCGTTCTGGCTGATGGTCCTGATCGCCGGCGTGTCGACGCTGGCCGGACTTTCGCAGCTGGCCTTCATCATCGTACTGGTGCGCGAGGCCATCCGGGACGGCATGACGGGCTGCTTCTCGCGCCAGAGCGGCGAGGAACTGATGGAACTGCAATTCATCCTGTCCACCCGCAGCGGCAGCGCGCTGACCGCCGTTTTCATCGATCTCGACCATTTCAAGCAGGTCAATGACCTGTTCGGCCACGACGCCGGCGACCGCGCCCTGGTGGCCGCGGTGGACGCGGTCCGCTCGCAGCTGCGCATGGGCGACATGCTGACGCGCTGGGGCGGCGAGGAGTTCCTGCTCATCATGCCGAACACCACCGCGCCGATGGCGTGCAAGGCGCTGGCGCGCGTGCGCGAGATCGGCTTCGGCGCCCGCCCGGACGGCCGCCGCATGACGGCCAGCATCGGCGTTGCGGAGCGCATCCGCGACGGCGCCGAGGACTGGCGCCAACTGGTCGAATTCGCCGACCAGCGCATGTACACCGCCAAGCAGGGCGGGCGCGACCGCGTCGTCGGCTGCGACGAATAGCCGGGACTCGGCTCGGGTTCGCCTACTTGGCGAACAGGTGGAAGTTGTTGCTGCCCTTTTCCTTGGCGATGTACATCGCCGCGTCGGCGTGCTTCAGCAGTTCGTCCGGATTGTGGCCGTCGTCGGGATAGAAGCAGATGCCGACGCTCGTCGCCGTCTGCATTTCGATGCCTTCGAACACCACGGGCCGCGCCACCGTGTCGATGATCTTGCGCGCGATGCCGGGGATGCCATCCAGGTTGGAGAGCTCCTCGAGCACCAGGATGAATTCGTCGCCGCCGAGGCGCGCCACGGTGTCCTCGCGGCGCACCGTGTCGGACAGGCGCCGCCCGACCACGCGCAGCATCTCGTCGCCGGCGGGATGGCCGTAAGTGTCGTTGATGACCTTGAAATCGTCGAGATCGAGGAAGATCACCGCGACCTTCTTGCCGTTGCGCTGGGCGTGGGCGATGGCGCGCAGCAGCCGCTCGCGCAGCAGCGTGCGGTTGGGCAGGCCGGTGAGGCCGTCATGCTGGGCAAGGAAGCGGATCTGGTCCTCGGCCGCCTTGCGGGTGGTGAAGTCGGTAAACACCGCGACGTAGTTGGTCACCTTGCCGCCGCTGTCCTTCACGGCATTGACCGTCAGCCACTCGACGTAGAGCTCGCCGTTCTTGCGACGGTTGCAGATCTCGCCCTGCCAGTGGCCATGAGCCGCCAGCGAATCGTACATGGCACGGTAGAAGGCGGCATCGTGGCGCCCGGAGGCCAGCACGCTGGGCGTCTTGCCGACCACCTCCTGCGGCCGGTAGCCGGTGATCTGGGTGAATGCCGGATTGACCGACTGGATCACCTGGTCGGCGTCGGTCACCAGGATGCCCTCGAAGGTGCTCTCGAAGGCCTTGGCGGCCAGCTGCAGTTCGTGGTGGGAGGCCGCCAGGCTGGCTTCGCTCTCCTTGAGCGCCTCGCGCAGGCGGCGCACGTATTCGTGCTCGACGCTCGCCAGGATGTCGGCGAATGTCACCAGGCCAAGCACTTCTCCCTGGCGGCCCGTCACGCCGAGATGGCGGATGCGCCGCTCGACGAACAGCTTGCGCGCCTGGTATAGGCTGCCGTCCAGCGGCAGCGTGATGAGCGGAAAGCTCGCGACCGCGCCCACGGCCGCATCCAGGCGCCCGCTGCCGATCAGCCGCACCACGTCGCGCTCGGTAAGGATGCCGAAGACGCCGTCGGCGCGCCGCACCACCACGGCGTCGAGCTGGCCGGCGCGCATCGCCGCCACCGCCTCGCCGATCGGGACGTCGGCGGCGACGGTCTGGTAGCGGCGGCTGAAGACGTCGCTGATTTCGCGCAGCTCTATGAAGTACTCGATGCCCTGGTTGATGACGATGTCCGACTGCGAAACGACGCCGCAAGGCTTGCCGTCGCCGTCCGTGACCAGGAAATGCCGGACGTTCTCCTCGCGAAAGCGCAGTGCCGCCTCGCCGATGCCGGTAGACGCCGGCACCGTCTTCACGGGGGTCGACATGCAGGTCGCGATCGGTGCGGCGAGAAGGTCGGCGTCGGCGAGATCGAGGGCCAGGGCGTCGCGCTCGGTCCAGATGCCGACCACCGCGCCGCCCTGCTCGATCATGATCGAGCTGCAGCGGGCGTCCGCCATGCGGCGGGCCGCTTCGGCGATGGAGGTGTCGGGCGCACAGGACAGCAGTCCTGCGTGGACGATCTCCCGGATGGTGACTTCTTGCATCGGAACCTGCGTCTCTGTTGGACCGCCCTTCGGACGGCGCGGCCGAGTATACCGGTCATCGCCGGCTCTGGATTTCCTCGATGAAACCCTGCATGCCGGTGCGGATATTCGCGGCGTTGCCTTCGTCGGTGTCGATATGCATGGCCAGCCGGTAGTTGGGATTGACGCGCACCACGACGTCGCCGAAGATCAGCTCGCGGTCGCCGGCCACCCGCACCCGCACGACGTACTTGTCGCGCAGGCGGAAGCGCATGGCGTCCTCGGGCGACATGTGGATGTGGCGTTGCGCGCAAATCACCCCGCGCTCGATGGCCGCCTTGCCGGCCGGGCCTTCCAGCACGACGCCGGGCGTATTCGCGAGGTCGCCCGATTCGCGGATGGGCGGCTGGATGCCGAGCTTGAACTGCTCGGTCATCGCGATCTCGACCTGCGTCTCCTTGCGCGTCGGCCCCAGCACGCGGACGTTGGCGATGCGGCCCTTGGGACCGATCAGATCGACCTTCTCGGCGCACGCGAACTGTCCCGGCTGCGACAGCTCGTGCTCGGGCGTCAACTGGTGGCCGGGACCGAACAGCCGGTCGACGTCGGCCTGCGCCAGATGCACGTGATGCGCCGAGACCTCGATCGGGATGGGCGCCTCCTCCTGGTCCTTGATCGCCAGCGTGATCTGGTTGCGCTCGATGGCGCGCAGCGCCTCCCAGGCGATCAGGCGTTCGTCGTTGTTGGCGACGACGAGGATCTTCACCGGCGAGTCGTCGCTCGAAATGATGGCATTGGCGCGCATCCCGGCGGCGGCGTTCCTGGCGTCGTCGAGCTTGATGCCCATGTAGGCGAGCCCCTGGCAGGCCAGGCTGCGCACCAGCGGACTGGACTCGCCGATGTCCCCCGTGAAGGCCAGCACGTCCAACCCGCCCATCGCCGCGACGTAGGCGCCGATGTTCTTGCGCACCCCATAGCAAAACGCCTTGTGGGCGAGCAGTGCGCGGTGATGGCCCTCCTCGGCGGCCGCCTCGATGGCGTGGATGTCCGAGGAGATGCCGGAGATGCCCTTCAGCCCGCTTTCGGCGTTGATGAGGCGGCCGAGGTCGCCGGGGCTCATCTTGTAATGGTCCATCAGGTGGATCATCACCGCGGGATCGATGCTGCCGGAACGGCTCGGCATGATGAGGCCGTCGGACGGCGTCATGCCCATGGTGGTGTCGACCGAGCGCCCGTGGTCGATCGCGCACATCGAGGCGCCGACGCCGAGATGGCAGGAAACGATGTCGAGTTCCCCCAGCGGCCGCTTGAGCATCTCGGCCGCCTTCATCGAAACGTAGCGGTGGGAGGTGCCGTGGAAGCCGTAGCGGCGGATGCCTTCCTTCTTGTAGTAGTCGTAGGGCAGGCCGTACAGGTAGGCGTAGGGCGGCAGGCTCTGGTGGAAGGCGGTGTCGAACACGGCGACGTGCGGCACGTCGGGGAAGAACCGCTGCGCCGCGCGGATGCCTTCGACGTTGTGCGGATTGTGCAGCGGCGCGAACGCGGCGAGCGCCTCGATCTCGGCGATCACCTGCGGCGTGACGACGGCCGAGCTGGCGAAGGTCGAGCCGCCATGCACCACGCGGTGTCCGACGGCGACGACGTCGAAAGGCGTGAACAGGAAGCCGTCGTCGAGCGCCTGCATGGACTCGAACAGGACCTGGAAGAAGTCGGCGATCGGGAACGGCGGACGCGTGCGCTCGATGCGCCGACCGCCCGCCTCGATGGCGATGTGCGCCTCGGCGCTGCCGGCATCGATGCTGCCGCGTACGTCGCGGCTCTCGTCCTGGGTGTCGAAGATGCCGAAGTGGATTTGCGACAGGCCGAAGTCGAGCGCGACGATCTTCCCGGGCACCTCGGTCTTCAGGCTCAGGGCATAGGGATCGTCGGACTGGGCGACGGCCCGCGCACGCAGCTGGCTGCTGGTGAGGTCCACCGCCTGCGCGCGGGTACGGTCGGCCAGCAGCTTGGCCAGGTAGGTGATCGCCCGCGGACGCACCAGGATGCGGCTGCTGACGACCTCCTGGGGGATCACCAGCACGAAGCAGCGGTTGCCCGCGATGACGTCGGCGACGGTGCGATCGCCAGTCAGCACCGACATCTCGCCGAACACCTCGCCCGCCTCCAGCCGGTTGATCGGCACGCGGCCGCCGGTGTTGTCGGATACCGAGATCTCGGCGTGGCCGCTGACGAGCACGCCGATGAAGCGGCCGTCCTCGCCGCACTCGACGATCGCCTCGTTGCCCTCGAAGGTGCGCAGCGTCGACAGCGCGACGATCTCTTCGATGGCCGCGGGTTCGAAGCCCGCGAACAAGGCCACGCTTTCTAGCAGGAACTGCTCGAGTTCCTCTCGGGTCTTCGCTTCCGGCATGTCAGAGCACGATCTCCATGCCCTCGCGGGCGAGCAGCACCTCCGGATCCCCGGGGCCGATTTCGTTGCGCGCGACGGCCTCGGCGAAGACGCGCTCGAGATCGTCGTCGAAGCGGGTCGGCTCGTGGTGGGTGCACACCACCTTGCGGGCGCCGGCCGCGCGGCCGAGCGCGATGGTCGAATCGAAGGTGCCGTGGCCCCAGCCGCGCTTCGAGGGATACTCGACGGCGGTGTAGGACGAATCGGCGATCAGCACGTCAACGCCGCGGATCGCCTCGATCAGCGCCGCGTGCTTGTCGTCCACCATGCGCTGATACTCGGCGTACTCGGCGTCGGACGGCTCGTAGATGTTGTACCAGGGCTCGTGGTCGCCGGTGAAGAACATCGACTTGCCGTTGCAGTCTATGCGGTAGCCGAGGTCCACCACCGGGTGGTTGAGCATCACGCTGGTGACGCTGGCGTCTCCCACCGTCACCGGTTCGCCGACCGTGAGCGTCTCGTACTCGATGCCGGCCTTGAGCTCGGCTTCGCGCACCGGGAAATAGCTGTACTGCAGCTGCACGTTCATCACCTGCTCGATGCCGCTGCCCGACACGATGTCGTAGGGACCGTGGATGCGGACGCGGTTGCCCGGCACGAAGATCGGGATGAAGAAGGGCAGGCCCTGGATGTGGTCCCAGTGCGTATGGGTGATGAAGACGTGCGAAGTGAGCGGCATCTCCTTGAACAGCGTCTGCGACAGCTGGAAGATGCCGGTGCCGCCGTCGAGCACGATCAGCGTGTTGTCGTCGGTGCGCACCTCGATGCAGGTGGTGTTGCCCCCGTAGCGAACGGTGCGCGGACCCGGCGAGGCGATCGATCCGCGGACTCCCCAGAACTTGATTCGCATGGCTACACCTGCGCGAAGGTTTGCGCGTCGGCGACGATCAGGTCGAGGTCGCCGAGCGATTCGACGACCGCCTCGAAAGAACCGAAGCGCTGGGGCGCGGCCATCTGCTCGTCTTCGCGCCAGGCATTGCCGGAGTCCCCGACCCCCAGCTTGCGGCAGATCTGGTCGGCGACGCGCACGCAGTCCATCAGCGGCGTGGGCTCGGCTTCCGTGCTGTGGTGGTCGCGGATGCATGCGACCAGGTGCGCCGGGAACTGCCACTTGGTGGCGAGCATCGAGCCGACCAGCGCGTGATCCGCGCCGATCACCTCGGCTTCCGCCAGGTGCAGCGGGATGTTGCGCTCCTCCGACACGGCCAGCGCCTCGCGGAACTCGTGCGACATGAACTGCGCGAACACCGCCTTGCCGAAGTCGTGCAGCAGGCCGGCGATGTAGGCGTCGCCCGGATCGAGTTGCCCGCGGGCGAACTTGACGGCCACCTGGCGCGCCAGGGCGGCGGTCATCAGCGAGTGCAGCAGGTACTTCTGGATGTCGAAGCCGGAGGTGTTGAAGCGCGGCAGCATGCCGACCGCGGCGATCGACAGCGCCAGATTCTTGATGGTATTGAGACCGAGATAGACCACCGACTGGTTCACCGAGGTGATCTTCGTCGGCAGGTTGTAGAAGGCGGAATTGATGACCTTGAGAATCTTCATGGTCATCACCGGATCCTTCTCGATGACCACGACCAGATCCTTCGGCAAGCAGTTGATGTCCCGGGTCAGGTCCAGGATCTTCTGCACGCTCTGCGGAAAAGCCGGCATGCGCTCGACGGCGGTGCCGAGCTTGCGCTGGACTTCGACGGTCAGGGTGGCCACAGTGGTCCGCGACGAATGGGTCTGCGGACGATTATACCTATCGCGCCGCCACGCGCTCGTAATAGCGTGCCCGGTAGAGCAGGCGCCGACGCTCGGAACTCTCGGTGAAGCCGCTGCGATCGTGCAGCACGTTGTTCGACACCAGCCCCATGCCCGGCTCGAGCCGGCCGCGCAGCGTCCACGGCGTCGGCTGCGCCAGCATGCCGGCCAACGCGGCGACGGCGGCGCGGGTGGCCGCATCGTCGTGCCAGACGACGTTGACCGCACGCGCCGTGTAGCGCATGTGGAGGAAGCCTTGCGCGTCGATCGAGAAGACCGGGCCCGACTGCTCGCCGCGGGCCACGCGGCCGTCGGGTTCGTGCCGCGCCGGAATGGTCATGGCGCCGGGCTGCGCCAAGGCGCGGACGAGCTCCGGATTCTGGTCGCGCAGCAGGATGTAGGCGATCTCGTGGTCGAGCAGCTGGTTGTCGCCGCCCGACACGGCGCTTTCCACGCAGTGCAGCAGCAGGGCGCGCACGGTGCGCTCCGGCGCGTTGTAGTAGCCGTCGGTGTGCCACTTGATCGGCTTGTCGGTGTAGGGAATGAAGTCGCGCCGTTCGCCGCGCTCCTCGGCGCCGCGCACCGAGATCGGCGAGATATCGTCCGAGTCGGTCAGCCAATGCCCGTCGATGTGCGACAGTCCCAGCTGTGCGCCCAGGCGCCGCGGGATCTCCTTGTCGGGATCGCGCCCCGTCTTGCCGGAGTAGATCGCCATGTTGCAGACGGCGTTGAGCTCGATGATGCGCGCGCGCTGCGCCGGACTCAACGAGCGCGGGTCATCCACCTCGACGAGGATGTCCTCGATGCGGCGCGGCGCCGTGTCGAGCTTGCGCTCGCGCCAAGCCGCGTACGCGGCACTGTTGTCGAGATCGAAGGGAGAGCCGCTCATTCGCCAGCCGGCTTTCTGTCCAGCTCGGCGTGGCGCTCCGCCACCGCCGCCTTGCTGTCGAACAGGCCCGCCACGGTGCGCTCGAGCGCCTTGATGGCGTCCGGCGCCTCGATGTCCATCGCCTGGTCGATCACCCACAGCTGATCCTTCTCCGGCAGCACGTCGCGCAGGCAGGAGGCGAAGTAGCGCCGGAAGCCGAAGTCGGGGCCGTCCGTGTAGTCGAATTCGGCGTAGTCGGCGCCGCGCCGGTTGAAGCGCGCCAGGAAGTCGCGCCGGCACTCGTCGGGCTCCGCCACGCCGAGCAGCATGTCGTTGTTGTCCTCGACGATCTCGGACAGGCGCTTCACCAGCGCCGTGGTGAACTCCACGCGCTGCTCCGCCTCCAGCTGGCGATGCGCGATGCGGTCGGCAGCGGTGGCGAGAAACACCAGGAATTCCGAGACGAACTCGAAGTAAGGCCGGCCGATCTCGATGTCGTAGTCGGCCTTGCGCATGCGCTTGATCGATTCGATCGCAAGTTTCCACGCCAGCGTGGCCACGACGGTCGCCAGTTCGGCGGGAGTGCGTTCGCGCTTCGAGTGGAAGCGGCTGCGGATGCGGACGGCCATCAATTCACCTGTGCAGAAAGCCGGAAGCGCGAGACTTCGGCCATGAGTTCGCGGGAAAGGTCGCGCAGTCCCTCGCAGGCGGCCTTGCAGTTGGCGGCGTTGCCCGACGCTTCGTCGGTGCTGCGCTCGCTGTCGCGGATCCGCTCCATCACGGCGCCGGAAACTTGCCGCTGCTCGGCGGCCATGTCCGCCACCCGGCCGATCCCCGAGGCGAGCGCCGCAATGCTGGCGACGATCTCCTCGAGCGCGTCCCCGGTGGCGAGCGAAAGCTGCCTGCTTTGGTCCATTTCCCTGATGCTTTGCGCGGACTTCTCGACGGCTTCCGAGATGCGGTCGCGAATCTGCGCCAGCACCGATTCTATTTCGCCGGTGGCCGCGGCGGTCTTCTCGGCCAGCTTGCGCACCTCGTCGGCCACCACGGCGAAGCCGCGGCCGGCCTCCCCGGCTCGCGCCGCCTCGATGGCGGCGTTGAGCGCCAGCAGGGTGGTCTGGTCGGCGATCTCGCGGATCGAGCCCGAGATGCCCTGGATGATCGTCGAGTGGTGCGCCAGGTTGCCGACGTCCTCGCTCAGCCCGCGCACCGACTCGTTCATGCGTTCGATGCCCTGCTGCGCGCGCGACACCGCTTCCCGGCCCGTCGCCGCCGACTGCCGCGTTCGGGCGGAGTCGCCGACCGCCGCGGCGATGCTGTCGCTGATGCGGCTGGAGGCGTCGTTGAGGGTGCCGACGAGATGGGCGATCTGTGCGGAGTTTTCGCGCTGCGACGACAGGCGCGCGGACAAATCTTCCATCTGGCCGTCGATCCCCTCCGTCTCGCGGCCGACGCGCGTTGACAGCGTAGAGATGTCCGAAACGATGCCGCGCATGTTGCCGGTCATCTTGCGGAAGGAATCCGCGATGCTGCCGATGAGGTCGCGCGACTCGAGCTTGCAGCTTGCCGTCAGGTCGCCGCCGCCCACCAGCTCGGCCGTCTGCGCCATGCCCTTGAGCCGCGACAGCAGCACCGCGCCCATGATGGCGTAGGAAAACAGCCCGATCGAAACTCCCGCCACCAGGCACCCGGCGACGAACCAGACCAGCATCCCCGGCTTCCATTCGACGAAGAACTGCGCGTAGAACGGAAAGATCAGCGCCACGGAAACACCGAAGCCGATGAACGACCAGCGCAGCCGGGCAAGAATGGAGGTCACGGGCGGAATGGGTTATCCACTAAATCGAGCGAAGCGAGCTGACTAGAACCCCCGCCCCGGGGCGGGGGACGGGGGTGGGGGGCCAATATTTGCCGGGCCGGCTCCGCCGGCCTCCGGCGAAGCAGCGATCAGTAACCGCCTTTACCGTAAGGCTTCGGCAGTCCGGCAATCTTCACCGCCTGCTTCGCCGGACCGTCCTGCGGGAACAGGTCGTACATCTTCTTGGAGTCGGCACCCGGCATCACCTCTTCCATGTCCTTCATGAAATTGCGGAAGTTCGGCGTCTTGCCTTCGTCGCGGAACTTGTCGCGGAAGTAGTTGATGACGGTCATGTGGTCGTCGGTCAGCGTGATGCCTTCCGCCTCCGCGATGACCTGGACTGCCTCGTCCGAAAAGTCCGGCTCCAGCAGGAAGCCGTAGTCGTCGGTTTCTTTCTCTTCGCCGTTGATGACGTAGCTCATGAAGGTCTCCTCAATAAAGGTTGGTTGCTTCTTCTTTCAAGCGATTACGCAGCCCCGTTCAATCGCCGCTGAGCGGCGCGACCGAGCGGTGCTGCACGAAAATGCCGCAGCCGCGCTTGCGCAGCCTGCCGAGTCCGGCACGCTGCAGGCGGAGCGAATGTTCGGGGCGCAGGCCGTGCAGCATCAGGCTGAAGCCCGGCACCGGGGCGCCCTCGACCTGCATGGTCTGCGCCTTGCCGACGACGGGCTGCGCCTCGACGCCGAGTTCGGCCAGCTGGCGGCGGCACTCGGCCAGGAATGCCTCCTCGTCCCCCGAGCCGACCGCGACGAACGGCGAATACATGACTTTGGCTTCGGCCAGCCGGCGCACCTTGGCCTCGCCGACCTCGACCGTCCCCTCCAGTTGGAGCTGCATGCCGCACAGGGCCCTGGCGCGCTCGACCTGGTCGGCCGCCAGCCGCAGCGTCAGGCGGGTGTGCTTCGAGAGGTAGCAGCGGCCGTCGGCGAGGCTCACCCGCGCCAGCGGATGGACGCCGATCGCCTCGTCCTCGGCGAGCCAGGGCAGCGCGACGGACAGCGCCAGCCACAAGGCGTCCGCGTAGTCGGCCGGCAGCGCGTCGCCGGACAGCGAAAAGGCGAGATCGACGGTTTCGTCGCTCACTTCTGCTCCTGGATCTTGCGCGCCCATTCCTGCATCTGCTTGCCCCAGCGCTCCGCCGTGATCGGGTCGACGTCGAAGATCGTGAAGCGCGAATGCTCGCGAATGCGCACGCGCAGGAAGGGGACTCCTCCCGCCGCATAGTCGATCTGTTGCAACTCGATTTCCTGGTTGCCGATCGGCACGCGGAACTTGTCGAGACTGGTGAATTTATCCACGGCTGCTCCTTCGGGTGATGAATATCGCACCGTAACCACTCTTTAAACATTACCGGATGGGCGTGGCGCCGGATACTCCTTTTGGGGTAGACGGGGTTAACCCAAGTGGCGAGGACTCTCTACCTTCAGGAAGTATGGCTTGTGCACCGCACTATTCCTTACCATCGCCGACAACCTGTAGACCCCGCCGCAAGCGCTTTCGGACGCACCCGGCACCCCGACAGCTAATAAGGAGACATTCTGATGGCCAAGCCGCTCCACCCCACCCCCCTGCTGGACGAACTCGAAAAGGGCCCGTGGCCCAGCTTCGTTACCGGCCTCAAGCGCCTCGCCAAGGATAACGACATGGCGGTGGACCTGCTCGGTCACCTCGAGCACTCCTACGAGACCCGCATGGGCCACTGGAAGGGCGGCACGCTCGGCGTCGTCGGCTACGGCGGCGGCATTATCCCGCGCTTTACCGAAATCAAGGACAAGGACGGCAACCCGCGCTTCAAGGACGCCGCCGAGTTCCACACCCTGCGCATCATGCCGGCCGCCGGCATGCACTACGACACCGACACGCTGCGCAAGCTGTGCGACATCTGGCAGAAGCACGGCTCCGGCCTGATCGCGCTGCACGGCCAGTCCGGCGACATCATGTTCCAGGGCGCCACTTCCGAGAACGTCCAGAAGGCCTTCGACGAATTCAACGAACTGGGCTTCGACCTCGGCGGCGCCGGCCCGGCCCTGCGCACCTCGGCCTCCTGCATCGGCCAGGCCCGCTGCGAGATGTCCTGCTACGACGAAGCCAAGGCGCACCACCTGGTCATCAACAAGTTCCTCGACGACCTGCACCGCCCGGCCCTGCCGTACAAGTTCAAGTTCAAGTTCTCGGGCTGCCCGAACGACTGCACCAACTCGATCCAGCGCTCCGACTTCGCCACCATCGGCACCTGGCGCGACAACATCCGCACCGACGAAGCCCAGGCCAAGAAGTGGGTCGCCAAGAACGGCGTCTCCGCCCTGGTCAACCAGGTCATCGGCATGTGCCCGACCCGTGCCATCCAGCTGAAGGATGCCGGCGCCGTCGCCAAGGGCGAGCACATCTCCAGCGTCAAGGTCGACGACAAGCAGGCTCTCGAGATCGACAACAAGAACTGCGTCCGCTGCATGCACTGCATCAACGTCATGACCGGCGGCCTGCAGATCGGCAAGGACAAGGGCGCCACCATCCTGATCGGCGGCAAGTCGGTCCTGAAGATCGGCGCCACCATGGGCACCGTCATCGTCCCGTTCCACCCGCTGAACACCGAAGAGGACTGGGAAAACTACCTCGACCTGTGCCAGCGCACCATGGACTTCTTCGCCGAAAACGCCCTCGAGCACGAGCGCACCGGCGAGATGATCGACCGCATCGGCCTGGCCAACTTCCTGGAAGGCGTGGAAGTCGAAATCGACCCGAACATGATCAATCGTCCGCGCATGAACCCCTACACCAACATGGGTGGCTGGGACGAGGAAGTCGCGAAGGCCGAAGCCCGCAAGACGGCTGCCTGATCCAACAGAACTCAGACGGAGACATAGACAATGGCTCAACCTCAAGTCCGCAAGCCGATCGAAGGCTTCCTCGACAACAAGAAGTTCCTGCACCCGAAGTTCGCCGCCAACTACGGCAACTGGAAGATGCACGACCGTCCGCGTCCCGGCGTGCTGCACCACGTCTCGCATAGCGGCGACGAAGTGTGGACCGTCAAGTGCGGCACGCAGCGCCAGATGGACCACTACACCATCCGCAAGCTGTGCGACATCGCCGACAAGTACGCCGAAGGCTTCATGCGCTTCACCATGCGTTCCAACGTCGAGATCTCCGTGTCGTCGGCCGACAAGGTCGAACCGCTGATCAAGGCGCTGGAAGACGCCGGCTTCCCGGTCGGCGGCACCGGCAACTCCGTGTCGATGGTCGCCCACACCCAGGGCTGGATGCACTGCGACATCCCCGGCACCGACGCCTCCGGCGTGGTCAAGTCGATGATGGACCACCTGATCGACGAGTACAAGCACGAGCGCATGCCGAACCGCGTCAAGCTGTCCACCTCCTGCTGCGAAATCAACTGCGGCGGCCAGGCCGACATCGCCGTGGTGGTGCAATACACCAAGCCGCCGAAGATCAACCACGACCTGGTTTCCGCCATTTGCGAGCGTCCGACCGTCGTCGCGCGCTGCCCGGTCGCGGCGATCCGCCCGACCATCGTGAACGGCAAGCCCTCGCTGGAAGTCGATGAGCGCAAGTGCGTCTGCTGCGGCGCCTGCTATCCCCCCTGCCCGCCCATGCAGATCAACGACCCCGAGTCGAACAAGATCGCCATCTGGGTCGGCGGCAAGAACTCCAACGCCCGCTCCAAGCCGACGTTCCACAAGCTGGTCGCTGCCGGCCTGCCGAACAACGCGCCGCGCTGGCCCGAGGTCAATGCCGTCGTCGGCAAGATCCTCAAGGCCTACCAGGCCGACGGCCGTCCGTGGGAGCGCATGGCCGACTGGATCGACCGCATCGGCTGGCCCGCGTTCTTCGAAAAGACCGGCCTGCCCTTCACCAAGTACATGATCGACGACTGGCGCGGCGGCCGTGTGAACCTCAACGCTTCGGCGCACATCCGCTTCTAAGGAACAGTCATGAGGATTTCGGTTCTTATCAACGAAGGCCCGTACACCCACCAGGCTTCGGACTCCGCCTTCCACTTCGTGAGGGCGGCCCTGGCCCGGGGTCACGAGATCTTCCGCGTCTTCTTCTACCATGACGGCGTCAACAACGCGACGCGCCTGACCACGCCGCCGCAGGACGATCGCAACATCGTCAATCGCTGGTCGAAGCTGGCCCAGGAAAGCGAGCTGGACCTGGTGGTGTGCGTCGCCGCCGCCCAGCGCCGCGGCATCGTCGACGAAGGCGAAGCCAAGCGCAACGGCAAGGATGCCACCAACCTGGCCCCCGGCTTCCGCATCTCGGGCCTCGGCCAGCTGATCGAGGCCGGCATCCAGTCCGACCGCATCGTGACCTTCGGCGACTAAGGGGAGACGACAATGACCACCAAGAAATTCATGTTCGTCAACCGCAAGGCGCCCTACGGCACCATCTACGCGCTCGAGTCGCTGGAAGTCGTGCTGATCGCGGCCGCCTTCGAGCAGGACGTTTCGCTGGCCTTCGTCGACGACGGCGTCTATCAGCTCAAGAAGGGCCATGCCACCAAAGGCATCGACATGAAGGGCTTCGAGAAGACCTACGGCGCGCTCGAGGACTACGACATCACCAAGCTCTACGTCGATGAAGAATCGCTGAAGGCCCGCGGCCTCACCGCCGACGACCTCTGCGTGCCGGTCGAGACCATGAGCCGTGCCGCCATCGGCAAGCTGATGGAAGAGCAGGACGTCGTCCTGAGCTTCTGAGGAAAACAACCATGCTCAACATCGTCAACAAGTCCCCGCTGGACCGCAACACCCTGCAAAGCTGCCTCGACGCCAACACCGGCGGCGCCATCCTGCTGATCGAGGACGGCGTCTATGCCGCGACCAAGGGCAACGCCTTTGAATCGAAGCTGAAGGCCGTCCAGGGCACGTACAAGGTGTACGCACTCGGTCCCGATCTGGATGCGCGCGGCGTCGGCGACCGCGTCATGGACGGCGTCACCGTCGTCGATTACGCCGGATTCGTCGACCTGGTCGCCGAATTCAAAACCTGCCAGTCCTGGCTCTAAGCCGCCGGCTGCAAACCATCACCCCACATTTCTAGGAGAAGTAAACATGGGCACTCTCGAAGTCAACGGCAAGTCGGTCGAAGTCGACGAAGAAGGCTACCTGGTCAACCTGAACGACTGGGACGAGGCGATCGGCGCCGAGCTGGCGAAGACCGAAAACGTCAACATGACCGAGCAGCACTGGGAAGTCGTCAACTTCCTGCGCGAGTACTACAACGAGTTCCAGATCGCGCCGGCCGTCCGCGTGCTGACCAAGGCCATCGGCAAGAAGCTCGGCCCGGAGAAGGGCAACAGCCAGTACCTGTACGAACTGTTCCCCTACGGCCCGGCCAAGCAGGCGTGCAAGATCGCCGGCCTGCCGAAGCCCACCGGCTGCATCTAAGCAACAAGCAACGACATCAGGCGGCGGATTTCCGCCGCCTGGCGTCCCGCGCCCCACTGACCCTCGGCATTTGAAGCCATGACCCTCTTCTTCGCGATCCTGTTCTACGTCGCCGCCGCCGTCTTCGTCGGTGGATTGGCGTACAAGATTGTCGACTTCGCGCGCACGCCCGCGCCGCTGAAGATCCCGACCACCCCGGCGCCCACCGGCGTCCCGGGCGTCGCCTTCCGCATGTTCCGCGAGGTCGTGTTCTTCGAGAGCCTGTTCAAGGGCAACCTGTGGATCTGGGCCATGGGCGCGGCCTTCCATTTCGGCCTGGCCCTCGTCCTGGTGCGCCACCTGCGCTACTTCATGGAGCCGGTCCCCGCCATCATCGCCTTCGCGCAGCCCTTCGGCATGTATGCCGGCTTCGCCATGGCCGCCGGCCTGGCCGGACTGTGGGCGCGCCGCTTCCTGGTCGAGCGCATCCGCTACATCTCGACGGTTTCCGATCACCTGATGCTCGCCCTGCTGCTGCTGATCGCCAGCTCGGGCCTGGGCATGAAATTCCTCAACCACACCGACGTCGTCGGCGTGAAGACCTTCTTCCTCGGCCTGATGTCCTTCGACATCCAGCCGCTGCCGGCCCACCCCGGCCTGTACGTGCACCTGGCCTGCGTCGCGCTGCTGATGATCGTGTTCCCCTTCAGCAAGCTGCTGCACGCGCCGGGCATCTTCTTCAGCCCCACCCGCAACCAGACTGACAACCCGCGCGAGGCGCGCCACCTGGCGCCCTGGGCGGCCCAGCTGGAGAAAAACTGACATGGCCGGCCCCGAACTCAAAGCCCCCGCCCTGCGCGAATACCCGACCGTCCCGGCGATCCAGGCGGACGCCACCAACGGCATCAAGTGCTATGTCGCCAGCGAGAAGATCCAGGAACCCCTGGGCTTCCCCGGCAAGCTCGCCGAGAACTGGCAGGAGACGCACGACCGCGTCATCGGCCGCATGGGCGAACTGCTCGACAAGTACCGCTCGCTCAAGGTGTTCATGGACGCCTGCGTGCATTGCGGCTCCTGCACCGACAAGTGCCACTACTTCATCGGCACCGGCGATCCCAAGAACATGCCGGTGGCGCGCCAGGACCTGATGCGCAGCATCTACCGCCGCTACTTCACGCCGGCCGGCAAGATGTTCCCCGGCCTCGTCGGCGCGCGCGATCTGACGCCCGAAGTGCTGGACGAGTGGTACACCTACTACTACCAGTGCTCGGAGTGCCGCCGCTGCTCGGTGTTCTGCCCCTACGGCATCGACACCGCCGAGATCACCATGGCCGGCCGCGAGATCCTGAACTCCGTGGGCTACGGCCAGAAGTACTCGAACGAGATCATCGGCAAGGTGCATCGCGTCGGCAACAACCTGGGCCTGCCCGGCCCGGCCCTGCGCGACACGCTCGACGGCCTCGAGGAGGACGTCAAGGAAGATACCGGCGTCGACGTCAAGTACCCGCTCGACGAGAAGGGCGCCGAAGTGCTGCTGGTGACGCCCTCGGCCGACTTCTTCGCCGAGCCGCACATCGAGTCCACCATCGGCTACGGCAAGGTGTTCCACGCCGCCGGCATCTCCTGGACCTTCTCGTCGATCGCCTCGGAAGCCGGCAACTTCGGCATGTTCATCGGCAACTACGAACAGCTGCGCAAGATCGCCATGCGCGTGCGCGAAGCCGCGCTCGACCTCGGCGTCAAGCGCATCGTGGTCGGCGAGTGCGGCCACGCCTGGCGCGTCACCTACTCCTTCTGGAACACCCTGATGGGCGTGGGCGCCGGCGGCAAGGATCCCTTCTCGATCGAACTGCAGAAGCAGCTCGATCCGCGCTTCAAGCAGCCCTCGCACATCTGCGAAGTAACCTGGGACCTGATCCAGCAGGGCCGCCTGAAGTTCGACAAGTCGGCCAACGACCACCGCGTCATCACCTTCCACGATTCCTGCAACGTCGCGCGCGGCTCGCGCATGGGCGACTACCCCGGCGGCCAGTTCGACATCCCGCGCCACATCGTCAAGGCGGTCGCGAACAAATTCGTCGACATGGCGCCGGAGACCATCGGCGAAAAGACCTTCTGCTGCGGCGGCGGCGGCGGCGTGCTGACCGACGAGCTGCTGGACGTCCGCGTCAAGGGCGCCCTGCCCCGCATGGAAGCGCTGCAGCGCGTGGTCGACGACCACGGCGTCAATTTCATGGCCACCATTTGCGCGATCTGCAAGGCGCAGTTCACCAAGGTGCTGCCGTACTACGGCTTCAAGAGCGGCATGGTGGGCGGCGTCCACCAGCTGGTCAGCTCGGCGATCAAACTCGGCAACGAGCAGTAAATACGCGACGTTATAACGATTTACCGGAGACAAGAATGTCCACGATGAACGAGACCCCGCAGAACACCAAGACCACCTACCGTCGCTACAAGGATGGTGACAACCAGTTCAAGCGTTCGCAGGAAAAGCTGTTCAAGGCCAGCTGGACCTACAAGTGCCCGACCTACGTGCAGCAGACGCCGCCCTGCCAGGGCAACTGCCCGGCCGGCGAAGACATCCGCTCCTACCTGAACATCGTCCGCGGCATCGAGAAGCCGCCGGTCGGCGCCGACGGCAAGCCGACCATGCCGTGGCAGGAATACGCTTGGCGCCGCCTCACCGACTGCAACCCCTTCCCGGCGATCATGGGCCGCGTCTGCCCGGCGCCGTGCCAGACCGGCTGCAACCGCAACAAGGTCGAGGACTTCGTCGGCATCAACTCCGTCGAGCAGTTCCTCGGCAACTACGCCATCGAGAAGAATCTCGGTTTCGCCAAGCCCGAAGTCGAGACCGGCAAGAAGATCGCGGTCATCGGCGGCGGCGTCGCCGGCATGTCGGTCGCCTACCAGCTGCGCAAGAAGGGCCACCAGATCACCATCTTCGAGGCCCACCACAAGCTCGGCGGCATGCTGACCTTCGGCCTGCCGGCCTACCGCACGCCGCGCGACATCGTCGATGCGGAAGTCAAGCGCATCGTCGACATGGGCGGCATCGAAGTCCGCTGCAACACGCGCGTCGGCAAGGACGTCACTTTCGAACAGCTCCGCAAGGACTTCGACGCCGTGTTCATCGGCATCGGCGCCCAGGCCGGCAACAAGCTCGACATCCCGGGCTCCGACGCGCCGAACGTCACCGACGGCATCACCTTCCTGCGCGACTTCAACGAAGGCCGCATCGACTGCGCCGGCAAGCAGATCGTCGTCATCGGCGGCGGCGACACCGCGATGGACTGCGCCGCCGTGGCGCGCCGCATCGGCGCCCTGTGCGACGCCGCGCCGGACGATCCCAACCAGACCAAGGTCACGGTCGCCGTGCGCGAAGGCACCACGCGCCTCATGAAGCCGCTGCTCAAGCAAAGCTCCGAGGTCGTCATCGCCTATCGCCGCCATGTCCAGGAAATGCCCGCGTCGAAGCACGAAATCGACGCCTGCCTCGAGGAAGGCGTGGAGTTCCAGCCCTGCGTCGCTCCGGTGTCCGTGGTCAAGGGCGCCGACGGCCGCGCCACCGCGCTGCGCGTCATCAAGGTCGACTGGGTCAACAAGAAGATGGTCCCGCAGGAAGGTTCCGAGTACGACATCCCCGCCGACCTGATCGTCTGCGCCGTCGGCCAGTACGTCGAGTGGAACGGCATGGAGTCCTGCAAGAACCAGAAGAACGTCGCCAACGTCGACAAGGCCCTGCAGGCCGTCGGCCAGCCGGGCGTGTTTGTCGGCGGCGACGCCATCAACCCGCACCTGCTGACCACCGCCATCGGCCACGCCCGCATGGCCGCCGAAGGCATCGACGACTACGTGATGGGCCGCGAAGTCGCCAAGCGCCCGAAGGTCGACAAGAAGCTGTTCAACCTGCAGCAGAACCTGCAGAAGTTCGGCGCCACCTTCGAGCCGGTGCCCGATGGCTATACCCGCGCCTCCTGCGACAACAAGAACATCGTCCACAACTTCGACGACCGCGCCGACCGCGCCGTCATCGAATCCAAGGACCTGTTCCTCGGCCACTTCAGCTACACGCCGCGCAACCATCGCGAGCAGCACACCATCAACGCCGAGAACGTGCTGGGCAACATGGAAGAGCGCGTCATTCCGCTCACCGAAGCCCAAGCCCAGGCCGAAGCCAAGCGCTGCATGAGCTGCGGCATGTGCTTCGAGTGCGACAACTGCGTGATCTATTGCCCGCAGGGTGCCGTCAAGCGCGTGCCGAAGAAGGAGCAGAAGACCGGCCGCTACGTGTATACCGACTACACCAAGTGCATCGGCTGCCATATCTGCATGGATGTTTGCCCGACCGGCTACATCAACATGGGTCTGGGCGGCGAAGGCAACTGATACAGCCACATTCGGACGATGACCATGTCGCGCGCTCTTACCTTCCTTGCCGCCGCCGTGCTGGCGCTGCCGCTGTTCTCGGCGGCGCACGCCGGCGAGGTGGCGAAGCCGGCCATCAAGATCGAGAATCCGGGCACGCAATGCGTGGCGCCGGCCGACGAGATGCGCCGCAACCACATGGAAATGCTCAAGCACCAGCGTGATCGCACGCTGCGCCTGGGCGAGCGCGGCGCCAAGGTCACGCTGAACGGCTGCATCGAGTGCCACGCCAGCAAGACCAACGGCGCGGTGACCGGCGGCAAGGACAATTTCTGCGAGGCCTGCCACGCCTACGCCGCCGTCAAGCTCGACTGCTTCGACTGCCACCAGCCGAAGGCCGGCTACAAGGCCGCCGCGGCGACGAAGCCGTCCGGAGAACACGAATGAACGCTCCCGATAACAAGCGCCGCGCGCTGCTCGCCGCCGCCGGTGCCGGCGCCGTCGCCATTGCGCCCGGCATCCACCTGATCCAGGCGTCGCTGGCCGACGAGGCGGGCACCAAGCTGGCCTCGAGCAAGGTGCGCTGGGGCATGCTGATCGACACCACCAAGTGCACGTCGGACTGCAAGGAATGCGTCAGCGCCTGCAACGCCGAGAACGGCATCGTCGAGGAAGTGGCCGACCCGCGCCAGCGCTCGCAGTGGATCCGCAAGATCGACCTGGTCGAGAAGCGCACCGGGCGGCAACACTCGCTGCCGATGATGTGCCAGCACTGCGCCAACCCTCCCTGCGTCGATGTCTGCCCGACCGGCGCCTCCTTCAAGCGCGCCGACGGCATCGTGCTGGTCGACCGCCACATCTGCATCGGCTGCCGCTACTGCATGATGGCCTGCCCGTACAAGGCCCGTTCCTTCGTGCATGAGCCGCTGACCACGCAGAATCCCGAGATGCCCCGCGGCATCGGCTGCGTCGAGGCCTGCACCTTCTGCGTCCAGCGCATCGACCGCGGCCAGAAGCCGGCCTGCCAGGAAGCCTGCCCGCAGGGCGCCATCGTCTTCGGCGACCTCAACGACGACAACAGCGACATTGCCAAGCGCCTGAAGGAAGTCGCCAGCACGCAAGTCCGTGCCGAGCTCAAGCTCGATACCGGCGTGCGCTACCAGGGCATCTGAGGAACGACAGAAAATGGACTACGCAGCCAGCCGCTCTGCCCAAACGAAGTTCTACCTGCTCGCCGGCCTCGGCGCGCTCGTCAGCGCCATCGGCGTCGGTGCCGCGCTCTACATGGAGCACCACGGCCACGCCGTGACCGGCATGAACAACCAGGTGGTGTGGGGCCTGCCCCACGTCTTCGCCATCTTCCTGGTGGTCGCCGCTTCCGGCGTGCTCAACGTCGCCTCGATCGGCTCGGTGTTCGGCAAGACGGTCTACAAGACCCGCGGCATGCTGGCCGGCCTGCTCTGCTTTGCCATGCTGGCCGCCGGCCTGGTCGTCATCCTGCTCGACCTCGGCCGCGCCGATCGCATCATGGTCGCCGCCACGCACGTCAATCTGACCTCGGTGTTCGGCTGGAACATGATCCTCTATCCGGGCATGTTCGGCATCGTCGTCGTCTATCTGTGGACGCTGATGGAGAAGCGCATGTATCCCTTCTCCAAGCCCGCCGGCTTCGCGGCCTTCATCTGGCGCCTGCTGCTGACGACCGGCACCGGCTCGATCTTCGGCTTCCTGGTGGCCCGTCAGGCTTACCAGTCCGCCGTGATCGCGCCGATGTTCATCATCATGTCCTTCGCCTGGGGCATGGCGGTGTTCATGATCGTGCAGAAGGCCATGTACCTGTGGAACGGCATGTCGCTGCACCCGCAGATCCGTGCCCGCCTGAAGAATCTGCTGGCCGTGTTCGTCGGCGCGGTGTTCTACTTCGTCGCCGTCTATCACCTGACCAACGCCTATTTCGCCAAGCAGGTCGAGTTCGAGCGCTTCATCCTCCTCGACGGCGGCATCTTCCCGCTGCTGTTCTGGGGCGGCTGGCTGTTCGTCGGCACCATCCTGCCGCTGATCCTGATCTTCGCGCCCGGCCTCGCCAACAAGGCCGGCTCGGTGACGCTGGCCTCGCTGCTGGTGATCGTGGGCGCCTTCTGTCAGCTGTACGTCTTCATCATCGGCGGCGAAGTCTTCCCGCTCGACATCTTCCCCGGCATGACGGCCAGCAGCAGCTTCTTCGACGGCCGCATCGACCAGTACTCGCCCTCGCTGCCCGAGTTCCTGCTCGGCATGGGCGGCATAGGCATCGCGTTCACCATGGTGGTCGTCGGCGTCCGCGTGCTGAAGTTCCTGCCGGAAGACAACATCGCCAAGCTCGAGGCGGCGGGCGCCCTGGCCGACTGACGTCGGCCACAAAGTCTCCGGCAGCGGGGTCCTCGTGCATCGCTTCCTGATCTCCGCCGCCCACAAGTCGTCCGGCAAGACGACCATCAGCATCGGCCTGGCCGCGGCGCTGCGCGCCCGCGGCCACACCGTGCAGCCCTTCAAGAAGGGCCCCGACTACATCGATCCGCTGTGGCTCGGCAGCGCGGCCGGCCGCACCTGCCGCAACCTCGATTTCAACCTCTCGCCCAACGAGGACCTGCGCGCCCAGTTCGCGCGCCATGGCTGGGACGCCGACGTCTGCCTGGTCGAAGGCAACATGGGCCTCTACGACGGCCTCGACCTCGAGGGCTCGAACAGCAACGCCGCGCTGGCCAAACTGCTGGGCCTGCCGGTGATCCTGGTACTCGAGGCGCGCGGCATGACCCGCGGCATCGCGCCGCTGATCCTCGGCTACCAGGCCTTCGACCGCGACATCAAGATCGCCGGCGTGATCCTCAACAAGCTCGGCGGCAAGCGCCACGAGAGCAAGCTGCGCGCGATCATCGAGCACTACACCGACGTGCCGGTGATCGGCGCCATCCAGGACGATCCGCGCATGCAGCTGGTCGAGCGCCACCTCGGGCTGATGCCGGCCAACGAGACGCACGCCGCGCAGCGCCGCATCGGCGAGATCGCCGCCGCGGTGGCCGAGCAGGTCGACCTCGATCGCCTGCTCGAGGTCAGCCGCAGCGTCGAGATGCTGCCGCGCCCGGCGCCGCAGGTGATCGCCGGCGGCGCCCCGCTGCGCATCGCCATCGCCCAGGACGCCGCCTTCGGCTTCTACTACGCCGACGATATCGACGCCCTGCGCGCCGCCGGCGCGGAACTGCTGCCCTTCGACGCCATGCGCGACGCCCGCCTGCCGGCCTGCGACGGCCTGTTCATTGGCGGCGGCTTCCCCGAATCATTCCTCGATGCGCTGTCGGCCAACGCCAGCCTGCGCGCCGACATCTTCGCCGCCATCGAGAACGGCCTGCCTGCCTACGCCGAATGCGGCGGCCTGATGTACCTGGCGCGCTCCATCGAATGGAACGGCAAGCGCATGCCCATGGTCGGCGCCATCGCCGGCGACGTCGTGATGCACAAGAAGCCGATCGGCCGCGGCTACGTCAAGCTGCGCCCCACCGCCGAGCATCCGTGGCGCGGTCCCGAGCCGGCCGGCGACATCCCGGCCCACGAGTTCCACTACTCGTCGATCGAGAACCTGCCCGCCGACACGCGCTACGCCTACGAGATGGCTCGCGGCCATGGCGTCGACGGCCGCCGCGACGGCATCGTCTACAAGAACCTGCTGGCCTCGTACAGCCACCTGCGCACGTCCGCCGGCTGCGAATGGCCGGCCAAGTTCGTGCGCTTCGTGCGCGCCTGCATGGAAAGCCGCAAGGAGGCCCAGAGATGTTCCGGCTGACGTCCGCCGCCGCCGCGCAGATCCTGCGCACCGCCGAGGTCCAGGGCGACGAGCCCTGCCTGCGCATCGCCGCCAAGATCGACGAGGACGGCGAACTCGTCTACGGCGTCGGATTCGACGAACAGCGCGAGCAGGACCAGGTGCTCGAGTGCGAAGGCGTCACCATCCTGATTTCTCCGCGCAGCCAGCAATTGCTCGCCGCAACCACGCTCGATTTCGTAGAATTGCGGCCAGGCGAATTTCAATTCGTCTTCAAGAGATCGGACGAGCCGAGTTGCGCGCCGCCAACCGGCGGATGTGCTTCCTGCGGACGCGGAGGGAGTTGCAGCTAAATGACACGAGGACCCGCCAAACCCGGCACGGTGTATCTCGTCGGGGCGGGACCCGGCGATCCGGATCTGCTGACGCTGCGCGCCGCGCGGCTGATCGCCACCGCCGACGCCATCGTCTACGACAACCTGGTCTCCCCGGCCATCCTGGACCGCGCCTCGCCTAGCGCGCAGCGCATCTACGCCGGCAAGCGCCGCGGCAACCACGCGCTGCCCCAGGAGGAACTCAACCTGCTGCTGGTCGAACTGGCGAAGGCCGGCAAGTCGGTGCTGCGTCTCAAGGGTGGCGATCCCTACACCTTCGGCCGTGGCGGCGAAGAGGTCGAGACCCTGCACGAGCACGGCGTCCCCTTCGAAGTGGTGCCCGGCGTCACTGCGGCCGCCGGCGTCGCCTCCTACACGGGCATTCCGCTCACCCATCGCGACTACTCCCAGGCCTGCGTCTTCGTCACCGGCCACCTGAAGGACGGCAGCATGGACCTCGACTGGGGCGGCCTCGCGCGCCGCCGCCAGACGGTGGTGATCTACATGGGCCTGCATGGGCTGCCGACGCTGTGCGCCAAGCTGATCGAGCACGGCCTGCCCGCCGACTGGCCCGCCGCCATCGTCCAGCAGGGCACCACGCCGAACCAGCGCACCGTCACCGGCACGCTATCGAGCCTGCCGGAACTGGCGGTCGCCGCCGGGCTGCACGCGCCGACGCTCATCATCGTCGGCGAGGTCGTGCGGCTGCACGACAAGCTGTCCTGGTTCGAGGCCCAGCAGGCCGGCGCCTGAACGCGCCGGCGGACAAGATCGCCCCCTAATCCAGGCGGATCTTCAGCAGCTTGCCGATCTGGGCGATTGCCCCGGGGCTGTCCCATTCGGCTGCGCCGTAGAACTTGCCCAGCACGCGCCCCTGGGCGTCGACCACCAGCGTCAGCGGGATGCGGTCGGCGCCGAGCATGTTCTCCAGCATCAGCCGCTGGTCGATGAAGTTGCTGAAGCTGATCTTCGAGGCCTGCAGCGCCGCACGCGCCGGCTCGACGTAGTCGTCGGTGGAAATGCCGATCACGCGGAACTTCCGCCCGCCGTAGCGGCGATGCAGCCGCTCCAGCGAGGCCATTTCCTCCCGGCACGGCCCGCACCAGCTGGCCCAGACGTTGATGATGAGCGGGGTGCCGCGGAACTCCGATAGCCGGCGCGACGGGCCGTCGAGCCCCAGCAGCACCGACTCGCGCAGCGCGCCGCCGACTTCGACCTCGCCGGGGGTCTTCGCCGCGGCGCCGACGGCGAGCAGTCCGCCGAACAGCAGGATGACAAGGAATTTCATGCCGCGCAGTTTACCAGCGGCACGGCTGAGGCGTCGCGGGCAGCGGTTGTCGCGGCAGCGCCGGATTGCTATGCTGGGCTGGTCGAGCAAAGAACAAATCGCGCTCGCGGGCCGCCCGCCTATGAAGGCTCGCGGCCATCAGAGGGAGTCCAGGATGCCGATTCGGGAAGGATTCGAGGCGCGCCCATACGCGGGCGTCGCCTTGTTCGCGATCCTCGCCTTCTATCTCAGCAGCCGCTACAGCTACCTGCTGTTCCACAGCCTGATCGAAATCGCCACGGCGGCCGTCGGCTTCGCCCTGTTCGCCCTGACATGGAACGCGCGCCGCTTCATCGCCAACGGCTACCTGAAGATCCTCGGCATCGGCTACGGCTTCCTCGCCTTCGTCGATCTGATCCACGCCCTCGCCTACAAGGGAATGAACATCTTTCCCGGCTACGACGCCAACCTGCCGACCCAGCTGTGGATCGCCGCGCGCTATGCCCAGGCAGCGACGCTCTGCGCGGCGCCGCTGCTGATACGCCGCCGCATCGACGAGCGGCTGCTGGTCGCCGTCTTTGCCGCGGCCAGCACCGCGATCCTGGCCCTCACCTTCGCCGGCGACTTCCCCGATTGCTTCATAGAAGGACAAGGCCTGACGCCCTTCAAGATCGGCAGCGAATACGCGATCAGCGTCTTGCTGCTGGCGTCGCTGGTGCCCCTGCACCGCATGCGGCACGAATTCAACCGCGGCGTCTACCGGCTGATCGTCGCCTCGATCCTTTGCACCGCCCTGTCCGAGCTGTCCTTCACCGCCTACGCGAGCGTCTACGGCTTCGCGAACATGCTCGGCCACCTGCTCAAGCTGGCCGCGTTCTACCTGATCTACCGGGCCCTGCTGGTGACCGGCTTCGGCGAGCCCTTCGACCTGATCTTCCGCGACCTCAAGCTCGCCGAGGAGCGGCTGCAGGGCGCCCACGACACGCTGGAGGAGCGCGTGCGCGAGCGCACTGCCGAACTGCGCGCCAGCGAGGCCGAGTTGCGCCGCACGAACCGCGAGCTGCGCGCCATCGGCAACTGCCACAAGACCCTGCTGCGCGCGGACCAGGAGCCGCAACTGCTCGACGAAGTCTGCCGCATCGTCTGCGACGACGCCGGCTATCGCATGGCCTGGGTCGGCTACGCCGAGCACGACGAGGCCAGGACGGTCCGGCCGGTGGCCTGGGGCGGGACGGAGAACGGCTACCTCGCCGGCGCCCACATCACCTGGGCCGACACCGAGCGCGGCCGCGGCCCGACCGGCATCGCCATCCGCAGCGGCCGCAGCAGCTGCATCCAGGACTTCGAGGCCGATGCCGAGGCCCGGCCCTGGCGCGAGAGCGCGCTGCAGCGCGGCTACCGCTCCAGCATCGCGCTGCCGCTAAAGGATGTCGAGGGCCTCGTATTCGGCGTGCTGTGCATCTATTCGACCGAAGCCAACACCTTCACCGACGACGAGGTGCGGCTGCTGGAGGAACTGGCTGCCGACCTCGCGTTCGGCATCGTCGTGATCCATGCCCGCGCCGAGTTGCGGCGTGCCGAGGAGCAGGTGCGCGCGCTCAACCGGGATCTCGAGCGGCGGGTGCTCGACCGCACCCGCCAGCTCGAGGCGGCCAACAAGGAGCTCGAGGCCTTCTCCTACTCCGTCTCGCACGACCTGCGGGCGCCGCTGCGCGCCATCGACGGCTTCTCCCAGATCGTCGGCGAAGACTACCGCGACCGGCTCGACGACACCGGTCGGCACTATCTCGACGCGATCCGCGGCAACGCCGCGCGCATGGACCGACTCATCAACGACATCCTCGCCTTCTCGCGCATGTCGCGCCAGGAGATGTCGGTGGCGCCGGTAAACATGCAGGCGCTGGTGCAGGAGGTGTTCGACGAACTGAGGACCGCGGTGCCCGCCGAGCGACGGATCGAACTGCGCCTGCAGGAGCTGCCGGCGGCCAGCGGCGACCGCGCGCTGATCCGGCAGGTCATCGTCAACCTCCTTTCCAACGCCTTGAAGTTCACCGCGGGTTCGACGCAGGCCGTGATCGAAGTCACGGGTAGCGCGGACGGCGCCGACAATGTCTATTGCGTGAGGGACAACGGCGCAGGATTCGACATGCAGTACGCCAACAAGCTGTTCGGCGTGTTCCAGCGCCTGCATCGGGCGGACGAATTCGAGGGGACCGGCATCGGCCTCGCCATCGTGAAGCGCATCGTGGTGCGCCACGGCGGACGCGTCTGGGCCGAGGGCGAGGTCGGCCGCGGCGCTAGCTTCTACTGGACGCTGCCGCGTCCGTGACTCCCTCGCGGCACTCGCGTAGCCGGATGTTGGCCAGCGCCAGCTTGAAGGCATTGCCGAGCGCCGTGGCGACCTGCGTCAGCCGCGCCCAGCGCGCGCTCTCCGCGGCAGCCGCGTCATGCACGTGCAGCATGCCGAGCACTTCGCCCCGCACGATCAGCGGGCAGCAGAAATGCGGTGTCCGAGGCGGCTCATCGAAATGGCTGCACAGCAGCTCGACCGCCGGATCGGCGACTTCGTGCAACTGGCCGCGGCGCAGCGCCCAGCATGCATCCTGCCCGAAGGCCCTGCTGATGCCGGCCGGCGCCCCCCAGGTCGCCGCGACGGTGAACGAGCGCCCGTCCGGCGCCGCCAGCGCCAGCGCCCCGCCGCTGCCGAGCCCCAGCTTGGTCGCCATATGGGCCGCGGCGCGGCTCGCCTCGGCCTGCGTGGCGCAGGTCTGCAGCAGATCCGCGGCCTGGTTGAGCAGCGCCAGATCCTCCGACTGCTCCTGGAGGTCGGCCATCGAATCCAGCAGCCGCGCATGCGAGCGCTGCAACTCCTCCTCGGCCGCCTTGCGCGCCGTGATGTCTTCCTGGATCGCCAGGAAGTGGGTGACGACGCCGTCGGCGTCGACGATCGGCGTCACCGACATCTTGTCCCAGTAAAGCTCGCCGTTCTTCCGCCGGTTGCGGAACTCGCCGAACCACTCGTTCTTGCCCGCGATCGAGCGCCAGAATTCGGCATAGGCCTCGTCCGGCACGTCGCCCGACTTGAGGATGCGCGGCGTCTGCCCCGCCACCTCCTCCATCGTGTAGCCCGTCACCTCGACGAACTTCGGATTGACGTACTCGAACACGCCGTCGGCGTTGGTAATGAAGGTGGAGGCCGGACTGTGCTCGACCGCCAGCGAGAGCTTGCGCAATTCCATCTCCGCCTTGCGGTGGAACTCCAGTTCCTCCTTGAGCTGCTTGTTGGCGCGCAGGAAGTCCTGGTTGCGGGCGCCGAGGTTCTCGTACATCTCGTTCAGCGCGCGCAGCAGCACCTCGTGGGTATCGCCCATCTTCTCGATCGCGCGGCTGCGGGCCTCGGCCGGCGTCAGTCCGCGCTCCAGCGCGATGATCTCGTTGGCCATGCGCATGTCGGTGCCGAGGATATGGAAGATCAGCCAGCGCGACAGGAAGCCGAGGGTCTTGGTGAGCACCTGCAGCGGATCGTCCTGCGCGGAGTCCCGCGCGCGGGCGACCTCGGCGACGAAGGAAGCGTGGGAAGCCTTGTGGGCGGCGTTGAATTCGCCGTCGACATGGCATTCCTCCATCAGGTTCTCTTCGGCGCGGAAATGGTAGCTGGCGTAGCTGGCCAGCTCGTCGAACACCTCCATGGAGGCGGTCGGGTCCGAATCGACCGCCAGCCGGTGGCCGAGGGTGTTGATGAGGGTGACGAGCTTCTTGTGCTGCCGATCGATGTGCGCGATGCCGACCTGGTACTTGCTGTTCCAGACGAATATCTCGGACTTGATCTTCTTGGCTCTCGGCTTCATGTTCTCGGACAGGACCTGGCGTCCCGGCACTCCCCCCGTTGCCCCCGCGCATTGTAATCCCCGGCACGGCGGCAGGCCCATTCGCCGGGGCGCAGCGCAACTATTTTTTACAAAGCCGAAGGGCGTTGAAGTATTCGGTTCTCGGGTTTATGGTCGAATCAAGCCACCGAAAAGGAGTGGGCTATGAAGACGATCAAATGGCTGGCCGCGTTTCTCGCGCTGGCGACGCTCGGCAGCACCGCGGCCTGGGCCGATCATCGCGGCCACGTGCATTTCGGCGTCGTGATCGGCGGCCCGTACTGGGGTCCCTGGGGCTACCCGCCGCCGCCCTACTATTACTACCCGCCCTATTATCCGCCCGTGGTGGTGGAACGCCCGGCGCCGGTCTACATCGAGCAGGCGCCGCCGGCAGTCGCTGCGCCGGCCCCCGCCGCGCCCGCGCCGCAGAACTTCTGGTACTACTGCGCGGCAGCGAAGGGCTACTACCCCTACGTCAAGGAATGCCCGAGCGGCTGGCAGCAGGTGCTGCCGCAACCGAGCCAGCCTTGAGCGGGCGCAAGGAGCCATCATGAAACGCTATTTCCCCCTCCTCGCCGCCGCCGGCGGAGCGCTGCTGCTGGCCGCCTGCGCCAGCGTGCCGAGCGGGCCCAGCGTCATGGCGCTGCCCGGCACCGGCAAGACCTTCGAGCAGTTCCGCGTCGACGACATGCAGTGCCGCCAGTACGCCGAGGACATGACCGGCGGCAACGCCCAGCAGGCGGCCAGCAACGCCGGCCTACGCAGCGCCGCCGTCGGCACGGCCGTCGGTGCCGTCGCCGGTGCGGCGATCGGCGGCCACCAGGGCGCCGGGGTCGGCGCCGGTACCGGCCTCATCGTCGGCAGCATGGCCGGCACGGACGCCGGCTACAGCTCTGCCTACGGTTCGCAGCGCCGCTACGACAACGCCTACATCCAGTGCATGTACGCCAAGGGCGACAAGGTGCCGGTCTCCGGCAACTTCGCCCAGCCCCAGGCGCCTGCTGCGCCGCCGGCCGGCGCCTATCCGCCGCCGCCCCCGCCGCCAGGGCGCTGATCGCGGCCCCCACACCATCGAACAACAAGGAGTCCTTGAATGAACACCCCAACCGCCACCTCGTCGTCGCTGCATCCGGTATTCTGGATCGCAGGCATCGCCGTTACGCTGTTCTCGCTGGTCGGCATCGCCTCCCTCACCGGGCTGCTACCCTCGAAGTCGACTCCGGCCGAGACGCCGCAGGCGGTCGCCACTGCGCCGGCGGCCCAACCCGCCGCACCTGCCGCGCAGCCCCCTGCCCCTGCCGTCGTGGCGGAACCGAGCGCACCGATCGCGGAGAAGCGCGAAGCGCCGGCGCCCGTCGCGCAGCACAAGACCGTCAAGCACAAGGCGAAGGTTGCCGCAGCCCTGCCGCCGCCCGCCGGCGCCGGCGTACCGCCTGACTACGTGCCGCCCGCCAAGGCGACTCCGGCCGTCTGCGCGGAATGCGGCGTCGTCTCCGACATCCGCCAGATCAAGCATGAAGGCCAGGGCAGCGGCCTGGGCGCGGTCGGCGGCGGCGTCGTCGGCGGCCTGATCGGCAACAACATCGGCAACGGCAACGGCCGCACGCTGGCAACCATCGCCGGCATGGCCGGCGGCGCACTGCTCGGCAACAAGATCGAAAAGACGCAGCGCGAGACCGTCACCTACGAGGTCTCGGTGCACATGGAGGACGGCAAGTACCACACCGTTTCCTACGAGGCCTCCCCGCCCTGGCGCGTCGGCGACCCCGTCAAGGTGGTCAACGGCACGCTGGTCGCGCGCTGATCCCCAGGCGCGCGATCGATGCGCGGCACGGCGCTGTTGGCGGCGGGATTGGCGACGGCGCCGGCGCTCGCGGCGAAATCGGCCGTCCCCGACGACCTCAGCGTCCCGGCGATCCGCCACATCGCCGTCTGCCCGCCGCCGAAGATCGCCGCCTGCGTGATGAAGCGGCCGATTGTCGGCGGCTACCGGATCATGACTGCCGGGGTCGATATCGCCGACGACGGCAGCAATTGGATCGTCGACTTCGGCAAGGGCCCCAAAGGCCCGATATTCCTGCTGCAGGTGATGGACGAAGGCGGCAGCATGCACGAAATCGAAGTGAGCTTCCGCGCCAAGCCCGGCATGCAGAAGACGCCGCTGCTGCCCGAAGAGTAGTTCTAGTCCGCGCCTTCCCAGCGCGCCGCGGCCGTATCGTCCGATTCGCGCGCATCGACCCAGCGCGCGCCCGCATCGGTCTCTTCCTTCTTCCAGAACGGCGCGCGGGTCTTCAGGTAGTCCATGATGAATTCGCAGGCCGCGAAGGCGTCATGCCGATGCGACGACGACACGCCGACAAAGACGATGCGATCTCCCGGCAGCAGGCGGCCGACGCGATGGATGATGCGCACGCGGCGCAGTTGCCAGCGCTGCCGCGCCTGCTCGACGATCTCGGCGAGCGCCTTCTCGGTCATGCCCGGATAGTGTTCCAGCGACATGGCGCGGATGCCTTCGCCGCGCACCAGGCCGACGAAGGTGGCGACCGCCCCCGCACCGTCGTCGCCCGCGCTCAGCGCCACTGTCTCGGCGCCGACGTCGAAATCCGCTTCCTGTACCGAAACCTCGTTCATCTCAGCCTCCGGTCACCGGCGGGAAGAAGGCCACCTCGTCGCCGGCCTTGACCGGCGCATCGCCTCCCGCCATCGCCTGGTTCACCGCGGCACGCAGGCTCTTCGAGGTGGCGAATACTTGCCATGAACCGCCGCGCGACGCCAGATGGGCACGCAATTGAGCGATGGTGTCGATGCCAGTTGGCAGTTCTAGATCTTCCCTCGCGCTGCCGAGCGTTTCACGGAGGCTGGCGAAGTAGAGGAGTTTCAGCATTGGTCAGGTGCTCCTATTTGCTGGGGACCGCTGAGGGTGGCGTCATTCCGATTTGGTGCCCGGCTGACGACCCGCCGAGGGTGGCGGGGGATCGCCGACGCTCCGCCGCTTGCGCGGCCCACGGCTCGCTTTGCACAGCGAGCCGTGGGCCGCGATAGCGGCGAAGCGAAGCAGGGCACCCCGTCGGCCCGCTCAGGAATCATCGAACAAGAACGCATCTCAATCGAACAACTCGCAGAATGGCAAGAACCGAACGGTGTCGCCCTTCACGATCCTCTGCCCCGCCGGCACGTCGACAAAACCTTCCCCCCACACCGTGGAAGTCAGCACCCCCGAACTCTGGTTCGGATACAACTCGACATGCCCCTCCGCATTGCGCCGCCCGCGCAGGAATTCCCGCCGCGCCGCCGGCTTGTTCCAGTCGAAGTCGGCGACCAGCGAAAGCGCGTGCGGAGCGGCCGGCGCCGCACCCTGGCACTTGCGGATGAAGGGACGCACCAGCATCGAGAAGCTGACGAACACCGAGACCGGATTGCCCGGCAGGCCGATGAAGTCCGCGTTCCCCACCTTGCCGAAGGCCAGCGGCTTGCCCGGCTTGACGGCGATGTTCCAGATCGACAGTTCGCCCTCGGCCGTCACCGCCGGCTTGACGTGGTCCTCCTCGCCGACCGAGACGCCGCCGGAAGTCAGCACCAGGTCGTGCAGCGCGCCGGCCCGGCGCAGCGCGCTGCGCGTCGCCTCGAGCGTGTCCTCGACGTCGCCGAGGTCCTCGACGCGGCAGCCGGCCTGCTCCAGCAGGGCGCACAGCACGGCGCGATTGGAGTTGTAGATGCCGCCGGGCGGCAGCGGCTGGCCGGGCGGCGTGAGTTCGCTTCCGGTCGACAGCACGCCGACCGAAAGGCGGCGGAACACCTTCAGTTCCGCCTTGCCCACCGATGCCGCCATCCCGAGCGCCTGCGGCATCAGGAGCGTGCCCGCCGGCAGGATCTCGGCGCCCGCGCGGATGTCCTCGCCCGCGCGGCGTATCCATTCGCCAGGCTCCGGCACGTGGTCAATGGTGACGACGTCGCCGTCGCGCGCGCAGCGTTCCTGCATGACCACCGCGTCCGCGCCGGGCGGAATCGGCGCCCCCGTGAAAATGCGCGCCGCCGTGCCGGGCGCCAGTTCGTGGCCGACGCTGCCGGCCGGAATGCGCTGGCTCACCGGCAGCCGCGCGCCCGCCGCACGCACGTCGGCGCAGCGCACCGCGTAGCCGTCCATCGACGAGTTGTCGAGCGGCGGCACGTTGATCTGCGAAACGACGGCTTCGGCAAGCACGCGGCCGGCCGCTTCGCGTAGCGGGACGCGGTCCTCGCCCTTCACGCGCCGCGCGGCGGCGAGCACCTTGGCCAGGGCTTCGTCGAAACTGATGGTGGGTTCGCTCATAGTCCTGTCTGCTTGAGAATGAATGCGGCGATGCCGTCGATGTCGTTGAGGTCCAGCACCGCCCGCGGGATATCGAGCGCGACATCGCTCGCCACCGCGACGACGTCGGGATTCTCGGTCCAGATGAAGGGCTTGCCGTGCGCCGGACGGTGCACCTCGAGCTTGGGAATCGGCGAGTACTTGAAGCCTTCGACCAGCACGAGATCGCAGGGCGTGAGGCGCGCCAGCTGCTCCTCGAACGAAGGCTCCGGCCGCCCGCGCAACTCGTGCATCAGCGCCCAGCGCTGGTCGCATACCAGCATCACCTCGGTGGCGCCCGCTTCCCGATGCCGGTAGGAATCCTTGCCGGGGCGGTCGAGGTCGAAGTCGTGGTGGGTATGCTTGATGAGCGAAACCGTCAGTCCTCGCTGCGTGAAGCGTGGGATCAACGCCTCGATCAGCGTCGTCTTGCCGGCGCCGGAGTAGCCGGCGAATCCGAAGACTTTCATGCGATTCTCCTGGCTTGCGACCGCTGAGGGTGACAGGCGGTATTCCGGTGCAGTCGCCGGCTGGCGACCCGCCGAGGGCGACGGGGGATCGCCGACGCTTCGTGTCCCCCGGCCCGGATGAGACAAGAGCCCGGGCCTCCTCCTTTCCCTACGCGTCGGCGATCCCCCGCCACCCTCGGCTGAAGGCTTTTCCGGCTCGGCAACCACCGTTCCCGGGCCGATGGGGTGCCCTGTTTCGCGCAGGTAAAGGAGGAGGCGGACGCCTTATCGCCCTTGTCCGCCGGGGGACACGGAGCGAAACAGGGCACCCCGTCGGCCCGCGTCGCGGCCACAGCAAGAAAACCAAGAAACTTCATTTGCCACTCACCGTCAGCACCGGCGCAAACCCGCCCCCCGGCGTGCGGAAGTTGGTCGTCTGCCCCTGCCACAGTCGCGCCGCGACCAGTTGGATGCGGCCAGCATAGACATAGTTGCGCAGGTCCACCTTGAGATCGGTCAATTCACCCGCCACCTCGATGCGCCGCAGCGACGGCGGCACCAGCGCCTGCGCGATGTAGTCGCCCGCCAGCACTTCCTCGAAGACCCGCTTGGTGATCTTGTCGCCGCGGTAGGCCGCCTTCGAACCGTAGCCGGCGGCCGGCTTGAAGAACAGCTGCTTGCGGCGCGCCCAGAAGTCGTCCGCCGCCTGCGGGGTGACCCGCTCGGTGCGCGGAATGCCGGCCGCCAGAACCTCGCGCGTGGCCGCGTCGACGCCCCACGAAGCCAGCAGCGCGTCATCGGAGAGCGCCACCAGGTTGCGCTTGTCGGCATAAAGGGCATGCGCGCGCGGATGCGGCGTCACCACCGCGGCATCGTCCAGATAGGCGCGGCGCAGCGCCTCGTGCGCCGGCTCCTGCAAGGAGAAATCGGTGAGACGGTTGTAGACGAGGTCGATCTTCGTCTCCTCCAGCCACAGCCCGCCGTGGCACAGCATCAGGTCGCGCGGGTCGCAGATGAAGGCCTTGATGCCGTGGCGCGCGAACAGGCGCTGGAACAGCACGAATTCCGGATGCAGGTATTGCGCGTCGGGGTCGTCGTCGACGATGGCGATGCTGGTCAGCGGCGCGGCGCCGCGGCATGCCTGCCACTCGCTGCGGAACATCTCCATGAAGAGGTGCTCGGGGCGGTCGCGCGCGATGCTGCCGGGCAGCGCGGCCTGGGCCTCGTCGCAGCAGGCCTGCTGGGCGCGCTCGAGGATGGCGTTGAGCAGGCCGCCGCCGGCGTTGGTGTTGATCTCGATGAGCTGCGGGCCGTTCTCGCCGAGGTGAAAGTCGTAGCCGAGGAAGACGCCCGGCGATGCCGCCTCGCGGCGCGCGATCTCGGGTGCCCAGCCCAGCACATGCTCGCGGTAGGCCGGCAGCGCCGCGACCCGTTCGATGGCGGCGACGACGTCCGCCATGCGCTGGGCGTCGCGCGCACCGACGAACACCATGGCATCGGCGAAGAGATGCGGCCTGCCTTCCAGCACGATCTCGTAGAACCCCGGACTCTCGTGCTCGATCTCGGCGCGCAGCCGCTCACGGTCGAGCGAAACGCATTGGCAGCCGGCGTTGAGGCGCTCGGCGATCTGGCTGCAGGTTGGCGAACTCATGGCCGTGATTCTACTGCCGCAAAAAAGGCCGCCACCTCAGCCGCCTCCCGCGTGCGCCGCATCGGCGGCAGCGACTGCCAGATGCGCCTGCCATAGGGCTTGTCGACCATGCGCGGATCGCAGACCATGAGCACGCCGCGGTCGTTCTCATCGCGGATCAGGCGGCCCGCGCCCTGCTTCATGCTGATGACGGCGCGCGGCAGCTGGTACTCGAAGAAGGCGTTGCGGCCCTGGCGCTTCATGTGCTCGATGCGCGCCGACAGCACCGGATCGTCGGGCGGCGCGAACGGCAGCTTGTCGATGACGACCAGCGACAGCGCCTCCCCGCGCACGTCGACCCCCTCCCAGAAGCTTTGGCTCGCCACCAGCACCGCGTTGCCCAGGCGGCGGAAGCGCTCGAGCAGCTCCGACTTCGAGCCTTCGCCCTGCAGCAGCAGCGGCAGTTCCACGCCCTCGCGCTCGACGCGCTCGTGCAGCAGCTCGTGGATTCGGCGCATCGCGCGCAGCGAGGTGCACAGCACGAAGGCGCCCCCGTGCGAGGCGCGGATCGCCGGCCAGGCGGCCTCGGCGACAGCCTCGTTGTAGCCGGGACTGTTCGGGTCGGGCATGCCCTGCGGGCAGTAGAGCAAGCCGTGGCTGGCGTAGTCGAAGGGGCTGCCCCAGCAGCCGGTGGCCGCCTCGCCGAGCCCCAGCTCGGCCTGGTAGTGCCCGAAGTTGCCCGCCACGGCGAGCGTGGCCGAGGTGAAGATCCAAGCGCGCGGATGTCCTTCCATCTGCCGCTGGAAGACGTTGGCGACCGACAGCGGCGTCATGTTGAGCGTCACGTGGTAGGTCGTCACTTCGGCCCACTTGATGAGCACCTCGGCGGGATCGTCCGCCTCGCGGTTCGCCGGCGCCTGCCAGCGCTTGAGCGCGAGCGCCAGATCGGCGCAGCGGCGCAGGCAGTTCTCCAGGCCTTCGGAGCGCGCCGCCTGCGTCTCGAGGTGCTCGCCGAAGGCCTGCAGTTCGCCGGTCAGCCGCTGGAGGGAGGCATCCGCGTCGGCATGGGCCTGCCACTGCGCCTCCGACAGCCGCGTGCCGTCGCGGTGGAAGGCCAGGCGCAGGTCCTTGGCCGCCTTCTCCAGGCTGCGGCAGGCTTCCTGGAGCGGCAGGTAGTCCTTGGCGGCAGCGATCGCCTCCAGCTTGGTGTCGCGCGCGAGGTCGACGACCTGGGCCGTGCCGACCGCCTCGCCGAAGAACAGTCCGGCGACGTCCGGCAGCTGGTGCGCCTCGTCGAAGACCACCGTATTGCAGGCCGGCAGCAGCTCCGCCATGCCTTCGTCCTTCAGCATCACGTCGGCGAAGAACAAGTGGTGGTTGACCACCACCACGTCGGCCTCCATGGCCTCGCGCCGTGCCCGCAGCACGAAGCAGTCCTTGAAGCTCGGGCAGTCCTGGCCCAGGCAGTTCTCGCGCGTCGACGTCGCCTGCTGCCAAGCGCCCGAGTCCTCGGGCACGGCCGACAGCTCGGCCTTGTCGCCGCTGTGGGTCGCCTTGGCGAACTTGGCGATGGTGCGGATGTGCCCGGCCTCCTCGCGCGTGGCGAAGTGCCCGGATTCCAGCGCGCGCGCCAGATGGTAGTGGCAGACGTAGTTGGCCCGGCCCTTCAGCAGCGCGATACTGGCCGGCACGCCGAGCGCGTCGCGGATGGTCGGCAGGTCGCGCTGGAACAGCTGGTCCTGCAGGGTCTTGGTGCCGGTCGACACGATCACCTTGCCGCCCGCCAGCAGCGCCGGCGCCAGATAGGCGAAGGTCTTGCCGGTGCCGGTGCCGGCCTCGGCGATCAGCGCGCCGTTGCCCTCGATGGCGGCGAGGATGCGCTGCGCCATCTCGAGTTGCTGCGGGCGCGTGCGATATCCCGGAATGGCGAGCGCCAGCGGGCCGTCGGCGGCGAAGATGCGGTTCAGCTGCGAAAGTGACATCGTCGGACGCGAGCCCCGGAGCGGGCCCGTCAGCGCTTCCTTCCCTGCGGCTCCTCGATCATGTAGCCGAATCCGCGCAGCGTGCGGATGGTGACGCCGGATTCCGCCAGCCGCGTGCGCAGCCGAGAGACATAGACCTCGATGGCGTTTTCCGTCAGGCTCTCGCGGTCGCCGGCCAGCGCCTGCTGCAACTGGTCCTTGCCGACCACCTGACCGATGCGCTCGAGCAGCGTCAGCAGCACCGTCCATTCGCGCGCCGTCATTTCGAGCGCCGCGTCGGCCACCCAAGCGCGCTTGCCGACGGTATCGACCGTCAGCTGACCGATGGCCAGCCGCTGCGTACGGCGGGCGCCGCCGCGCCGCAGCACCGCGCGCACGCGCGCCTCGAATTCCTCCGCCGCAAACGGCTTGACGAGGTAGTCGTCGGCGCCCAGGTCGAGTCCCCGCACGCGCTGGTCGACGCGGTCGTAGGCGGATACCACCAGGACCCCGAACCTGCGATCGGTCCCGAGGCGGTCGAGCACTGCGAAGCCGTCGAGGTCCGGCAGCCCGATGTCGAGCACCAGCGCATCGAAGTCCCCGCCCTTCAGGCGTTGCAGCGCAGCCGTTCCGCAGTCGACATGCTCCACGATGCAGCCCTGCCCCTGGAGCATGCGCATCATGACCTCAGCCATCGCCCGGTCGTCCTCGACCACGAGAACGCGCTGCCCGGCGGTCGGTGCTTCCGCTCGGCGCTCCATTGGGACGGTCCGCGTTTCCATTCGATTCTCCCTGTCGCCGGCCCGACCAGGGTCCTCGGCGACGCTATACTGCCCTATTTTACGTTGTCGACGGAAACCAGCCCATGAAGATCGAAACCCTCGCCGTTCACGCCGGCTACACCCCCGACCCGACCACGAAGGCCGTCGCGGTCCCGATCTACCAGACCACCTCGTACGCCTTCGACGATACGCAGCACGGCGCCGACCTGTTCGACCTCAAGGTCCAGGGCAACATCTACACGCGCATCATGAACCCGACCACGGCCGTGCTCGAGCAGCGCGTCGCCGAAATGGAAGGCGGCATCGGCGGCCTGGCGGTGGCCTCCGGCATGTCGGCCATCACCTACGCCATCATGACCATCGCCGAGGCCGGCGACAACATCGTGTCGGCCGGCACGCTCTACGGCGGCACCTACAACCTGTTCGCCCATACCCTGCCGCAGTTCGGCATCGACGTGCGCTTCGCCGACTATCGCAATCCCGACTCCTTCAAGCCGCTGATCGACGCGCGCACCAAGGCGATCTACTGCGAATCGGTCGGCAACCCGCTCGGCAACGTCGTCGACATCGCCGCGCTGGCGAAGATCGCCCATGACGCCGGCGTCCCGCTGATCGTGGACAACACCGTGCCGACGCCCTACCTCTGCCGCCCCATCGAGCACGGCGCCGACATCGTCGTGCATGCATTGACCAAGTACCTGGGCGGCCACGGCAACAGCATCGGCGGCATCATCGTCGATTCCGGCAAGTTCCCCTGGGCGCAGCACAAGGAGCGCTTCAAGCGCCTGAACACGCCGGACGTCTCCTATCACGGCGTGGTCTATACGGAGGCGCTCGGCCCCGCCGCCTTCATCGGCCGCGCCCGCGTGGTGCCGCTGCGCAACACCGGTGCGGCGATCTCGCCGTTCAACAGCTTCCTGATCCTGCAGGGCATCGAGACCCTGGCGGTGCGCATGGACCGCATCTGCGACAACACCCAGGCCGTCGCCGAATTCCTCAAGGGCCACGCCAAGGTCGGCTGGGTGCGCTACGCCGGCCTCCCGGAGCACCCCGAGCACGCGCTGGCGCGGAAGTACATGGGCGGCCGGGCCTCGGGCATCCTGTCGTTCGGCGTCAAGGGCGGCGCCGCCGCCGGCGGGCGCTTCCAGGACGCGCTCAAGCTGGTCACGCGGCTGGTCAACATCGGCGACGCCAAGTCGCTCGCCTGCCATCCGGCCAGCACCACCCACCGCCAGCTGTCGCCGGACGAACTGGCGAAGGCCGGCGTCTCCGAGGACATGGTGCGGCTGTCGATCGGCCTCGAGCACATCGACGACATCGTCGCCGACCTCGACCAGGCGCTGGCCGCAGCTTGAAGAAGCGTGCCGCACCTGCCCCGCTGCCGGAGGAAATCCGGCCGGGGCAGTCGATCGAGCTGCTGAAGGCGCTGCACATCCTGACGCGCGACGGCAGGATGAACCAGGACAGCCGCCGCAAGCTCAAGCAGGTCTACCACCTCGCGCAGTTCATCGAGCCGCTGCTCGCCGACGTCCGCACTGGCGGCGGCGGCGTGCGGCTGGTCGACCACGGCGCCGGCAAGTCCTACCTCGGTTTCATCCTCTACGACCTGTTCCTCAAGAGCGTCGAGGACGGCTCGCATGTCTGGGGCATCGAGACGCGCGAGGAGCTGGTGGCGAAGTCGCGCGAACTCGCGCAGCGACTGGCCTTCCCGCGCATGTCCTTCCTGCACCTGACGGTGCAGCAGGCGATCGCCTCGACGGAGTTGCCGCAGGAAGTCGACATCGTCACGGCATTGCATGCCTGCGACACCGCGACCGACGACGCCATCGACTTCGCGCTGGCGCGCCAAGCCCGCCACATCGTGCTGGTGCCCTGCTGCCAGGCGGAAGTGGCGGCCGTGCTGCGCAGGAACAAGGCGCAGGCGCTGGCCGCCCTGCCGGTCGCGGAGCTGTGGCGCCACCCGCTGCACACCCGCGAGTTCGGCAGCCAGGCGACCAACGCGCTGCGCTGCCTGCGCCTGGAGGCGCACGGCTACCAGGTCAGCGTCACCGAACTGGTCGGCTGGGAGCACTCGATGAAGAACGAGCTGATCGTCGCGAGCTACAAGAACCTGCCGCGGCGCCGCCCGGTCGAACGGCTTCAGGCGCTGCTGGAAGCGCTCGGCCTCGGCGAGCTGCAGGCGCGATTCGGCTGAACCCTTACCGCTGCAAGGAGAACGCAATGAAGACCAAAGCCTATGCCGCACAGAGCGCCACGGCGCCGCTCGCCCCGCACGAAATCACCCGCCGCGCGCCGGGTCCGGACGACGTGCAGATCGAGATCCTGTTCTGCGGCGTCTGCCATTCCGATCTGCACACCGCGCGCAACGAGTGGCGCAACACCGTCTACCCGTCGGTGCCCGGCCACGAGATCGTCGGCCGCGTCGTCGCCGTCGGTGACCAGGTCAAGAACTTCAAGGTCGGCGACCTCGCCGGCGTCGGCTGCATGGTCGACAGCTGCGGCCATTGCGAGTCCTGCCAGGAGGGCGAGGAGCAGTACTGCGAGAACGGCTTCACCGGCACCTACAACGGCCCGGTGTTCGGCGGCGAGAACACCTACGGCGGCTATTCGCAGACCATCGTCGTCAAGGAATCCTTCGTGCTGCGCATCAGGCACGCCGAGAAGGACCTCGCCGCCGTCGCGCCGCTGCTGTGCGCCGGCATCACCACCTACTCGCCGCTGCGCCACTGGAACGCCGGCCCCGGCAAGACCGTCGGCGTCGTCGGGCTCGGCGGCCTCGGCCACATGGGCGTCAAGATCGCCCATGCCATGGGCGCCCGCGTCGTGCTGTTCACCACCTCGCCGGGCAAGGCCGAGGACGCGAAGCGCCTGGGCGCCGACGAAGTCTGCATCTCCAGCGACCGCGACCAGATGGCGAAATATGCCGGCAAGCTCGACTTCATCCTCAACACCGTCGCGGCGCCCCACAACCTCGACGCCTTCCTGCAACTGCTGAAGAAGAACGGCACCATGACCCTGGTCGGCGCGCCGGCCGAGGCGCACCCCTCGCCCGGCGTCTTCAACCTGATCTTCAAGCGCCGGCAGCTCGCCGGCTCCCTGATCGGCGGCATACGCGAGACCCAGGAGATGCTCGACTTCTGCGCCGAGCACGGCATCGTCTCCGACATCGAGACCATTCCCATGGAGTACATCAACACCGCCTACGAGCGGATGCTGAAGAGCGACGTCAAGTACCGCTTCGTGATCGACATGGCGACACTGAAGTAGCGCGCCTCGGGCCGGCCATTGCGGATACCCGCAATGGCGCCCGGGCGTGCCATGAAGCCGGAAGGTGTAATATCGCCTCAGAACGGCGATGCGCCGTCGAGGATGGAGCGGATGGACAAGACTGATAAGAAGACAACGGAGGAGGCGCCGGTTTCCCAACCCGCCACGCTGCTGGATGACCGCAGCCCCTGCGAGGACTGCTGGCTCGGCGAATACAAGGAAATCGGCTACCGCTACTGCGGCAACACCAAGTGCCCGCAGATGCCGGGCGCGGGGAACTGAGGCCCGGCCGGCCTACGACACCGCACCGGCGATCCAACGCGCGATCGGCCCCAGGCCGAACCGCATCACCGCAAGCGCGAGGACCAGCAGCACGACGCCGATCCCGACGACCAGGCGGCGCGAAAGCGCTTTCGCCGCGGCGTCTTCCTCGATGGATTGATCCACCAGGTGGCGGATCTTCCGCAGCGCCGAGATGGCCGTGGCCCGCTTCACATTGCGCTCGAGCTTCTGCGCGTCGTCGTCGATGTTCGTCATGTCATGGCACCCGGGTCAACGCAGGCGGCAGCGGGTAGCGGACACCGTCGAATTGCAGCACCCAGCGCTGCTTCTGGGCATCGGCCGGCGGCATCGGGCCGGGTTCGGCCGGCCGCGCGAACCTCGCCTCTTCCACTTCCAGGTCGGCCAGGCCATTGTGCCGGGTGGCCAACGGCGTCAGCTTGCGCAGCGTCACCATGTTGCCTATCGCCGCCCGCATCACCAGGTTGGCCAGTATGTTGTCGATGCGCTGAGCGCGCGCGTCCCAGCGGAACAGGTTGAAGCGATCGTGCCGCGGCCGCGGCTCGCCGTCGCGGCCCGCGATCTCTCCCCGCAAGCCCTGCATCAGCGCCCAGACGGGGTCGGGGCCGACGCGGGCGAAGGTCCTGGTGTCGAGCGCGCTGTCCTCGCTGCTGGCATAGGTGTTCGTGAATTGCGCCGGATTGGCGTACGCGCCGAGCAGGCCGTCGCTGCCGGCATGGGCGACCGCCATGTAGATGCCCCAATCGCCCTGCAGCGAGCCGCCGCCCCACTGCGCCTGGCCCGGCTTCAGCGTCGGCATCAGCGAGAACCAGACGCCCACCCGCGCGGCGCCGGGCAGCAGCGCGCACAGCGGCGCGCTGATGTAGTTCTTGGCGCGATGGCCTTCCAGCACGGACTCCCCCGCGGCCTTCAGCGATTCTTCGCAGTATTCCGGCGGCCGGTATTTCCGGACCTTGACCTTCTTCCAGCGCCCGCCCGTGTAGATGGAGTCCTCGATGCGCCCCATGCCGTCTTCGCCGAGGACGTCGCGGGTCTTGCGGACCGGTACCGGCTGGTTGTCCACCACCTCGTAGGTGATGCCCCAGTGGTCGCAGCAGCCGCTCTTGCTGAAGGTGCTCAGCGTCTTGCTCGCAGCATCGAAACCGAAGAACCCGAGTCCCTCGCGCGTTAGATCGCTCATGCGCGGGTTGTGGACGAACCCGTCCGGCGTGCGCAGGAAGACGGCGTAGTTGGGGCCGCCATAGGCGCCTTCGTTGCCGATCTGCACCGCGAAATCGTCCTGCCCGTCGAAGTTGAAGTCGCCGGCGTTGATCGTGCCCTGGTCGTCGTAAAGCCGCGCCGAGTTGACCAGCAGCGCCCCGCCCTCCATGGTCAGCACGACGCTCGGCAGGTCGAACTCCGCCAGCGTGCGCCTGCTTTTGGCGTCCTGCACGGCGAAATGCACCGCCTCTTCGCCGGGAATGTAGCCGAGCCGCTGCAGGGTGAAGACCAGCTGTTCCGACGCCTTGGTGACGCGCACCGCCGGGCGGCGCTCGGCGAGGGGAACGCGCCGGCAGAACTCCTTCAGCTCGTTCCACGGCCGGTCGGCATCGCGCAGCCTCCTGTGGATATCGCCAAGCTCGACGTCTTCCGGCGTGGAGCCCACGCCGCGGCGCTCCTCGTTCGCCCGCGCGGTGCGCTTCGCCTCGTCGAGCAGCGCGGCGAGCGGATGGCGCCAGAGCACCTGCGGATCGGCGCAGGCCGTCATCGCGGCGGCAAAGGCGGCGTGCAATTGCTGCGCCGGCTTGCGGATCTCCTCATGCTTGCAGATGGCCGTCTCCACGACGTCCGCGGGGCGGCTGCAGTCGAGCGGCGACGCGGGCACCGGCGCCATGGCATGCGGCGACGCCGCGGAGCGCCACCGGCAGTCCTCGGCTTGCCGACCGAGCGCGGCGATGCGCGCATGGTATTCCTCGCGTATGCGGCCGGCGTAGGCCTTGTCGACCTCGGCGCGCGACAAGGTCTTGTCGGCGTTGTAGTAGGCCGCCTCGCGGCGGACATCGGCCATCCAGTCCTGTTGGGCATGCAGCCGGAACTGCGTCGGATCGGCGCACGCGGCCTGCGTCGAGCGCCAGGCGGCGGCCAGTTCGTCGTCGAGCCGCGAAAGCCCGCCGTCGGCGCACACCGCCTTCTCCAGCGGATGGCTGGCCCGGCCGCAGTCGAAGCTGGCGGCTTGCGCGACTGCCGAGAACAGCAGGCAGGCGGCGGCGAGGGCGCGGGACATGGCGATCATCGCGGCTCCGACAAGGCTTTAGCAAGGCTAGCGACGAGGTCCCTGGAAGAAGCCTGGCAGGCCATCGAGAAGCCGGCCCTCAGGAGTTCCGGCTCCTTCAGGTAGTCCTCGTAAAGGCGCGCGGGCACGTCCGGATCGGAATGGTTGCTCATGCCTCTCTGCATGCTCCACAGCACCGATCCGTCCGCGCCGACCAGCTGCGCCTTCGCCACCACCACCGGCCGCAGCTCCGGGTTCCACGGTATCGCGTAAAGGCCGAATCTGACGATCTCGAGCTGAACCTGCGCCCCCCGGCCCGCGAGCCCGGCACCGGGCAGGGATGCGGACTTTTCCAGTTCCTGCATGAACCGGTCGCGCAGCATTGCATCGACCCTGATGTTCCTCTCCGACATGAGCCCCAGAATCGTGTCCCTGGGGCCGGCCGACGATTGGCTCGCCGCGACGCCGCCCAACAGACCGAACAGGCCGAGCGCCTTCTGCTGCTGGCCCGAGAAGTACATTCCCGCGTCCGGCAGGGCAACCCGCTCGCGCACCGAGACGTCGCGCGGTGCGCCGGATGCGCCGTCGGCGGCGGCTTCGGCGGCGAGGCAGCCTGTGACCGCGAGCAGGGAAGTTGCGGCAAAGGCGAGAGCGGCGATGAAGCTCATGGGGGCCCCGCGAGAACAGGCGTTGGCGGCGCTGCTGTCGGTAGTCAAGTCACGCTCCCCAATTGCACGCCATAGAACACGGTGATGAACAACATGGACCGACTCCGTGGCTAGACTGCTGCGACAAGAAGCGCCGCGATATACAGCGACGTGGCGACCAGGATGGCGCGCAATGGCCGGCTGAACCAATAGCGCTTCGCGAGCAGGACGTAGCCCATCAGCAGCAGCAAGCCCAGCGACAGGAGGAACGGCGAGCGGAACAGGAACTCGCCGTGGGCCAAGGACAGGTAGCCATAGACGGCACCGAACAGGATCGCGCCGAAACCGTGGCTTGCATTGAAGCCCAGCCATGCCTGCCACATCGAGGTCTCGTCGGTAATGAAGGGCGAGACCCCCTGCATGCGCGCCACCAGGTCGGGATCGCGTGGAACCATGGCGGAGCCGCGGAACGTAAGCAGCAGATGGGCGATGCCGAGCAGGAATACGATGCCGGCACTTGCGGCAAGAAGGAAGACGGACAAGGCAGCCATGCCCACATGATGCCATAGCGATATGCGCGTGGCACGCCAAGGCGCTTCGTCTTCTACCGAGTGTCCCGAATCTGGAGACAACCACATCTCGCCCCAGGACCGGCGCCACGTCATCTTGCGCTGTTGCCCGATCTCAAACTGCTTATGCGCCAAACCGTATGGAGGCACCTGCTCCAATGGAGGCTAGAGTCGCGCTGGAATAGGCGGCTAAGCCCTCAGGCCAAAACGCAAGAATACGCCGAGCGCTGGCACAACAAGGACAGCGGGCAAGAAGGAATTTGCCCAACACCACGGCCACAGCAGCCCCTGATATGAGGCCGATACGCGCTGCCAGCTCCAACGGATAGCCAATGCCTCCGATTACGTCGCTAAATCGTGCCATGGCGCTTCCGACTCGCCATCAACACCTTTCAGTCTTGATTTGTGGGGGAGTCCATATACGACGGTTAGGCCGATTCATTGGAGAATGAACGTCTGAGAAATGACAACTCGCCCCTTATGCAAAAGCTGAATATACCGTCGATATATGTAGGGTTAGGGCACGATCTATCTAACATCGCTTCCCTTACATCCTTCCCTCATTGCCTCATTAAGATCCCCTTGAACCTGAACGCGCGGGAGATACTGTGCAATATTCCTCCAGGGAAGATTCCATACTGATCGATAGTACCTATCGTCTTCCTTGACTATCGAAACTGTCCCGCCCTCTTTGCATCTCGCCATCAGAAACGTCGGACTAGTATCCACCAACGTGAAGTCGCCCCTCCGGGATCGCAGTTCAGCATCCAAAGTCGAGACCATCGATTGGATAGCACAGTGAACTTGATCGACTTCTACTTCGCTAAATTTCAAATCGTCAGTTGGGCCGCTGGTCTCCATCTCCAATTCTTTGAAGCAATAGTATGAATTGCCTCTGGCCGTCCTCTTCCGAACAACAGAGGAGATATTTGTTATGGGGCGGTCCTGCGACGTGCATAGTTCTGCATTAATTGCTTTCGTTATCAGCCGCTGAAGTTCGTCTGGCGACTTGGCGTCAGCGAGCGCCATGACGATGACTTCGTTCGCACATAGCATGTGCCCCTCTTTGAGAATGTACCGATCAGGTTCCGTTGCGCCTGCCACACGGACATCGACAAGAAGCCAGAGAAGAAGTGGAAACAGCAGATTCACGGTTCGTGCCGTAACGTTCAAAGTAACCGACCTGCTCGGCTTTTCGCGCAGGTCCGGTGCAATGATGGGTTGGGCGTCGCCCGGCCATACAGAAACTCAGCGAATGGAAGCTCGCTCACGTCCGAAACGTAGTGATGATATTGGCCCATGAATCGCCTTCTTGACGAGGAAAGATCGCTATCAAGTATCCCCAGCCGGCACAGAAGAAGAACCACAGCACGTAGAAGATGCGCATGTCAGTGGCCTAACGTACTAGTTCAGGGGCGCGGCGCGGCCTTATCGCGCAGCGTCCCCTGCAACGCCGGGTTGGGCCTCGCCGAGCATGCAGCATCAGCACGACGCGTGGATTGGACGAGCTAGCGGCAGTGGCATGACATAACGCTTGCATAGGCGACTAGTCTCCGCGAATGAACCCTAACGGAACAACGACCAAGAAATACGGTGCGACGCTAAGGATCGCACCAACAGCCATAGCCTTCTTGTTACGAAATAGGAAGTACGCCGGCAGAGCAAGGGCTTCCAGCGCGAAGAACCAGAACTCACCGAGAAACGCGGCCCAATGAAAGTGACTTACGAGATGCACAAGTGCAAGGCCATAGATCGCGGCACAGCCGACCATTACGAGAAGGTTGTAGCCGAGACCGAGAAGGACAGAACGCATCACGTGAAAGACTCTAAGAGGCCCAACGTGGAGGTCACCGGCGCTGCGCGGCTTTATCGCGCAGCGTCCGGTGGACTGATGGGATGGACTCCCCCGCCTTTTCAGCGCCCAATAGGCGCAACCGGTGCTCGTGGGGACGGGGATCGGTCTTCGACGAAAGGAGTC
>DASVZI010000036.1:0-64307 GCA_036391735.1 Rhodocyclaceae bacterium
GGCATCGGCCAGGTGCCGACCGGCGACAAGGACCCGTTCGCGCTGCGCCGCCACGCGCTCGGCGTGATCCGCATGCTGTCGGAGGGCGGCATCGACCTGCCGCTCGACAAGCTGCTGAACCTGGCAGGCGCGCAGTTCAACAAGGTGTCGAACTTCACGCTGCCGGCCAACGCCCTTGCAGACTTCATTTACGAGCGCCTCGCCGGCAGCCTGCGCGAGCAGGGCTACTCGGCGCAGGAAGTGGATGCCGTCGTCAGCCTGCGCCCGCAGCGCCTCGGCGACATCCCGAAGCGTCTCGCCGCGGTGCGCGCCTTCGCGGCGCTGCCGGAGGCCGGCAGCCTTGCCGCCGCCAACAAGCGGGTCGGCAACATCCTCAAGAAGGCGGATGGCGCGGTGGCGGCGAAGGTCGACGCCGGACTGCTGAAGGAATCCGCCGAAATCGCGCTCAGCCAGGCGCTCGCGGAGGTGAAGCCGAAGGCGGACATCGCCTTCGAGCAGGGCGACTACACGGGCTCGCTGCAGAGGCTGGCCGTGCTCAAGGCACCCGTCGACACCTTCTTCGACGACGTCATGGTGAACGCCGAAGACGCCCAGCTGCGCAACAACCGCCTCGGCCTGCTGGCAATCCTGCACCAGGCGATGAATCGCGTCGCGGATCTCTCGAAGCTTTCTGCATGAAGCTCATCATCCTCGACCGCGACGGCGTCATCAACCACGATTCCGACCAGTACATCAAGTCGCCGGAGGAGTGGAAGCCGATTCCCGGCAGCCTCGAGGCGATCGCCCGGCTAAATCAGTGGGGTTATCGCGTGGTGGTGGCCACCAACCAGTCGGGCGTCGGCCAGGGCCTGTTCGAGATGGACGTGCTGAACGCCATCCACGAGAAGATGATCAAGGCGGCGGGGCAGGTGGGCGGCCGCATCGACGCCATCTTCTTCTGCCCGCACACCAGCGGCGACGGCTGCGAATGCCGCAAGCCCAAGCCCGGGCTGCTGCGCGACATCGCCGCGCGCTACAACGTGAGCCTGGCCGGCGTGCCGGTGGTCGGCGATAGCCTGCGCGACCTCCAGGCGGCGGTGGCCGTCGATGCGCAGCCGATCCTGGTGCTGACCGGCAAGGGCGAGAAGACGGCCGTGGATCCGGGGCTGCCGGCGGTCACCACGGTGTTTCCGGACCTCGCCGCGGCAGTGGCGAAGATCATCGCGCCATGATCTTCCTGCGCTCCGCCCTGTTCATGCTGGCGCTCGTCGTGCTGACGCCGCTGCTGGTCACCCTGCTCCTGCTGTTCGGCTGGCTGCCGGCGCGCCGGCGCCGCCAGATCGCCATGGGCTGGGTGCATCCGGCCTCGTGGCTGGTCGAACACCTGCTCGGTATCCGCATGCACGTCGTCGGTGCCGAGAACATTCCCGATCGCCCCTGCGTCATCCTGAGCAAGCACCAGTCGGCCTGGGAGACGATCATGCTTCAGAAGATCTTCCCGCTGCCGGCCTTCGTCTACAAGCGCGAACTGCACTGGCTGCCGTTCTTCGGCTGGGGCCTGTGGCTGATGCCTTTCGTCGGCATCGATCGCAACGCCGGCAAGCAGGCGTTGTCGCAGGTCGCGGAGCGCGGCAAGCAGCGGCTGGACGAAGGCTACCCGATCGTGGTGTTCCCGGAAGGCACGCGGGTGCCGCCGGGCCAGAAGAAGCGTTACAAGATCGGCGGCGCCTACCTCGCGCAGCAGTCGGGCGCGCCCGTGGTGCCGATCGCGCTGAACTCCGGCGAATGCTGGCGGCGCAAGGCATTCGTCAAGCGCCCCGGCGTCGTCACGGTGAGTATCGGTCCGGCCATTGACCCGGCCGGCCTCTCCGCGGAAGATATCAACCTCCGCGCCGAGACCTGGATCGAAAACGAGATGCGCCGCATCAGTCCCCACCTCTATGGCAATGAAGCCCCGTCACCCGCAGCTGGCGCTGCGGCTTGATTTCGACGCGCCCGATCCGGGCGCGCGCTGGCGCGATGGGGCGCGGCTGCCCTATCTCGGCGGCGAAATCGTGCTGTCGCTCGACACCGACCGCCGCACCGCGGCACTGGAGGACGGCGTGCTCCACCTGCCGCTGCCGCCCGAGGCGACTGCGCGCCAAGTGCAGGATGGCGCCGAAGCCTGGCTGCGCAAGGAGGCCGCCCGGCTGCTCGCTGTCTGCGTCGCCATCGAGGCCCGGCGCCTGGGCCGCAGCCCGCCGCACTGCTCGCTGTCTTTCGCTTCCCGCGCCAGTTGGGTTCAACCGGATGGCCGCGGCGGCCTGCGCTGCAACTGGCGGCTGATCGAACAGCCGATCGAGACCATCGAGCAGACCGTCGCGCTCGCCGTCGCCAAATTGCCCGCCGCCGAGGCCACGCCCGACCTCTTCGCCTGCGCCGCATGAACGAGCAGCTCTCGCTGTTCCGACTGCCGCCCGCCGTCCCTCAGCCCAAGCAGCGTCACGTCCATATCGGCGCGCGCATCGTCGCGTACGAGCTCAATACCGGGCGCCGGCGTCTGTCGATGACCATCGACGAGCGCGGCCTGCGCGTCGGCGCGCCGCGCCTGCTGCCGGTGTCCGCGATCGAGGAGTTCGTGCGGTCGCATGGAGAATGGGTGCTCGAGAAGCTCGACGAGTATGCGGTGCGCCATGAGCGCCGCCACATCGCCATCCGCGATGGCGCAGCTTTTCCGCTGCTGGGCCGGGAGGGGCGGGTGCGCGTGACCAGCGGCGGCAATCGCGCGCTGTGGGACGGCGACCTGTTGGTCCTCGCGGCCAAGCGCGATGCCGATCTCGACGCGCTGGCGCGCCGCGGCCTGCAGCGGCGCGCCATGGAGACCTTCACCGAGCGAATGGCCATCGCAGCGGACGTCGCGGGCTATGGCGCCCCGTCGCTCGGCCTGTCGTCGGCGCGCTCGCGCTGGGGCAGCTGCAGCCGGCAGACCGGCATCCGGCTCAACTGGCGCCTGATCCACCTGCCGGTCGACCTGATCGACTATGTGGTCGCGCACGAACTCGCCCACCTCGTCGAGATGAACCACAGCAAGCGCTTCTGGGTCGAAGTGGAGCGCCTCTACCCTGACTGGCGCGCAGCCCGCAGCGAACTCAAGGCTCGCGGCGCAGCCATTCCCCTGATCTGACGAGGACTCTTCATGCGCATCCTCCACACCATGCTGCGCGTCGGCGATCTCGAGCGGTCGCTCGCGTTCTACACGGAAGTCCTCGGCATGCGGCTGCTGCGGCGCAAGGATTATCCGGACGGCAAGTTCACGCTGGCCTTCGTCGGCTACCAGGACGAGAGCGAAGCGGCGGCCATCGAGCTCACCTACAACTGGGGCGTGGACAAGTACGAATTGGGCACCGCCTACGGCCACGTCGCCATCGAGGTGCCGGACGCGGCGGGCGCCTGCGCGGAGATCAAGCGGCGCGGCGGCAACGTCGTCCGCGAGGCCGGTCCGATGAAGGGCGGTACCACGGTGATCGCGTTCGTGCAGGACCCCGACGGCTACAAGATCGAGCTGATCGAGCGCAGGGGCTGAAGCGGGGCTAGCGCAACTCCGCCTGAAGCGCCGCCACCACCCGCGACACGGCAGCGACGGTCGCATCGAGCAGCTGCGGCGCCGCCGCCATATCGCCGTCGCGCCCCGCGAACTCGAGGGCTCGGGCAGCCTGCACCGCGCGCTCAGCCGAGAAATTCGCGACCGAGCCCTTCACCGCGTGCGCGGCGCGCCGCAGCGTTTCGGCGTCGTTGGCCTCGAGCGCTCGGCGCATCCTCTCCTCGTTCTGCGGCCAGTCCGCGACGAAGATGCGCGCGATCTCGGCCAGCAGCGCCTCGTCTCCGCCGAGATTCTCGAGCACCGCTGCGCGGTCGAAGGCGGGCAGGTCGAGGTCGTCCATGCGTTCAGTTGTCCCCGCTGCGCGATGCGCCGGCGGACAGCAGCAGCGAGGGCGGCGGCGTCAGACCCTTGCGCTGGTAGTAGTCGCGCGCCATGGCGTGATCGGTAATCAGGATATGCCGGTAGATCCATGTGGTGAGGAATTCGAGCAGGTGGCTCGTCGTCATGCGGGCGTCCTGGTCGCGCGTCTCCCACAGGTTGCCCAACTCGACGACGAAATCGGCGTGAGCCTGCTTGTGCCCCTCCAGGTCCTCGCCATCGAAGCCGGCCTCCGCCATCAGCTGCTCCTCGAGCGCGAAGTGCTCGGCGGCGTAATCCTTCAGCGAACGGAACGCCGCGTCCAGTTCTCCGGGCTGCGGGCTGCGCGCCGCCACCGCATGCAGGTTGTTCATCAGCGCGATCAGGCTCTCGTGCTGCCGATCCATGGATTTGATGCCGGTGAGAAAGTGGTAGCCCCACTGAATTGTCATGCACGCCTCTCCGTGGGACGCGTCGTCGCGGCGACCCTGAAATTCTTCGAAACCTCGCGCATGTTACCTCATGGACCGATCTCGCGAGAACACGCCGACCGCGCGAACGAACGGCGTCGGGCTGGTCATGAACGCAAGACAACAGGATAAGATAACGTCATTTTGAAGGAAACCCCCGTGATCGAATCCATTCTTCCGCGAAGCGCGGCGGCGGCCCGCTTCGCAACCCTCGCGGCAGTTATCGCTGTGGCCTTTCAGTGCTGCGCGGCCGATGGCAATACCGTGAGCGCCGAGAGCGTCGCTCCGGCAGCCACGTCGCCATCCGGCGACGGAGTTGCCGCCGTGGCGAAGACGGCTCCGGTACGATTCCAACTGGCCTTGGGCAGCGCGGAAGGGCAGCGGTTCCCGGACTCGGCATTGCGCGTGGTGAGCCCGGCCTACAAGTCTCTCGATATCGGGCTGCTCATCGTCGGCGCGCTGGTCGGCAGCTTCCGCCTGCCTACGGCAAAGGAGGACTACAAGGGCAGTTCCGTCGACACCGTGAAGCATCCCGTCTACGCCGACCTCATGAAGGGATTGCACGATTCGATCGAGGAATGGCGGATCGCCCAAGGGGCGAAGGCCTATGAGAATCCCGTTTCGGTCAGGCCTGATACCTTTGCGCTCGTCTACACGGAGTACGGCGCGGAGAAACCTACGTACGACCTGGTCATCGAGACGACCGTATTCCGCAAGGCCGATAGCGCTGGCTGGCTTGCGGCGCCGGCCGTCGTCCACTGCCAGGATGCATATTCGGACCCGGCGCTGACCCTGGAACAATGGGAAGCGGACGACTATGCGGCCGTCAAGGCGAAGGGCAGGGAGCATACCCGCACGTGCATCGACAGGGTCAAGGCGGAATTCGCCAGGCTGTTTGCCGACTGATAGTGCGGACGCCAGACGCCGCCGCTGGCTGATTCTTATGGTGGGCCCGGTGGGACTCGAACCCACGACCAAAGGATTATGAGTCCTCTGCTCTAACCGACTGAGCTACAGGCCCCCAACGCGACGCGGCCCGCATTTGCGGGCCGCTGCGATTCTAAAGCTATTTGGCGTTACTCCGCGCCATCGAGGAAGCTGCGCAGCTTCTCGGAGCGCGAGGGGTGACGCAGCTTGCGCAGCGCCTTGGCTTCGATCTGGCGGATGCGCTCGCGCGTGACGTCGAACTGCTTGCCGACTTCTTCCAGCGTGTGATCGGTGTTCATCTCGATGCCGAAGCGCATGCGCAGCACCTTGGCTTCGCGCGGCGTCAGACTGTCGAGGATCTCCTTGGTGACTTCGCGCAGGCTGGCGTAGAGCGCGGCGTCGGACGGCGAGAGCGTCGAGGAGTCTTCGATGAAGTCGCCGAGGTGGGAGTCGTCGTCGTCGCCGATCGGCGTCTCCATGGAGATCGGCTCCTTGCTGATCTTGAGGATCTTGCGGATCTTCTCCTCGGGCATCTCCATCTTGATGGCCAGCGTCGCCGGATCCGGCTCCATGCCGGTTTCCTGCAGGATCTGCCGGCTGATGCGGTTCATCTTGTTGATGGTCTCGATCATGTGCACCGGGATGCGGATGGTGCGCGCCTGGTCGGCGATCGAGCGGGTGATGGCCTGGCGGATCCACCACGTCGCGTAGGTCGAGAACTTGTAGCCGCGGCGGTATTCGAACTTGTCCACCGCCTTCATCAGGCCGATGTTGCCTTCCTGGATCAGGTCGAGGAACTGCAGGCCGCGGTTGGTGTACTTCTTGGCGATCGAGATCACCAGGCGCAGGTTGGCCTCGGTCATCTCGCGCTTGGCGCGGCGGGCCTTGGCTTCGCCGGTGGACATCTGCTTGTTGATGTCCTTGAGTTCCTTGAGCGGAATGCCGATGCGCGTCTGCAGGTCGATCAGCTTCTGCTGCTCTTCGATGATGGCCGGCGCGGCGCGCATCAGCTGCGCCGCATACGGCTTGCCCGACTGCACCTCGTGCTTGAGCCACTCCATGTTGGTCTCGTTGCCGGGGAAGATCTTGATGAAATGCGGACGCGGCATGTGGGCCTTGTCGACGCAGAGATGCAGGATCTTGCGTTCGTGGCCGCGCGCGGCTTCCACCATGCCGCGCACGGAGTCGCACAGGCGCTCGGTGGTGCGGGCGGTGAAGCGGATGTTCATCAGCTCGCCGGAGATCTGTTTCTGGATGCGCAGGTAGGTCTTGTCCTGGGAGCCGCGCTTGGTGAGCGCCTGCATCTGCTTGCCGTACGCTTCGTGGATCACGGCGAAGCGCTCCAGCGCGTCCTGCTTGAGCTGCATCAGCGAGGCGGAAACGGCGCCGCCGCCTTCCTCATCCTCGTCGTCGCCCTCGTCTTCCTCGATGGCGGCTTCCTCGTCCTCGGCCAGCGCCTCGATGTCGTCGGCGGCGTTCGGGTCGATGAGGCCGTCGATGACCTCGTCGATGCGCATTTCGTCGCGCGCCACCTTGCCGGCCAGTTCGAGGATCTCGGCGATGGTGGTCGGGCAGGCCGAGATGGCCTGGATCATGTGCTTGAGGCCATCCTCGATGCGCTTGGCGATCTCGATCTCGCCTTCGCGGGTCAGCAGCTCGACCGAGCCCATCTCGCGCATGTACATGCGCACCGGGTCGGTGGTGCGGCCGAATTCGGATTCGACCGTCGACAGGGCCTGTTCGGTCTCTTCCTCGACCTCGGCTTCATCGACGGCGGCGGGGCTCGCCTCGGTGAGCAGCATGTCCTCGGCGGCCGGAGCCTCGTCGAACACCTGGATGCCCATGTCGTTGAACGTCGAGATGATCGACTCGATCTGCTCGGCGTCGACGAGGTCGTCGGGCAGATGGTCGTTGATCTCGCCATAGGTTAGGAAGCCGCGCTCCTTGCCGAGCGCGATGAGATTCTTCAATCGCGTGCGCTTGGTTTCGAGGTCGATCGGCTGCGGCGCGGCGGCGATTGCCGCGTTCTTTTCCTTGCCGCGGCGGCCCTTGGGCTCCGGCTTGGCGGGCGCCCTGGGCGCCTCGGGCTGGACTTCGGGAGCGGGAGCCGGCTCGGCGACCGTCGCTGCCTTGATCTGCTTGGCGGCCGGCTTGGCCGGCGCCTTCACGGGAGCGGGAGGAGGAAGCGTCTTTGCCTTAGCCGTCTTTGCGGGCGCCTTGGCGGCTGCGGCCTTGGCAGGCGCCTTGGTCGCGGCTGCCTTCTTGGCGGCGGGCTTCGCGGCGGCTTTGGACTTGGACTGTTTGGTTTCCTTCGGCATGACGTTCCTCGGAAAATGGCTTGCCCGGCAAAAAACGCCGGGAAACCGTACATTATATGTGAAAAATCACTCGCTTGGCTGGGTTTTTTGGCTCTGGGCCTTGCGCGCCAGCAGCTCGCGAAGCTCTTCCGGGCTTGCGCTCCCATTGCGGGCCTTTTCGTTGAGCGCCGCAATCTCCCGTGCCAAGTCCTTTTCGCGCAGGCGCTCGAGGGCGTCGATGAAAACCGCTTCGAGTTCGCCAGGATCCGGTTCGTCTTCCGCCAGGCGCGACGCCCACTCCGACAGCGTCACCTCGTGCGGGGTTCCGCGGAAGGACTCGATGAGCATGCCGACGCCGCCGGCGGGCATTTCCCCGTGGTCGACGCGGTCGGCGATGGCGTGGAGCAGGGCGCCGTGCGGGGTGTCGCGCGAGACCCGTTCGAGCGGGATGCGTGCGGCACGCTCGGGCTTGTAGAGCACGGGTTCGACCAGCGCGTGCTCCAGCGTCAGGGCGACGGTGCGCTTTCGCGGCGGGCGTGGCGCAGGGGCGCGCCCGCGCGGCATCGGCTTGATGCCGCACTGGTCTTCGACCTCCGCCTGGGTCATTCCTGCCGCCTGCGCCAGCGCCTTGGTGAGTTGGACCCGGAGGATCGGCGCGGCGAGCTTGAGCAGGTGCGGCTTGGCAGCGTGAACCAGGTGAGCGCGGTCCTCGGCGCTGCGCTCGAGGTCGAGTCCCGCGGAGAGTTCGCGCATCAGGAACTCGGTCAGGGTGGTGGGGTGGGCGGCGAGCCGGCGGAAGGCCTCGGCACCCTCGGCGCGCACAAAGCTGTCAGGATCGTGCTCTGCGGGCAGGAACAGGAAGCCCACCGTCCGATCGTCGGAAAGCTGATCGAGGCTGGCCTCCAGGGCGCGCCATGCGGCTTTGCGGCCGGCAGCGTCGCCGTCGAAGCAGAAAATGACGCGGGATGCCTGGCGCAGCAGCTTGTGCACGTGATGCGGCGTGCAGGCGGTTCCCAGCGTCGCCACGGCGTTGCCGACGCCGTGCTGGGCCAGCGCTACGACGTCCATGTAGCCTTCGACGACGATCACCCGGTCCTCGTCGCGGATGGCCTGCCGTGCCTGGATCAGGCCGTAGAGTTCGCGCCCCTTCTCGAAAAGCGGCGTTTCCGGCGAATTCAGGTACTTGGGGCCGGCGGCGGCATTCTCGGCCTGGGCTGCCTTGTGGTCGCCGATGAAGCGGCCGCCGAAGCCGATCACGTTGCCGCGCTGGTCGAGGATGGGGAACATGACCCGGTCGCGGAAGCGATCGTAGCGGCGGCCCTGGTCGTTTTCGATCACCAGGCCGCATTCGAGCAGCGCCGGCTCCTTGTAGTCGGGGAAGACCTTCTCGAGGCCTTGCCATTCGTCCGGCGCGTAGCCGAGGCCGAAGCGCGCGGCCACCTCGCCGGTCAGCCCGCGGCCTTTCAGGTAGTCGATCGCCTTCGGCGACCGCTTGAGCTGCTCCTTGTAGAAGCGTGCGGCGCGCGCCATCAATTCGGTCAGCGGCGCCTTTCTGGCGCGCTCCGTCTGGACGCGCTCGGAAACCTGCGGCACCTGCATGCCGGCGCTATGGGCGAGATCCTCGACGGCCTCGACGAAACCGACGCCCGAATACTGCATGACGAATCCGATTGCGCTGCCATGTGCCCCGCAACCGAAGCAGTGGTAGAACTGCTTGCTCGGGCTGACGGTGAACGAGGGCGTCTTCTCGGAATGGAAGGGGCAGCAGGCCGAGTAGTTCGCGCCCGCCTTGCGCAGGGCGACGTAGCGCTCGACCACCTCGACGATGTCGACGCGGGCGAGCAGCTCCTGGATGAACGACTCGGGGATCACTCCCGAATTATGCGCCGGCGAGTTTTGCGCGAATCAGCTTCGAGACTTCGCCCATGTCGGCGCGGCCGGCGACCTTGGGCTTCACCAGGCCGACCACCGTGCCCATCTCGGCGGGTGACTTGGCGCCGGACTCGGCGATCGCCGCGGCGACGATGCCGGCGATCTCGTCGGCCGACAGCGCCTGCGGCATGTAGGCGGACAGCACTTCCACTTCGAACTTCTCTGCATCCGCCAGATCCTGGCGCTTGGCGGCCTCGTACTGGGTGATCGAGTCCTTGCGCTGCTTGATCATCTTCTCGATGACCGCGATCACGCCGGCGTCGTCGAGTTCGATGCGCTCGTCGACTTCCTTCTGCTTCATGGCCGCCATCAGCAGGCGGATGGCGGCGAGCCGCGCCGCGTCGCGCGCCTTCATGGCGGACTTCATGTCCTCGTTGATGCGGATCTTCAGCGACATGGCGGACTCCTAAAGACAAACGCCGGCAGCGCTTGCGCGGTGCCGGCCGGTGTAAAGCGGGCAGGAAAGCTTAGTAGAGCTTCTGCGGCAGCTGCTGGCTGCGGATGCGCTTGTGATGGCGCTTCACCGCGGCGGCCAGCTTGCGCTTGCGCTCGGCGGTGGGCTTTTCGTAGAACTCGCGCGAGCGCAGTTCGGTGAGCAGACCAGCCTTCTCGATGGTGCGCTTGAAGCGGCGGATGGCGACTTCGAACGGCTCGTTTTCTTTGACGCGAATACCAGGCATTGGGTTATTCCTGAATGACGGACGGCGGGAAATCGGAGATTTCGGCGGAGGCTTATGCCCTTTGGGCGTAACGCCGGAACCAAAAGCCCGGCATTCTATCCGTTTTTCGCCGCGTGTCAAAGGTACAATCGCCGCCCATGCTCGTCCTCGGCATCGAATCCTCCTGCGACGAAACCGGCGTCGCCGTGTACGACACGGAACGCGGCCTCCTCGGCCATGCCGTCCATAGCCAGGTGGCGATGCACGAGGCCTACGGCGGCGTGGTGCCCGAACTCGCTTCGCGCGACCACATCCGGCGCCTGGTTCCCCTGCTCGACAGCGTTCTCGCGCAAGCGGGCGCTCACAAGGGCGACATCGAGGCGATCGCCTACACCGCCGGTCCGGGCCTCGCCGGCGCGCTGCTGGTCGGCGCCAGCTTCGCCGAATCGCTGGCGTTGGCGCTCGACGTGCCGGCATTGCCCGTCCATCACCTCGAAGGGCACCTGCTGTCGCCTTTGCTCGCAGTCGAGCCGCCGAGTTTTCCCTTCGTCGCGCTGCTGGTCTCGGGCGGACACACGCAATTGATGCGCGTGACGGGCGTGGGCGCCTACGAACTGCTCGGGGAATCGCTCGACGATGCCGCCGGCGAAGCCTTCGACAAGACGGCCAAACTGCTCGAACTCGGTTATCCGGGCGGTCCGGCGCTGGCGCGGCTGGCCGAGGGCGGTGGACCGGGCCGCTTCCGCCTGCCCCGCCCGATGCTCAATTCCGGCGATTTCGATTTCAGCTTCTCGGGCCTCAAGACGGCGGTGCTCACTGCGGCACGCGAGCGGTCGCTTACCGAGCGGGAGAAGGCCGACCTCGCGTGGGAGTTCCAGGAGGCGGTCACGGAAGTGCTGGTGACCAAGGCGTTGGCGGCGCTGGGGCACTGCGGCCTCGATCGCCTGGTGGTCGCCGGCGGAGTGGGCGCCAACCGCCGGCTGCGCGCGCGGCTCGACGCCGCGGCCGCGAAAGGGAAACTCCGCGTCTTCTATCCGGCGCTCGAATTGTGTACGGACAACGGCGCCATGATTGCCTTCTGCGGTGCGCAGCGGCTGATGGCCGGTCAAAAGGGGCTGCGCGGCGGCGCCTTCGGCATTCGTCCGCGCTGGCCGCTGAACGAGCTTTCGGCGGCCTGACGACTACTGCGCCGCGGCCTTCTTGCCGATGCGGCTCTCCGTTCCCGACAGCAGTTTGCGGATGTTCTCGCGGTGGCGCCAGAAGAGCAGCAGCGACATGACGGTGAGCACCGCGGACATCGGAGCGCCCAGCAGCGGCCAGGCGGCGACCGGCGCCACGGCCGCCGCAGCGAGCGCGGCGAGCGACGAGTAGCGGAAGACGGCGGCGACGCCAGCCCACGTCGCGGCACAGATCAGCGCCAGCCAGCCCGAGAAGCCGAGCAGCACGCCGAGGGCGGTCGCCACGCCCTTGCCTCCGCGAAAGCCGAGGAAGATCGGGAAGATGTGACCGAGAAAGGCCGCGACGCCGGCGAAGGCAGCGCCGAGCGGATCGGCACCGAGCCAGCCGGCCAGCGCCATGGCGAACCAGCCCTTGGCGGCATCGCCGAGCAGCGTCAGGGCCGCGGCCGCTTTGTTGCCGGAGCGCAGCACGTTGGTCGCACCGGGATTGCGCGAACCGAAGCTGCGCGGATCCGCTATCCCGAAAGCCCGGGACACGATGACCGCGAAGGGCAGCGAGCCCAGCAGGTAGCCGACTAGAACGAATTCAAGCAGTTTCATCATTAATTCCCTAGAATCCCGCCGATTGTAATCGACCGCCTTTCATGGACTTCATCTTCATCGACGACATGCGGGTCGAGGCCCACGTCGGCATCTATCCGCGCGAGCGGGCCGCCCCGCAGAGCCTCGAGATCAGCCTGACCTTCGGCGTTCCCGACGAGGCGGCGCGCGACGACGACATCGCCAAGACCATCGACTACGCGACGGTCATCGAGCGCATTCGCCAGGATCTGGCCGAGAAGCACTTCAATCTGCTCGAGACGCTCGGCGAGCACGTCATCGGGATGATGCTCGACGAGTTCCGCGCCCCCTGGGTCAAGATCAGCATCGCCAAGGTCGGCATCGCGCGCGGCGTGCGCCGCGTCGGCGTGCAGATTGAGCGCTCCCGCGCCTGAGTGCCTGCTCGAACGATGCCCCGACGCGTCAATCTTGCCCTGCAGGGCGGCGGGGCGCACGGCGCGTTCACCTGGGGCGTGCTCGACCGCCTGCTCGAGGATGGCCGCCTGGCCTTTGAAGGCATCAGCGGCACCAGCGCCGGCGCGATGAACGCCGTGGTCCTGGCGCACGGACTGCTGCGCGGCGGCGCCGACGGCGCGCGCCAGGCGCTGGCGGACTTCTGGACTGCCGTGGCCGACAGCCAGCCGTTCCAGGTCGGCGCGCCCTCGCTCGACGGCGAGCCGCGCGCCGCCTCGCCGGCGGTCCGTGCCATGCTGCGCTGGACCAGCTATTTGTCGCCCGACCAGCTCAATCCCTTCGACGTCAATCCGCTGCGCGACATCGTCGAGGCCCAGATCGACTTCGCGCGGCTACGCGCCGCGAGCCCCGTCAAGCTGTTCGTCGCCGCCACCCACGCCAATTCGGGCAAGCTCCGGCTGTTCCATCAATCCGAACTCACGTCCGACGCGCTGCTCGCCTCGGCATGCCTGCCGACCCTCCACCGCACGGTGGTGATCGACGGCGAGCCGTACTGGGACGGCGGCTTCGCCGCCAATCCGGCCGTCTTCCCGCTGTTCTACGAATGCGAATGCCCGGACATCCTGCTCGTGCTGCTGGCGCCGCTCAAGTACCAGGAGACGCCTGTCTCGGCCGGGGACATTCGCGACCGGGTGCTCGAACTCACCTTCAACGCGACATTCCTGCGCGAGATGCGCATGTTCGCCCACCTGCGCGAATACATCGGCCGCCCCTGGCCGCTGCTGGGCCGCTTCGAGCGACGAATTGTCGCAGCCTGCTTCCATGTGATCGAAGCCGAGGATTTGCTGGGCGGCCTAACCACCGAGACCAAGCTGACCGCCGACCTGCGCTTCCTGGAAAGCCTGCGCGACCTGGGCCGCCAGCGCGCCGGCGCCTGGCTGGAAGCGCATGCAGACAGCCTCGGCAAGCGATCCAGCGTCGATCTCTCCGCACTGTTCTACTGAAATCCCTTTGACGCCTGCGTGACCCTGATCTAGGTTGGGAAAAGACACGCAAGCGCCGCTGAAAAGAGCGCAAATCGGCCAGTAAATCTTGGGGAGATTGATCATGTCCGACCAACAGAAGGGCGACGCGCTGCAATGGAGCGCGGCCCTGGCGACGGGAATCGCGTCGCTCGATCAGCAGCATCGCTCGCTGTTCGATTGCCTGACGGTGCTGGAGCAGGTTGCCGCGGAAAGAAGCATGCTGCGGACCTTCTACGTGCTCGAGCAGTTGAGCAATTATGCGCATACGCATTTCGCGGAGGAGGAGTACCTGATGCGGGTGCACGACTATCCACGCATCGCCGAGCATGTGCGCGAGCATCGCAGCTTCAGCAACCGCCTGCATCAGCTGCGCAAGATCTATCTCGACCGCGACATTTCGGTGGAGTTGGTGTCGATGCTCAAGGACTGGCTGAAGCACCATGTGTCGGAAGTCGACATGGACTACGTGCCCTTCCTGGTGCCGGATCGCCGTTTGGCGATGCCGCAGACGAGCGCCAAGTTTACGGCGACCGGTTCCTTCGACAGGGTTCGCGCGGAAGCCGCTGCCCTTACCTGAGCAGGCTGTCGATCTGGCGGTCGAGCGCCTTGGCGTCCCAGTTGATGGCGCCCTTGGCGCGTGCGACCACGCGGTGCTGCCGATCCAGCACCAGCGTCATCGGCAGGGCGCGCACGCCCAGCGCCCGCGTCAGTGCCTGATCGGGATCGTAAAGCACCGGCAAGGTGACGCCGGCGTCCCAAAGAAAACGCGACCCTTCGCCCTTGCGATCTGCGACGTCCACCGTCAGCACGGTGAGGCCGCGCGCCCGCCAGCGCTCGGCAAAGCGCTGCAGCGAAGGCATCTCGGCCCGGCACGGCTCGCACCACGGCGCCCAGAAATTGACCAGCACCGGCTGACCGCCGCGCTGGCCCAGCGCTTCCTTCAGCCGCCGGTCCTTGGTCTCGAACACCGGTTGGGCCGGATCCTCATCGAGCGGCGCGGCGACGACCGCGGCGGCGGCGCCAAGGGGCAGCAGCAGCGCGGCGATGCGAAAGTATGGAAGCAGGCTTGTCCTGGCGGCGCTCACTCAGTCCTCCCGTCCGACCTCGACGACCTTCGGTGCCAGCACGCGCACCAGTTCCTTCGTCTCGATGCCGACCAGATAGCCCCGCCGGCCGCCGTTGATGTAGATGCGCGGCAGGTCGAGGATGCTCTTCTCCACGTACACCGGCAGCGCCTTGCGCGTACCGAATGGCGAACAGCCGCCGACCATGTAACCGGTATGCTTCTGGGCGACTTCGGGTTTGCAGGGCTCGATGCGCTTGGTGCCGATCTGCCGCGCCAGTTCCTTGGCCGATACCTTGCGGTCACCGTGCATCAGGACGATCAGCGGGCGCGCGCTCTCGTCCTCCATGACCAGCGTCTTGACCACTTCGTGCTCGGGCACGCCGAGTTCGCGCGCCGAGACGCGTGTGCCGCCGTGTTCTTCATAGGCATAGAGGTGGTCGGTGCGTGCGACGCGGTTCTGTTCGAGGAAGCGCGTTGCCGCCGTTCGGGGCGCCGTTTCGTCTTTCATTCTTGTTCTTGCCTATCCGCGAGGGTGGTGCACCTGATGCAGCCGCTTGAGCCGCTCGCGGGCGACGTGAGTATAGACCTGGGTGGTGGAAATGTCGGCGTGGCCGAGCAGCAACTGCACCACGCGCAGGTCGGCGCCGTGGTTGAGCAGGTGGGTGGCGAAGGCGTGGCGCAGCACGTGGGGCGAGATGCGTTGGGCCGGGATGCCCGCCGCCGCCGCGTGCTTCTTGATGAGCGTCCAGGCCATCTGCCGCGTCATGCCCTTGCCGCCGGCGCGGCCGGTGACGAAGACGTGGTCCGACGCACGGCCCTTCAGAAGCAATGGCCGCGCTTCATCGAGATAGCGCTGCAGCCAGTCGGCGGCGACTTCGCCGAGCGGCACCAGCCGCTGCTTGTCGCCCTTGCCGGTTACGCGCAGCACCTGATCGAGGAGGCTCAGTTCGAACAGCTTGAGCTCGATCAGTTCGGACACGCGCAGGCCGGTCGCATAGAGCAGCTCCAGCATGGCGCGGTCGCGCAGCCCCAGCGGCCTGGCGACATCGGGCGCGGCAAGCAGGTCCTCGACGTTCCTTTCCGACAATGTCTTGGGGAAACGCTCGGCGCGCATCGGTCGCTCGATGTTGAGCAGCGGATCGACGTCGATGCGGCCCTGGTCGAGCAGCCAGCCGTAGAAGCGGCGAAATGCCGAATGCAGCCGACGCTGGCTTGAAGGCTTGAAGGGCTGCGGGCGGCGATGCAGGTGCGCGAGATAGTCGTTGACGTCGGCTTCCGAGACGTCCGGCAGCCCGCGTCCGCGCCCGGCCAGCCAGGTGGCGAACAAGGCCAGGTCGGAGCGATAGGCGGCCAGCGTGTTCTTCGCCAGCCCGTCGGCAAGCCAGAGGGCGTCGACGAATTCGTCTAGCAGCAGCGAGTCAGACGCCCTCATGCGCGAGCAGCCAGCGCTTGATGCCGAGCAGGAAGCCGCCCCGCTGCCGCGCGAAGCCGCCCAGTCCCTGGCTGGCCACGACGCGATGGCAGGGCACCACGATCGGATAAGGATTGGCCCCGCAAGCGTTCCCCACGGCGCGCGGCCCGCTGCCGATCGCCTGTGCCAGTTCGCCGTAGGTGCGGGTGCTGCCGCTCGGGATGGCGCTGATGCCGTTCCATACGCGGCGCTGGAAGTGCGTGCCGGCCGGCGCCAGCGGCAGTCCGAAGGCGAAGCGCGGGTCTTTGAGATACGCACGCAACTGGCGGGCTGCCTCCTTGGCGAGCAGCCCCTGGGGCGCCACCTCGGCGCACGGCTCCAGATAGTCGATGGCGAGAATCTCGTCCCCGCTGCAGCGCAGTCCCAGGGAGAAGGAGGGGAAGGTGAGAACCGCTTGGTAGGGGGAAGGCGACATGGCGAAGCTCCTCCGGTCAAGTCCGTGATGATAAGGCGGGATAGCGTCGGACCGCGTTTCCCGCCGCCGGTTCGCCGCCGACCTGCTTGCCGGTGCCGTTTTGGCACTTCTCTTGCTGCAAGCGGTCAACACGCCGAAATCGGAGGTCATCATGGACTGGGACGACATGCTTGCACTGATTACGCTCGGTGCCGTGCTGCCGTACGCTTCCGCGGCCGCTGGCTGGTGGCTGAGGAGATCCTGCGGCGGACACGGTTCTGGTGCGGACGCACCAAACTGATGCCGTCCGAGCGCGATCAGCGGCCGAGCAGCGCTTCCTTGAGGCTGCCTTCGGCCGGATGCTCGCCGAGCCAGATGCGCAGCAGCGCGCGGTAGAAGTCCTCACCGGAGATATCGTCGCCGCGCTTTTCGCCGTTGAAGCTGAGGCGGGTGCCCGCTGAAGGCAGCCAGTCGATGTCGATCGCCGTTCCCTTGGGGGCGCTCTTTAGGGCCAGAATGGTCGAGCGAAATTGATCGATGCGCGGCTGCAGCGGCCCGATTTCGGCTTCGGGCAGGTTCTTGTGCAGGCCCTCGACCAGCGCGTCGGCGAATTGCGGCGCCGTCAGATCCATCAGCGTGACGATATGCAGGTGCTTGGCGCCCTTGAGCCCGAGCACTTCGTCGGCGCTGTGCCTCTTCTCAGGCAGATAGAGGCCCGCCGCATAAACCTTGAAGAAGAGCTTGGCGCGCACGCCGGCGCCGTTGAGGCCGAGTTCAGAGTCGCCGATCTTCGCCTTGTCGGGGAAGGCGACGCCGTGGATTTCCGCGGCGCCGGCGACGGCGGCCGAAACGAGCAGGGCAAGGGCGAGCAGCCAGCGTTTCATGATCTCTCCATATGACAAAGGAAGGACTCTCCCGGCCGGGCATCATAGCATCGCGCGCTGCGGCTGCCGGTCGCCCGTGCGGCGCGGGAGTATGCTGAGGGCTCTGTCCGAACGAGGGGAAGATCATGCAGCGATGCTGGCTCGGAATCGGAATGGCCTTCGCGGCGGGCTGCGTCATGGCGGCGGAGGCTGCTAACGAAATGGCTTCGGGCATCGCAGACCGCGAGGCAACGGCGATCACCGTCTACAACGACGACCTCGCGCTGGTAAAGGAGCGCCGTCGGCTGAAGCTACCTTCGGGGCTCGCGCGGCTGTCGTGGCGCGACGTTTCGGCGCAGATGCGTCCCGAGACCGCCTTGCTCAGGGCGGCGAGCGGCAGCCCGATCGAACTGGTGGAACAGAACTTCGATTTCGATCTGCTGACGCCGGCCAAGCTGCTGGAGAAGTACGTCGGACGCGAAGTGACGGTGCTGCGCTCCAATCCCACGACCGGCGAGGATCGGGCCGAAAAGGCGACGGTGCTGGCCGCCAACAACGGCGTCGTGCTGCGTTTCGCGGATCGCATCGAGACCGGCATGCCGGGGCGCATAGTCTTTCCCAGCGTGCCGGCGAACCTGCGCGACCGTCCGACGCTCTCCGTGCTGCTCGAAGCGGCCGGCGGCCCACAGTCGCTGGAGTTGTCCTATCTGACCGGCGGTCTCTCGTGGAAGGCCGACTATGTCGCCAACCTGAGCCCCGACGGCCGCCGCATGGACCTTTCCGGGTGGGTGACGCTGACCAACCGCAGCGGCGCCGCCTACGAGGACGCCACGCTGCAACTCGTCGCGGGCAGCGTCAACCGGGTGCGCCCGCCGGCCCCGGCCTATGCCATGATGGCCGCGCCTGCCCCGATGGCCAGGCAGGCCGCCAGCCAGGAAGCGTTGATGGACTATCACCTCTACAGCTTCGACCGGCCGACGTCGATCGCCGACAACCAGACCAAGCAGCTCGCGCTGCTGTCGGCAACCTCCATCCCGGTGCAGCGCCAATACCTGCTGGCGGGCAGCGAGTACTACTACCGCGAGCGCTACGGCCAGATCGGCCAGAAGCTCAAGCCGGCAGTGTTCCTCGAGTTCGAGAACAAGGGCGGTGGACTCGGCAAGCCGCTGCCCGGCGGTGTGGTGCGCGTCTACGCAAGGGACAGCAAGGGCGCCGCGCAATTCGTCGGCGAAGACCGCATCGACCACACGGCGAAGAACGAGACGGTGAAGCTGCGCATCGGCGAGGCCTTCGACATCACGGCCGACCGCAAGCAGACCGCCTACCGCAAGCTGGGCGATGGCGCTGCGGAGAGTTCCTACCGCATCGAGCTGCGCAACGCCAAGGACGAGCCGGTCACGGTGCGCGTCCAGGAGCCGATGCCGGGAGACTGGGAGATCGTGCAGGAATCTCAGAAGAGCACGCGCGAGTCGGCGCGCGTGGCGGCGTGGAACGTCACGGTGCCGGCGGACGGCGCCGCCGTCCTTGAATACACCGTGCGCGTGCGCTGGTAGACCGGCGGTCCGCTACTGCCTGACTTCGCCGTCGCCGAGGACGATCCACTTCTGCGAGGTGAGGCCCTCCAGGCCGACCGGCCCGCGCGCGTGGAACTTGTCGGTGGAGATGCCGATCTCGGCGCCGAGGCCGTACTCGAAGCCGTCGGCGAAGCGCGTGGAGGCATTCACCATGACGCTGCTGGAGTCGACCTCGCGCAGGAAGCGCATCGCCGCGGTGTAGTTCTCGGTGACGATGGCCTCGGTGTGCTGCGACGAGTACTTGTTGATGTGCGCGATGGCGGCGCCGACGTCGTCGACCACCTTCACGGAAATGATGGCGGCGAGGTACTCGGTGTAGTAGTCCTCTTCGGTCGCGGCCTTGGCGCCGGGCACCACGGCCAGCGTCTCGGCGCAGCCGCGGATCTCGACGCCCTTCGCCTGCAGCATGGCGGCGATCTCGGGCAGCAGCGTCTTGGCGACGGCGCGCGAGACCAGCAGCGACTCGGCGGTGTTGCAGGTGCCCAGCCGCTGCGTCTTGGCGTTCTCGACGATGCGCAAGGCCTTCTCGCGGTCCGCCGCGTCGTCGATATAGACGTGGCAGTTGCCGTCGAGGTGCTTGATGACCGGCACGCGCGCCTCCTTGGAGATGCGCTCGATCAGCCCCTTGCCGCCGCGCGGCACGATGACGTCGACGAATTCGGGCATGGCGACGAGGTGGCCGACGGCCGCGCGATCGGTCGTCTCGATCACCTGCACAGCCGTCTCCGGCAGGCCGGCGGCACGGAGGCCGTCGCGGACGCAGGCGGCGATCGCCTGGTTGCAGCGCAGGGCCTCCTTGCCGCCGCGCAGGATCGCGGCATTGCCGGACTTCAGGCACAGCGCCGCGGCGTCTGCGGTGACGTTGGGACGCGCCTCGTAGATGATGCCCACCACGCCGATCGGCACCCGCATCTTGCCGACCTGGATGCCGGTAGGGCGTCGCTTGAGATCGGTGATCTCGCCGACCGGATCGGCAAGCGCGGCGACCTGCTCGAGGCCCTGCGCCATGCTTTCGACGCCTTTGGCCGTCAGGGTGAGGCGATCGATCATCGCCGGGTCGAGGCCGTCGGCGCGCGCCTGCTCGAGGTCGGCGGCATTGGCGGCGAGCAATTCGTCGCGGCGCTCGCGCAGCGTCTTCGCCATCGCCAGCAGCGCATCGTTCTTGGCCTTGGTCGAGGCGCGCGCCACGTCGCGCGAGGCCTCGCGGGCGGCGCGCCCGATCTTCTGCATGTATTCCTGGATGTCCATCTCGGCGATTCCCGGTTTAGGTTCAGGCGGCGCGGGTCAGGCGCAGCGCGAGCTGCGCGAACTCGTCCCACAGGTCGCCCTGGGCGACGCCTTTAATGATGCGGTCGATCCGCGCGGCGTGCAATAGCGCATTGCGCGCCAGGCCGCGGCGCGCTTGGCGCTGGCACTGGTTGCGCGACTCGTTGGCCAGCGTCCACAGCACCAGCGGCGGCGCGGCGCCCTCGGCCTTGAGTCCTTCGAGCACGCGCACGCTGCGAGGACCGTCGCCCGCGGCGAGCGCCGAACGCAGCTTGTCGATGTCGTAGCGCGCGACGTTAAGCACGGCGGCCTCGACCTGCTCCAGCGAGATCTCGCCTTGCGGATAGAGCAGGCCCAGCTTCTGGATTTCCTGATGCGCGGCCAGCAGGTTGCCTTCGACGTGGGCGGCAATGAAGTCGAGCGCGGGTCGCGGAGCCGTCTGGTTCTGGCGGGCGAGGCGGCCGGCGATCCAGGCCGGCAACTGGGGCAGCGGCGGCGCGTTGCATTCGACCGCCACGCCGGCTTGCGACAGTGCGGCGAACCAGGCGCCCTTCTTCGTCTGCCAATCGAGTTCCGGCAGAGTCACCAGGGTGACGACGCCGGCGGGAAGCTGTCCGCAGTAGCGCTTGAGCGCCTCGCCGCCGTCGCGTCCGGGCTTGCCCGACGGGATGCGCAGGTCGATCAGCTTGTCGCCGCCGAAGAGGGAGAGGTTGCCGGCTGCCAGGAACAGCTCGTCCCATTTGAAGCCCTGACCGGCGACCAGCACTTCGCGCTCGGCGAAGCCTTGGGCGCGGGCGGCCGCCCTGACGGCGTCGGCCGCCTCGATGACCAGCAGGGGTTCGTTGCCATGCAGGACGTAGAGCGGCGAAAGCGTCTTCGCCACATGGGCGTCGAGCTGCTCGGGACGCAACAGCATGGGATCAGGGCTTCTCTGCTGCCGCCACCGGCTTGGCAGCCGCCAGGCGGCGCAGGATCTGCTGTACGAGGTCGTTCTCGATGTCGCGCCACAGCAGTGCCTCTTCCGACTGCTTCGACAGCACCTGCGGGTTGCTGAAGCTGATGTCGCGGTAGACGTTGATAGAGCTGTTGGGAATGAGTTCGTGATCGTCGCGGTCCACCACCCGGAATCCGAACGTCCGGACCAATCGGTATTCGACCACGTTGCCGGCGGTGTCGAGCGACAGGATGACCTTTTGCGGAGAGTCGACCGTTACGAGGAAGGAAGCCTGCGCCTCCTTGCGGTTCGTCACCACGCGGGTCGCCGAGGACGCCTCGATGTTGCGCTTGAGCAGTGCGTAGAGCGGCGAGAACTCGGGCTGGTTGATGTAGATGGTGTCGAAGGGCAGCGAGTACGCGCCGCGCAGCTTGAAGCCGCAGCCGGCGAGCGCGGCGCCGAGCGTGACTGCGGCGAGGATCAGGAGCAGGCGGCGCATGGCGTTCCCCTCAGGCGACGATGTTGACCAGCCGGCCGGGCACGACGACGATCTTCTTCGCCGGCTTGCCCTCCATGTACTTCTGCGCCGCCTCGTGGGCGAGCGCTGCGGCCTCGATGTCGGCCTTCGGCGCGCCGGCCGGCACGCGCAGGCTGCCGCGCAGCTTGCCGTTCACCTGCAGCACCAGTTCGACCTCATCCTGCTCGAGCGCGGCGGCGAGGGGCTCGGGCCAGGCCGCCGCGAAAATGTCGTCGCCGTAGCCGAGCTCGCTCCAGAGCGCATCGCAGACGTGGGGCGTGATGGGCGCCAGCAGCCGCAGCAGGATCGCGAAGCCTTCGGCAGCCACGGCGTCCCAGCCGGCTGCGTCGCGCGGCGCCTTCTCCAGCGCATTGAGCATTTTCATCGCCGCCGAGGCGACGGTGTTGAACTGCATCTTGGCCAGGTCGTAGTTCGCCTGCTTGAGCGTCAGGTGGAGTTCGCGGCGGACGTCGGCGAGCGGGGCCGCCAGGGACGCAGGCATCGCCGGTCGCGCGGCGATGGCGTCGCGCGCCGCATAGCCGAACGCCCAGATGCGGCGCAGGAAACGATAGGCGCCCTCGACGCCCGAGTCCGACCATTCCAGCGTCTGCTCGGGCGGGCTGGCGAACATCATGAAGAAGCGCGCGGTGTCGGCGCCGTACTGCTCGATGAGCGCCTGCGGGTCGACGCCGTTGCGCTTCGACTTCGACATGGTGCCGACGCCGCCATAGTCGACCGGCCGGCCGTCGGCCTTGCAGGTGGCACCGGTGATCTGGCCGCCTTCGTCGCGCACCAGGTCCACCTCCTCCGGAGCGAAGTACTCGATGCCGCCCTTGTCGGTGCGGCGCGAGAAGATGTGGTTGAGCACCATGCCCTGGGTAAGCAGGTTCGCGAACGGCTCGTCGTAGCTCACCAGCCCGACGTCGCGCATCACCTTGGTCCAGAAGCGCGAATAGAGGAGGTGCAGGATCGCGTGCTCGATGCCGCCGATGTACTGGTCGACCGGCATCCAGTAGCCGGTGCCGTCGTCGACCATGCGGTCGTTGGCCTGCCGCGTCCCTGCGCCGACGCAGTAGCGCGCGTAGTACCACGAGGAATCGACGAAGGTGTCCATGGTGTCCGTTTCGCGGCGCGCCGGCTTGCCGCACTTCGGGCAGGTGCAGGCGAGGAAGTCCTCGCGCTTGTTGAGCGGATTGCCGGAACCGTCGGGCACGCAGTCCTCGGGCAGTACCACCGGCAGCTGGTCGTCCGGCACCGGCACCGAGCCGCAGGACTCGCAATGGATTATCGGGATCGGGCAGCCCCAGTAGCGCTGGCGCGAAATGCCCCAGTCGCGCAGCCGCCACTGCACCTGCTTGTCGCCGAGTTCCTTGGCCTTGAGGTCGGTGGCGATGGCGTCGATCGCGGCGTCGTAGGCGAGCCCGTCGTACTTCCCGGAGTTCACGCAGAAGCCGCGGTTCTTGTCGGCGTAGGATTCGCGCCAAGCCTCGGTCGAATAGTCCTCGCCCTCGATGGCGATGACCGGCTTGATGGGCAGGCCGTACTTCTTGGCGAAGCCGAAGTCGCGCTCGTCATGTGCCGGCACGGCCATCACGGCGCCTTCGCCGTAGCCCATCAGCACGTAGTTGCCGACCCACACCTCGACCTTCTCGTGCGTCAGCGGGTGCTCGACGAAAATCCCCGTCGGCATACCCTTCTTCTCCATGGTAGCCAGGTCGGCTTCCATCACGGAGCCGTGCTTGCATTCGTCTATGAAGGCGGCTAGCTGCGGGTTGTCCCGTGCCGCGCGTGCGGCCAAGGGATGCTCTGCCGCGACGGCACAGAAAGTGACGCCCATGATGGTGTCGGCGCGCGTCGTGAACACCCAGAGCAGTTCCTTCCTGCCATCCAGTTCGTAGGGGAAGGCGAAACGCACGCCGTAGCTCTTGCCGATCCAGTTGGCCTGCATCAGCTTGACGCGCTCGGGCCAGCCGGGCAGCTTGTCCAGCGACGACAGCAGTTCGTCCGCGTACTTGGTGATGGCGAGGTAGTAGCCGGGAATCTCGCGCTTCTCGACGAGCGCGCCGGTGCGCCAGCCGCGCCCCTCGATGACCTGCTCGTTGGCCAGCACCGTCTGGTCCACCGGGTCCCAGTTCACCACCTGCGTCTTCTTGTAGGCGACGCCCTTTTCGAGCATGCGCAGGAATAGCCACTGGTTCCACTTGTAATAGTCGGGCTTGCAAGTGGCGAGTTCGCGCTCCCAGTCGAGGGCGAAGCCCAGCGACTTGAGCTGCTTCTTCATGTAGGCGATGTTGTCGTAGGTCCATTGCGCCGGCGGCACGTGATTCTGCATCGCCGCGTTCTCTGCCGGCAGGCCGAAGGCGTCCCAGCCCATGGGCTGCAGCACGTTGTAGCCCTTCATCCGGTGGAACCGGGACAGCACGTCGCCGATGGTATAGTTGCGCACGTGTCCCATGTGCAGCTTGCCCGATGGATAGGGGAACATCGACAGGCAGTAGTACTTCGGCTTGGCGGCGTCCTCGCTGGCGCGGTGCGCGCCGGTCGACTCCCAACGGTTCTGGGCGGCCTTTTCGATTTCGGTCGGATGGTATTTTTCCTGCATGGCCCGGACTACCTGATCTGTCTGCACAAAGATGCGGATTATACGCGCGGCCCCATGACCCACGAGCCGGAAAGGATTGCCCCATGCCTGTGTCGAAGTCCCTGCTTGCCCTGTCTGCCTTGGTCTGCCTGCCGGTCTGGGCGGCCCCCCCGGCCGTCGTGTCGGCCGTCCAGGCGCCGGCATGGCTGGAGCGCGGCGGCAAGGCGAGGCCGCTTGCCGCCGGCATGGCGATCGAAAACGGCGATCGCATCCGCACCGGCGACGATGCCCGCGTCTACCTGGCGCTCGCCGAGGGCAGCACGGTCAAGCTCGGTGCCGATGCCCGGCTCGCGTTCTTCAACATGAGTTCCAAGCCGCGCCGCGAATATCGCGGGGCCCTCGACGTGCTGACCGGCGCCTTGCGTTTCACGACCGGCGATGCCAGGGGCGTGAAGGCGCGCGATGTGATCGTGCGCGTCGGTACGGCGAGCGCCGCCATCCGCGGCACCGACGTCTGGGCGAGATCGTCCCCGGATGATGACTTGATCTGCCTGGTCGACGGGCACATCGACGTCTGGCACCCCACCATCGCCGGCTCGCTTCCCATGGCGATGCCGATGACCTTTGTCGATGTGCCGAAGGGCCAGGCGGCGCAGCCGGTGATCGCCGCGGATCCCGTGAATTTCGCCAGTTGGGCGCGCCAGACGGATATCGCGCGAGGTGCCGGCGCCTCGCGCCGGGGCGGGAAGTTTTCGCTGTCGCTCGGTCGCTACGCCAGCGAAGGCCAGGCGCTCGATCAATACGATCTGATTCGGGGAGCCGGGTATGCGGTCAGCGTGAAGCCTGTGCCGGCCGATGGGGAAGGCTGGAGCTACCAGCTGCTGGTGCAGGGCTTCGCCGATGAAGGCGAGGCCGCGGCCGCCGCGGCGCGGCTCAAGGCGGCGACCGGGATCGACGCGACTACGACGCGCTAGGGCGGATTGATTCGCCGAATATCCGCCAGCCGCGCGCGAAACTCAGCGCCAACTGGTCGAGCAGGTTGACCGGCGCTTGCATGGCACGAGCCTGCAGCCGCGACCAGCGCCGCAGCCCGAAGGAGGCCGCATCCTCGCGCAATGCCTCGGCCGCGATCAACTCGAGCAGTTCGTCCATGGCGGCCTTCCAGTAGGCCGGCGTTTCCGTTTCACCGGTGAGCGCGGCGGCATGCCGCTGCGCGGCGCGCCAGAGTATGTCTGCGCGGTGCTCGGTAATGCCCGCTTTCCTGGCGAGCCAGGGCAGCATCTTGGGCTTCCTGGCGGCGATCGTTCCCATGTGGATCTCCCTTTCGCTCCCGCCAACCTTGTGGGCATGACGGGAATCGACGATATGTTGCGATGCAACAATCGCATTCTAAGCGATAGGATAAAGAATTGCAATAGGCCGATTAGTGCTACGGTTTTGTGGCAACTCGATTGATTTCATTGGGTTGCGCGGGCTCTAGTCTTACTAAAGCGTGAATCGGAAGACGGCGCCGGCTCCGGGTGAGCTCTCTGCCCAGATGCGGCCTCCGTGGCGCCGCACAACGCGGGCCGCCGATGCGAGCCCGATGCCTGAACCCTCGAACTCCGCCGGATTGTGCAGCCGCTGGAAGGGCATGAAGAGCTTCTGCGCATACGCCATGTCGAAGCCCGCGCCGTTGTCCCGCACGAAATAGCCGGCCTCGTCGTGGCCGAATTCGATGCGGGCGCCCTCCTTGTTGCGAGAGTACTTCCAGGCATTGCCGAGCAGGTTTTCGAGCAGTACGCGCAGCAGTTGGGGATCGCCGTAGGCCGAGCAGCGCGGCGCGATGTTCACCGCGACCGAACGGTCGGGTTCGCCGTGGCGCAGGTCCTCGACGACATCGCCGGCGACAGCGGACAAGTCGACGTTGACGCGGCGCATTTCGTGGCGGGACACGCGCGACAGCTCCAGCAGGTCGTCGATGAGCGTACCGAGGCGCTGCGCCGCGCGGCGCACTCGCGTCAGGTACTCGTTGCCCTGCTGGTCGAGGCCGGCGCCGTACTCCTCCTGCAACAGGCGCGAGAAGCCGTCGATGCCGCGCAGGGGAGCGCGCAGATCGTGGGAGATCGAATAGGCGAAGCTTTCGAGTTCGCGATTGGCCTCCAGCAGTTCGGCGGTGCGGCGCTCCACACGGGCCTCGAGTTCGGCGTTCAGCTGCCTGATCTCGGCCTGTGCCAGCTGCTGCTCGGTGACGTCGTGGATGAACACCAGCACGCATTCCTCGCCGTCGAGCGTCAGCAGTTCCGCGGAGATCAGCACGCTGTGCTCCTCGGCGGCGGCATCGCGCATCCTGGCCTCGAAATTGGCGACGCGGCCGTCGCGCCTCAGCGCGTCGACCCAGATCTGCCGTTGGGCCAAATCGACCCAGAGGCCGAGTTCCACCGCCGTGCGGCCGAGCATGGCCTCGCGCGGCCAGCGGAAGGTTCGCAGGTAGGCATCGTTCACTTCGAGGAACTGGCCGTCGCCGAGCCGGCTCATGGACATCGCCACGGGGCTGGCGCGGAAGATCTGCGAGAACTTCTGCTCCGAGCGGCGCACGCCCGCCTCGGCACGGAGTCGCTCGAGCTCCGCCGCAGCGCGCGCGGCGAAGATCGCCATCAGCGACGCGCGCTCCTCGCTCGGTTCCATCGGCTGGCGGTCCATGATCGCCAGCACGCCGAGAGCGGCGCCGTCGGCGTCGGTCAGCGGATAGCCGAAATAGCTCTGGGCGCCCATCGCCTGCAGCGCCGACCGCGCTTCCGGGAAGCAGGCTTCGAGGTCGCACGCGAAGAGGTTCTTCTTGCTGCTGAAGACGCGTCCGCAGGGCGTGCTCAGCAGGTCGTAATCGGTGTCCGGGCCGAATCCCTCGCCGGTCCACAGCGCGAGCGAGTGCAGCGTGTTGGGCTCGGATGGCCGCACTTCGCCCACCAGCGCGATCGGCACGCCGAGGGCGCTCGCGAGCTGTCTTACCAGCGCGCGGAAGAAGGCGGCCCCGGTGGCGCGCGAAGTTCCCTCCACGATGTCGCGCAGCATGGCTTCCGAGCGGCGCCGTGCCTGCTGGGCGAGCTTGCGCTCGGTGATGTCCACGGTGATGACCAGCAGTTCGACGCCGGCGGCGGACGGCATGGCGACGATGGTCACCTGAACGTCCCGCCGTTCGCCCTCCTTGGTGAGCGCCGCAACTTCATAGCTGTTGTCGAACACTTCGCCGGCGACGCGACGCGCGTGGTTGGCCGCGAGCAGTTCGCGGTGATCGGGATGGACCAGCGCCAGGAAGCTGGGCAGCGCGAGCATCTCCGCCTCGGAATAGCCGAGCATGCGGCAGATCGCCTCGTTGGCGAAGGCAATGCGCTTTTCCCTGATGATGAACAGCCCGATGCCGGCGCGCGATTGGGCATCGAGCAGCGCCTGATGCAGCGTGTGCTGGGCGGACGATGCGGTCGGCGTATCGGTCGGCGAGTTCACGGGGGCGGATGACGGTGGTCGGAGCCGCATTTTGCGGTGAGCCGGGGACGCCGTCAATTCGGGCCCGACGGCACCGCTATAATCCGCCGATGTCCGATCTCCTCAACGGCCTCAACCCCGAACAGCGGGCGGCCGTCACGCTGCCTCCCGTCCATGCCCTGATTCTCGCCGGCGCCGGTTCCGGCAAGACGCGCGTGCTCACGACCCGCATCGCCTGGCTGCTGTCCACCGGCCAGGCGACGCCTGCCGGCGTGCTGGCGGTGACCTTCACCAACAAGGCCGCAAAGGAGATGACGACGCGCCTGGCGGCAATGCTGCCGATCAATACGCGCGGCATGTGGATCGGCACCTTCCACGGCCTGTGCAACCGCATGCTGCGCGCCCACCACCGCGACGCCGGCCTGCCGCAGCTGTTCCAGATCCTCGATACCGCCGACCAGCTGGCCGCGATCAAGCGCCTGCTGAAATCCCTCAACGTTGACGACGAGAAGTACCCGCCGCGCGAGCTGCAGCACTTCATCAACGGCCAGAAGGAGCAGGGCCTGCGCGCCGCGGCCGTCGAGGCCTGGGACGACTACACGAGGAAGCGGGTCGAGCTCTACGCGGCCTACGAGGCGCAGTGCCAGAAGGAGGGGGTGGTCGACTTCGCCGAACTGCTGCTGCGCAGCTACGAGCTCCTGTCGCGCAACGACGCCTTGCGCCATCATTACCAACAGCGCTTCCGCTACGTTCTCGTCGACGAGTTCCAGGATACCAACGTGCTGCAGTACCGGTGGCTCAAGCTTCTCACCGGTCCGGAGGCGAACCTGTTCTGCGTCGGCGACGACGACCAGTCGATCTACGCCTTCCGCGGCGCGGAGGTCGGCAACATGCGCGACTTCGAGCGCGAGTACCACGTGGCGAACGTCATCCGCCTCGAGCAGAACTACCGCTCGCACGGCAACATCCTCGACGCCGCGAACGCCATCATCAAGAACAACGAGCGGCGGCTGGGCAAGAACCTGTGGACCGAGGCGGGCGCCGGCGAGCCGATCCGGGTGTTCGAGGCGAATTCAGACGGCGAAGAGGCGCGCTGGATCGTCGACGAAGTCAAAGCGCTGATCCGCGACGGCCATGCGCGCGCCGAGATCGCGCTGCTCTACCGCTCGAATGCCCAGTCGCGCATCCTGGAGCACACGCTGTTCTCCGCCGGCATTCCCTACCGCGTCTATGGCGGGCTGCGCTTCTTCGAGCGCCAGGAGGTCAAGCATGCGCTCGCCTACCTGCGGCTCATCGCCAACAGCGACGACGACACCGCCTTCGCGCGCGTCGTCAATTTCCCTGCCCGCGGCATCGGTGCCCGCACTTTGGAAAACCTCGCCGATGCCGCCAAGGTCGCCGGCACCAGCCAGTTCGCGGCCATCCCGCGGCTTTCGGGCAAGGGCGGCGCAGCGCTCGCCGCCTTCGCCGCCTTGATCGGCGAACTGCGCGCCTGCGCCCATTTGCCGCTGCCCGAGCTGGTCGACCATGTCATCGACCTCTCGGGCCTGCGCGATCATTACCGCAACGAAAAGGAAGGCCAGGAACGGCTCGCCAACCTCGACGAACTCGTCAATGCGGCGAACAACTTCATCGCCGAGGAGGGGCGCGCCAGCGAGGAGGGCGAGCTTTCGGCGGACCTCGTCGCCTTCCTCGCCCACGCCGCACTCGAGGCCGGCGAGCATCAGGCCGGCGAAGGCGACGACGCCTTGCAGCTGATGACCGTGCACTCCGCGAAGGGGCTCGAGTTCAATGTCGTCTTCATCAGCGGCATCGAGGAAGGACTGTTCCCGCACGAGAACTCGATCCTCCAGCCCGAGGGCGTCGAGGAGGAGCGCCGCCTGATGTACGTCGCGGTGACGCGCGCGCGCCGCCGCCTCTACCTGTCGTTCGCGCAGACGCGCATGCTGCATGGCCAGACCCGCTTCAACCTGCCGTCGCGCTTCTTCGACGAGATCCCCCAGGAGTTGCTCAAATGGCTGACGCCGCGGGCCTCGAAATACGGCTATGCCGCCGAGGCGGCGCCGCGTGCCTACGATGCGCCGGCGCCGCGCGCCGGAGCTTCCGGTGGTGGGCTGCGCATCGGCCAGACCGTCGAGCACGCCAAGTTTGGCGTCGGCGTCATCGTGAACGCCGAGGGATCGGGATCGGAGGCCCGTGTGCAGGTGAACTTCGGCGGCGCCGGCGTCAAGTGGCTGGCGCTGTCGATCGCCAAGCTCACGCCGCGCTAGCGGCCACGGGAAGGAAGTAGCGGGCGATCATGGCGCGCAGCATGGCTTCGACGCCGGCATCGCCGAGCTGGCCGAGCTGCGCGAACAGCGGCTCGATCATGCCGGCGAAGACGGCGACCAGGCGCGGGTCGAAATGGCTGCCGGCGCTGCCCTGAATGATCGCCATCGCCTCGCGGAACGGGAACGGCTCCTTGTAGGGGCGCTTCGACGTCAGGGCGTCGAACACGTCTACGATCGCGAAGATGCGGGCGGTCACCGGGATGTCCTCGCCGCTCAGCCCCTTCAGGTAGCCGCTGCCGTCGTACTTTTCGTGATGGAACTCGACGACATCGCGCGCCCGCTGCAGCCAGTTGGACTTCTGCAGGATGTCGACGCCCAGCGCGACATGGGTCTTCATCACCGAGAATTCACGCTCGTCGAGCCGCCCAGGCTTGAGCAGGATGACGTCGCTGATGCCGATCTTGCCGACGTCGTGCAGGAAGGCGCCGCCGATCAGGTCGCGCACGCGCTCGGGCGGCAGCCCGGCCGCTTCGGCCAGCTTCACCGCGTAGATGGAGACGCGGTAGTTGTGCGCGCTGGTATCCGAATCGCGCTTGGCGACCGCGCTGCCGAGCACCTCCATCAGCTCGATGTTGCCCTGCAGCAGGTCGTGCGAGTGGCGCAGCACTTCGCGGTTGAGCGAGACGATGACCGGATACAGCGCGAAGGTCGTCAGCAGGATCACCGCGAGGATGGTCAGCAGCGAAGTCGCCAGCTCGCGGCGTAGCCGCGCCAGGGTCTCCGGGTCGATGATGAAGACGCCCTCGAAGTAGCCGGCGGCGGCGCTCTTGGCGTCCGTGAGCGGCACCATCACCTGCAGCACGGCCTGCCCGCCGACCATGAAGCGCTCGTAGTGTGGCCGGCCGTCGAACGGGAAGCCGTGCGGATGCTGCTTGAGGTAGTCCTCGACCGATTCGAAGTTCGGGTTGACCTGCTCGAGCACCTTCTCGCGCGCACTGTTGTAGAGCTCGACGACGACGAAGTGATCGCGCATCAGGTCGCGCATCAGGCGCTGCAGCGCATCCTCGTTGCGCGAAGGACTGTTGATGAGCTGGAGATCGCCGCTGGACAAGCGCGTCGAATCGGCTGTTGCAAGCGCGACCAGCTGGTCGTCGATGCGCTCGATGCCGACGTACGCGACCACGCCGCCGATGACGGCGGAGATCAGCAGCCAGCTGACGAGCAGCCGGCCCAGCAGGATGCGATTGAGATTGAGCATCGACGGTCGGAAGCGAAACGGCCGCCATGATACGCTCGGCGCCATTAAGTCATTCTTAAGGCCGTGCATATGGATCTGGGAATCGCGGGCAGGCGCGCGCTGGTCTGCGCGGCGAGCAAGGGACTGGGACGGGCCTGTGCGCTGGCCCTGGCGCGCGAAGGCGCGGCGGTGACGATCGTCGCGCGCGGACGCGAGGCGCTCGACGCGGCGGTCGCCGAGCTCCGTGCAACCGGCGCCGAGGCGAGCGCCGTGGCGGCCGACATCACGACCGCCGCGGGCCGTGCCGCAGCCTTGGACGCCTGCCCGGCCCCCGACATCCTGGTGACCAATGCCGGCGGACCGCCGCCCGGCGATTTCCGCGACTGGATCCGCGACGACTGGCTGGCGGCGCTCGACGCCAACATGCTGACGCCGATAGAACTCATCAAGGCCACGGTCGACGGCATGATCGAGCGCCGCTTCGGACGCATCGTCAACGTCACCTCGGCGGCGGTGAAGGCGCCGATCGACGTCCTGGGGCTCTCGAACGGCGCGCGCTCGGGCCTCACCGGTTTTATCGCCGGGCTGGCGCGCACGACGGTGCGCCACAACGTCACCATCAACAACCTGCTGCCCGGCTTCTTCGACACGGACCGCATCCGTTCCGTGATCGGCGCACAAGCGGCGTCGCAGGGCATTGCGTACGAGACCGCGCTGGCGGCCCGCGTGGCGGCCATCCCGGCCGGTCGCATCGGCGATCCGGCGGAATTCGGTGCCGCCTGCGCCTGGCTATGCAGCGCACAGGCCGGTTACATCAGCGGCCAGAACTGGCTGCTCGACGGCGGCGCCTACCCCGGAACCTTCTAGTTCGGGCTAGGCGCGCTTCTTCGCCGCGGCGCGCGCCTGGGCCTTGCGCGCAGCCGCCAGTTCGTCGTAGAGGGCGGCAAACTCCTGCGCCAGCTTGTGGCTGCGGTCGAGATGGATCATCGGCTTCGCCTGCTGGTGCGATTCCTTGATCTTCACCGACGCCGACAGCATGGTGTCGAGCACCGGCAGGCCCTCGGCCCGCAATTCGTCCACGATCTGCTGCGGCAGGTTGGCGCGCGGCTGGAACTGGTTGACGACGATGCCCTCGACGGCGAGATCGCGGTTATGGTCGGCGCGGATCTCGGCGACGTTGTCCAGCAGCAGGTAGAGCGCGCGCCGCGCGAATTCGTCGCAGTCGAAGGGGATCAGGCAGGCGTCGGCGGCGATCAGCGCGGAGCGGGTGAAGAAGTGCAGCGCGGGCGGCGTGTCGATCCAGACCTCGTCGAAGCCGTCGAGCGAATCTAGCGCCTCGCGCAGCTTGTAGATCTTGTAGCGCGATTCCAGCTTGGCCTGCAGCTCCTCGAGCGCGGCGTCCGCCGGCAGCACGAAGAGATTCTCGAAAGGCGTGGCGGCGATGAAGTCCTCGGTCGCCTTCGGCCGCAGCTTGAAGTTGAGCACCTGGTCGAAGAAGCCCGTCGCGGTGTCCTCGATGCCGTCGAGCGCGGCGCCCAGCAGGTAGCGCGACGAATTGGCCTGCGGGTCGAGATCGACCACCAGCGTGCGCTTGCCGCGGGAAGCCGCAATGGCAGCGAGGTTGCACGCGATGGTGCTCTTGCCGACGCCGCCCTTCTGGTTGAAAACGACGCGCTTCATGGCTTTCCGTCCGTTTTGTGCGATGCCGCATTCTGCCATAGCGCGAATGCGGCGAACCGGGCTGCGGACAACCGCAATGGTCCATCGGGGCCGCTCCGGTATCATAAGCGCCCCCGATAAGCCGATAAGCCGATCCTGAGCGCCATGGAAAACGAGAAAGACCTGACCGCCGCCGCCCTCGAATATCACACCTCGCCGACCCCCGGAAAGATTTCGGTCGTGCCCACCAAGGGCCTGACCAACCAGCGCGACCTCGCGCTCGCCTATTCGCCCGGCGTCGCGGCCGCCTGCAATGCGATCGTGGCCGATCCGGCGCAGGCCGCGCGCATGACCTCGCGCTCCAATCTCGTCGGCGTCGTCACGAACGGAACGGCGGTACTGGGCCTGGGCAACATCGGCCCGCTGGCCGCCAAGCCGGTGATGGAAGGCAAGGGCGTGCTCTTCAAGAAGTTCTCGGGCATCGACGTCTTCGACATCGAGCTCAACGAGCCGGACCCCGACAAACTGATCGACATCATCGCCGCGATGGAGCCGACCTTCGGCGGCATCAACCTGGAGGACATCAAGGCGCCCGAGTGCTTCTACATCGAGAGCAAGCTGCGCGAGCGCATGAAGATCCCGGTGTTCCACGACGACCAGCACGGCACGGCCATCGTCGTCGGGGCGGCCATCCTCAACGGCCTCAAGCTCGTCGGCAAGAAGATCGGCGAGGTGAAGCTGGTGACTTCCGGCGCCGGGGCCGCCGCACTGGCCTGCCTCGACCTGCTCGTGAACCTCGGCGTCAAAGTCGAGAACATCTGGGTCACCGACATCGAAGGCCTGGTCTACGAGGGCCGCACCAAGCTGATGGACCCGATCAAGTCGCGCTACGCCAAGAAGACCGACCAGCGCACGCTGGCCGAGGCGATCGCCGGCGCCGACGTGTTCCTCGGACTCTCCGCCGGCGGCGTGCTCAAGCAGGACATGGTGAAGAAGATGGCGGCGCAGCCGATCATCATGGCGCTCGCCAACCCCACGCCGGAGATCCTGCCCGAGCAGGTCAAGGAGGTGCGCGACGATGCGCTGATCGCCACCGGGCGCTCCGACTATCCGAACCAGGTCAATAATGTCCTGTGCTTCCCGTTCATCTTCCGCGGCGCGCTGGATGCCGGCGCGACGACCATCACCGAGGAGATGAAGCTGGCGGCCGTCCGCGCGCTGGCGGAACTGGCGCAGGCCGCGACCTCGGACATCGTGGCGCAGGCCTATGGCGGCGAGTCGGTGCAGTTCGGCGCCGAGTACCTGATCCCGAAGCCCTTCGACCCGCGCCTGATCGTCAAGATCGCGCCGGCCGTGGCCAAAGCGGCGATGGACTCCGGCGTCGCCACGCTGCCGATCGCCGACCTGGATGCCTACCGCGAGAAGCTCTCCAACTTCGTCTGGCACTCGGGCTTCGTCATGAAGCCCGTCTTCTCGGCCGCGAAGAAGGCGCCGCGGCGCGTCATCTACTGCGAAGGCGAGGACGAGCGGGTGCTGCGCGCCGTCAGCGAAGTGCTGGACGAGCGGCTCGCCGAGCCGGTCGTCATCGGCCGGCCGGACGTCATCGACTCGCGCATCGAACGTGCCGGACTGCGCATCCGCGCCGGGCGCGACTTCGAGGTCGTCAATCCCGATTCCGATCCGCGCTACAAGGAACTCTGGCAGGAGTACCACCGGATGCGCGGCCGCCAGGGGATCACGCCCGACATGGCCAAGCAGCGCCTGCGCTCCGACAACACGCTGATCGGCTGCATGCTGCTGCGCCGCGGCGACGTCGACGCCGTGCTGTGCGGCATGGTGGGCAAACACGTCAAGCACCTGAACCAGGTGCGCGACGTCATCGGGCTCGAGGACGGCGCGCACTGCTTCGCCGCGATGAACCTGCTACTGCTGCCCGAGCATACGGTGTTCCTCTGTGACACCTACGTGAACGACGATCCCAATGCGGAGATGCTGTCCGAGATCGCCATCATGGCGGCCGACGAGGTGCGCCGCTTCGGCGTCGCGCCCAAGGTCGCGCTGCTGTCGCACTCCAACTTCGGCAGCGTGCGCTCGGCCTCGGCGGCGAAGATGAGCCGCGCGCGCGAGCTGATCGAGGCGCGCCGGCCCGACCTCGAGGTCGACGGCGAGATGCACGGCGATTCCGCGCTGTCGGAAGCGATCCGCAACGCGCTCTATCCGGACTGCAAGCTGAAGGGCGAGGCCAACCTGCTCATCATGCCGAACCTGGATGCCGCCAACATCGCCTTCAACCTCCTCAAGGTCACCAACGGCGACAAGATCACCGTCGGCCCGATCCTGCTCGGCGCCGCGAAGCCGGTGCATATCCTCACCCCAACGTCCACGGTGCGGCGGCTGGTGAACATGACGGCACTGGCGGTGGTCGACGCCAACCATCATCGCGGGGCGTGACGCTTTGGCCTACCGCCGGCGGGGTTGAATTCGGCCCCGCGGCGGCGTAGCGTCGTCGGTTCCAACAAGAAGCGAGGAGACGCCATGACCCACGCGATCCGTTTCCACCAGGCCGGCGGCCCCGAAGTGCTGCGTTGGGAAGAGGTGGACGTCCCGGCGCCGCAGCCCGGTGAGGCGACGGTGCGCCACCACGCGGTCGGCCTCAATTTCGTCGACATCTACCACCGCACCGGCCTCTATCCGGCACCGCTGCCGTCGGGCATCGGCCTCGAGGGCGCCGGCGTGGTGACGGCGGTCGGCAGCGCGGTCAGCGAGCTCAAGCCCGGCGACCGCATCGCCTATGCCGGCGGCCCGCTGGGTGCCTACAGCGAGGCGCGCAACATTCCCGCCGACCGGCTCGTCAAGCTGCCCGACGCGATTTCCTTCGAAACCGGTGCGGCGATGATGCTGCAGGGCATGACCGCGCAATACCTGCTGCGCCGCACCTACCGCGTCCAGCCGGGCGACCCCATCCTGATCCACGCCGCTGCCGGCGGCGTCGGGCTGATCGTCTGCCAGTGGGCGAAGGCGCTGGGCGCCACGGTGATCGGCACGGTGAGCTCCGACGACAAGGCGGCGCTCGCCAAGGCGCATGGCTGCGATCATCCGATCGTCTACACGCGCGAGAATTTCACCCAGCGTGTGCGCGAGATCACGGGCGGCGAAGGCGTGCCGGTCGTCTACGATTCCATCGGCAAGGACACCTTCACCGGCTCGCTCGACTGCCTGCGCCCGCTCGGCATGATGGTGACCTTCGGCAGCGCCTCCGGGCCGGTGCCGCCCTTTGACCTCGGTGAACTCGCCAAGCGAGGCTCGCTGTTCATAACGCGGCCGTCGGTGTTCGCCTATTCCGCCAAGCGCAGCGACCTCGTCCAGATGGCCGGCGAACTCTTCGAGGTGGTCGGCAGCGGCAAGGTCCGCATCGAGGTGCACCAGAAATATCCGCTGAAGGACGCGGCCCAGGCGCAGGCCGATCTCGCGGCGCGCAAGACGACGGGTTCGACCCTGCTGATGCCTTGAGCGCCCGCAGGGCCTGGCAAGACCCCAGGCCCGGCATGGCCGGTGGTAGACTCGCCGGCCATGCGAAGCTCATTCCTGATCGCGAATCCCAAGGGCGGCAGCGGCAAGAGCACGCTGGCGACGAACCTCGCCGGCTGGTTCGCACGCCGCGGGCACAAGACCATGCTGGGCGACATCGATCGCCAGCAATCCTCGCGCGAATGGCTCAAGCTGCGTTCGCCTTCGCTGCCGCATGTCGCCAGTTGGGAGATCGAGGTCGACAAGCCGGCGCGGCCGCCCAAGGACACCACCCACGTGGTGCTCGACACGCCGGCGGGGCTGCATGGCAAGAAGCTCGCGCAGGTACTCAAGGTCGTCGACCGCGTCATCGTTCCGCTGCAGCCGTCGCTGTTCGATATCCTCGCCACGCGGCAATTCCTCGACGTGCTGCTGGAGGAGAAGGAAGTGCGCAAGCACCACGCCTTCGTCGGTGTCGTCGGCATGCGCGTCGATGCGCGCACCCGCGCGGCGGCCGAGCTCGAGCGTTTCCTCCAGGATGCCGGCGTGCCGGTGCTGACCTTCCTGCGCGACACCCAGAACTACGTCCAGGCCGCCGCCCACGGCATGACCATCTTCGAGCTCAACGCCTCGCGCGCTTCCCAGGATTGGGAGCAATGGCTGCCGCTGCTGGCGTGGACCGAGGCGGACGAGCCCGAGTCGACGCCTGCCTGACCAGCCCGTTGCCGCGGCACGTCCGGCGACGGCACGCGCGCCGGCCTTCACGGTCAAAGGGGTGGAACATTCCGAGCGAGGTCCATCATGATCCTTCCCCGTCCTGCCGATAAGCGAGGCCATGCCGACCACGGCTGGCTGAAGACGTCGCATACCTTCTCCTTCGCCGACTACTATGATCCCGAAGAGATGGGCTGGAGCGTGCTGCGCGTCATCAACGACGACTACATCGCGCCGGCCAGGGGCTTCGGCCGCCATGGCCATCGCGACATGGAGATCGTCACCTACCTGCTGTCAGGCGCCCTGGCCCACGGCGACAGCATGCAGAACGCGACGACCTTCCGCCGCCCCGAGGTCCAGCGCATGAGCGCCGGGCGCGGGGTGATGCACAGCGAATTCAACCCTTCCGAGGCGGAAACGACGCATCTGCTGCAGATCTGGATCGTCCCCAACGTCGAAGGCATCGCGCCGGAATACGATCAGAAGTCGTTTTCCGATGATGACAAGCGCGGCAAGTGGCTGCCCATCGCCACGCCGGACGGCCGGCTGGGCAGCATGACCATCCACCAGGACGCGAGCATCTTCGCCAGCCTGCTGGCGCCCGGCGAATCGGTACTCCACGTGCCCGCGCCCGGCCGCCGTGCCTATGTCCATGTGGCTAGCGGCGACGTGATGCTGAACGGCGTGCCGCTCGAGACCGGCGACGGCGCCAAGATCGAGAAGGAAGCCGAATTGCTGCTCACGGCCCGCGGCGATAGCGAAGTGCTGCTCTTCGACTTGCCGTGACCCTGCTCACAGCGGGGCCGATGGGGCGCGGTGTCAGCGCGCCGGCAACTGGTGAATGCTGCCCTTCGCCAGCGTGATTTCCCGCAGGAAGCACAACAGCGCCGCCACCAGCATCAGCATGGCGGCGATGAACAGCATGGCGATGGCCGTCGACAGCTCGACGCCGGTGATCGAGCTGATGAACAGCAGGGCGATGACGAGGCAGACGAGCAGCGCGCAGCTGGTGGCTAGCCCGATCGCCCAGTGGATCATGCGCGCGCGGCGCGACAGCCGGCGCATCTCGGGGGCCGCATCGGCCGGCGCGTCGTGGCGCTCGAGCGCGCGGAAGCGGTCGACCACCCGCCCCAGCCGATTCACCAGCACGCCGAGGATGGCGCCGACGCCGGTGAGCAGGAACACCGGCGCCACAGAGAGCTGGATGACATGGGCGACGCCCGAGACGTTGGTAAGTTCGTGCATGACGGTGCTCCGCGGGAATGCGCCGCCATCATACCGTGCGGCCGCCGCGGCTATTTCATGCGCGATGCCGACTTGAAGGTCTCGCCCGCGACCATGAACCGGCCGTCGCCGCGGTGGTGCAGCGTGCGCGGATCCTTGCGGGCCGGATCGACCCACGCCTTGACGACTTCGAGGACGAACAGGCCGTAGCGGTTGACCATGCGGGTGTCGACGACCCTGCACTCGAGGTTGGCGTAGCACTCGTCGATGAGGGGTGCGCCGACCAGCGCCGCCTTTCCGGGCGTGAGGCCGAAGCGCGCGAACTTGTCGACCTTGGCGCCCGAGGTGTTGCCGCAGCCGACCACGGCGTCCGTCAGTTCGACGGTCGGGATCGCGATCACGCATTCGCGAGAGGCCTTCAGCAGGGCGTAGCTGGTGCTGCGGTAGCCGACCACGACAGCGACCTGCGGCGGCTCGAATTCGAGCGGGGTGTGCCAGGACTGCGCCATGATGTCGTGCTTGCCGCGGTGGCTGGTCGTCAGCAGGATTACGGGGCCGGTTTCGAGCAAACCGTAGACCTTGGAAAGCGGGTAGTTCCTCTTCGCCATGGCGGCCTCCCGTTGAAAAACCCTATTCCTGTATAGCAGCCCAGCATCCTCCGTTTGGAACAAGCGCGCCTCACGGGATGTCAAACCACCGGCAATTCCTGCATGCGGCTGAAGCAATCTCCGCGGCGCCGGCTGGGTTTCCCGGCTGCCGATCGTCGATCAATCAGAAGAGGAGGGCTGGCGCTATGTCTATGTCGAGAATCGGTTTGACCCTTGCGGTGGCCTGCGCGGCCATGACGGCGAGTTCGCTGGCCTTGGCGCGCGGCGGTGGAGGCGGAGGCGGCATGGGCGGCGGAATGGGGATGGGCGGCATGTCGTCCAGCCGCATGAGTTCGGAAGGCATGGCCAATACCAATGGCCCCGACGCGGCGGATCGCGACAAGGGACTGCAGCGTGCCGAGGACCGGCAGAGCCAGATGGCTGCAAGCCATGAGAAGGCCGTGCAGAAATCCCATCGCAAGTCGCACGCGACGAATCCGATGGGTCAGCAGCAGTAAGTTCGTTCGAAGGAGTCCATCATGAGACTGGTCAGGAAACTGATGGCGACGAGTCTCGCGCTTCTCGCGCTGGCGGGCTGTGCGGACATGTCGCCGCGTGGCAGGAACACCGCCATCGGCGCGGCTGCCGGCGCGGTCGCCGGTTCGGCGCTGACCGACAGCACCCTCGGAACGCTGGGCGGTGCGGCGGTCGGCGGCTACATCGGCAACCAGTACACGCGGCACCGCTAGTCGCGGCTCTTTGTCCTAATCGGCGCGGATCGGGCTGCCGGTGGTGGTAAACATCACCGCGCGCCCGCCTTCCAGCGCCGCATGCACCGCTTCCAGCGCGGGCGGATTGACGGGTGAGTCGGCGTCCCAGACGACGGCGAAGTTGGCGCCCGAACCGCCGCTCTCGTCGTGGCGCTCGATGAAGAGTTCCAGCGTGCCGAATGGGGGAATGGTCTTCGGCTGGGGCACGAATTCGCGCAGCAGGCGCCCGTCGGTGTTGTAGTAGCGCGCCGAGGAAACACGGATGGCCCGCTTTGGATCTCGGTTGCGGATGCTGATCATCGCCGAGAGCAGCAGTTTGTCCGCCTTGCCCTGGCGGTCGTAGCTGCCCTGGTAGACGTGCGAGTAGACGGGCAGGTAGATCGTCTGTCCCTTCGACAGCGGGGGCTCCGCCTGCGCGGCGGCTTCACCGGCAGCGACCAGCGACAGGATGACGAGCAGGGATCGCAGGATATTCACGCTTTCTCCTTTATGCGGGAACGGCGACGGCCGCCATTATCGCCGGAACCCGCCTGATGCGATCGGGTCCGTCGATTATCGGAACACGGGGGAAGCGCCATGTGCCCGAAGTTGTCGGAAGGCGAGATCGATTCGATGAAGTCCATCATGCGGGCGGTGCTGAACGGCCTCGTCATGGACGTATTCGGACTCGATCCCGAAGTTGTCCTGCCCTCGCTGAGCCTCTACCGCGACCTCCGCATGTCGGCCGAGCAGCGCGCCCGGCTGGCCACCCTGGTCGCCGAGTACTTCGACGGGCAGCAGCTCGAGATCGGGCCGGGCACGACGCTGGGCGACGTCTACGCCCAGGTCGTGGACGGCTAGGACTGCTGCGGCACGATCACCATCCACGAAACGCCGAAGCGGTCGGTGACCATGCCGAAGGCCGGCGAGAAGAAGGTCTTGCCGAGCGGCGCCTTGACCTGGCCGCCTTCGGCCAGCGCCGCGAAGCGCCGCTGGGCCTCCCCGGCGTCCGCCACGCCGAGCGACAACTGGAAACCTTCGAAATGCGAGGTGCCGCCGGTGCAGTCGTCGGACATCATCACCACGCTGTCGCCGACGCGCAGGCTGGCATGCATCACCTTGTCCTCCATGCCGGGCGCGACCACGTCCGGCGGAGGTGGCTCGGGCGCCTCGCGGTAGCGCATCAGCATCTGCACCTCGGCATCCAGCACGCGGCGGTAGAAGCCGATCGCTTCCTCGCAGCAGCCGTCGAAAAACAGGTAGGGTTGGATCGACATGGCGTCTCCTCCTTACATCTCCTTCATCACCTGAGCATAGGAGATCAATGCGAACAGGACGGTTCCGCCGACGATATTGCCGGGCAGCACCGGGAGCAGGAACTGCGTGAACCAGGCTTGCAGCGGCAATTCGCCGGTGAGCAGCAACAGGAAGCTCTCGACGCTGCCGGCGACGATGTGGGCGAAGCCGCCGACGCCGATCAGGTAGGTCATCAGCACGACGACGTGGAATTGCGCTTCGCGGGCGGCAGGGATCAGCCACACCATGGTGGCCATCAGGTAGCCGGAGGTGACGCCGAGGAAGGCCATTTCCAGCGGTTCGTGATCCATGCCGCGGCGGGCGACGTCGAGCATGCTGTCGAGCAACTCGGGCGGCACCGCCGGCGTGAAGGCGATCAGCGCCGCCGCCGCCAGGGTGCCGGCCAGGTTGGCCGCCAGCACGATCCCCCATAGGCGCGCAGCGCGCCAGAGATTGCGCGGCGTAGGCTCCGCCATCACCGGCAGCACCACGGTGATGGTGTTCTCCGTAAATAGCTGCTGGCGTGCCAGCACGACCATGACGAAGCCGACCGGATAGCCGAGCGCCACCACCAGTTCGCGCCAGGGTGCGTCGGGCAGGTGCAGGGCAAGGATGCCCTCGGCCAGCAGCGAGAAGCTGATCGACAGGCCGGCGGCGATGCCGGACCACCAGAGCGACACGGCCGGCCGCTCCATTTCGGTGGCGCCCAGCCGGCGCACGGTCTCGTAGATGACCGGCGTGCGCGGGGTGGTGCGCTCCTCGATGCGATCGGCGCGCTGCTGGCGCTCGTTCTCCTCCATTCAGTGCGTGGCCTGCGCGTGTCCGGCCGGCAGCAGTTCGACCTTGAGCCAGCCCGGCTGCCGCGTGTCGAAGGCCTTGTAGGCATCGATGGCGGACACCAGTTCCTCGCGCTGGGTGATGAGCGCCTTCGGGTCGATGGCGTGCGAACTCACCAGATCCAGCAGGCGCGGGATGTACTTGCGGTGATTGCAGTTGCCCATGCGGATGGTGAGATTCTTGTGCATCGCCATGCCGATCGGAAAGCTGTCGTCGGTCGGCGGGTAGACGCCGATGATCGATAGCGTGCCCGCCTTCGCCAGCGCTTCCACGGCCCAGCGCTGGACCTGCGAAGGCGCGTCGCCCGGGTGCCAGTTGTCGCCGGCCGGATGCTGATCCGGCGCCACCTTGCGCAGTTCCTGCGCGAACTGCTTCTGCTGCTGCTTCGCGGCCTGGGCCGCCGGGCCATGGTGCGGGCAGCAGGCGTCGACGCCGACGGCGTCGATGGCCCGGTCAACGCCGATGCCGCCGGTAAGCGTGCGCAGCGTCGCGACCGGATCGTCCTTCTCGAAGTCGATGATCTCGGCGCCCTGCTTGCAGGCGATGTCGAGACGGTCCGGCAGGCAGTCGATGGCGAAGATGCGCCCCGCGCCCATCAGCCTGGCGGAGGCGATGGCGAACTGGCCGACCGGTCCGCAACCGAACACCGCCACGGTATGGCCCGGCATGATGTCGGCGAGGTCGGCGCCGAAGTAGCCGGTCGGGAAGATGTCGGACAGCAGGATCGCCTGGTCGTCGCTGATGCCTTCCGGCAGCTTCACCAGGTTGATGCTGGCGAAGGGAATGCGCGCCTTCTCCGCCTGCAGGCCCTGAAACGGCCCGGTGGTCTTCGGTCCGCCGTAGAAGGCGGTGCCCGCCTCCTTGCCGTTCGGATTGGCGTTGTCGCACTGCGAATAGTAGCCGGCACGGCAATAGGCGCAGTAGCCGCAGGCGATGGTCGACGGGATGATGACGCGATCGCCGGGCCTCAGGTTGCGCACTTCGGGGCCCGTCTGTTCGACCACGCCGACCGCCTCGTGGCCGAGCACGGTGCCGGGCTCGAGGCCCGTGAGCGTGCCGCGCACCAGGTGCAGGTCGGTGCCGCAGATCGCGCTGGCGGTGATGCGGACGATGGCGTCGGTGGGCTGCTGGATGGCGGGATCCTGGACATCCTCGAGGCGGATGTCGCCGATGCCGCGGAAGACGACGGCTTTCATGGAAGGCTCCTTTCGCTGGACGAGGACGCGTCGCAAATTCGATGCCCGCTGTCGGCCGGACCGGCGCGGCCGCAGGACGCGGATGCCGGAAAAAGCTGCAGGCAGGCGGTAACGGCTTCCGATGCGGATTTCCAACGGGCGCAAGGGCCGCATGGATTTATCATTGCGCCGAGATGCGCTGGAGACTCCCCCGATGCTGATGAATTGCGCCGCCTACGAGGACGGCAGGAAACTCGCCGACATTCCCGTTGCAGGTATCAGCGACTATCTCGCCCGCCCCGGCTGCTTCGTCTGGGTAGCGCTGCGCGACGCCGACGACGCAGAATTGCGGCAGATGCAGGAGGAATTCGGCCTGCACGATCTCTCGGTCGAGGATGCCCGGCACGGACACCAGCGGCCGAAAGTCGAGGAATACGGCGACATGCTGTTCGTCGTCATGCACCTGCCCGAGACCGACGAGAAGGGCGAGTTGCACGTCGGCGAGGTGCATCTCTTCGTCGGCAGCAACTTCGTCCTGTCGGTGCGCAATCGCAGCACGCAGGATTTCCTCGGCGTGCGGCGGCGCTGCGAGCGCGAGCCCGACCTGCTTCGCCTCGGTGCCGGCTTCGTCTTCTACGCGCTGATGGACGCGGTGGTCGACCGCTACTTTCCGCTGGTCGACGGGCTCGAATCGGAGCTCGAGTTGATCGAGGCGCGCATCTTCGCCAAGGGCGCCGCGCGCGGCAACATTCAGCACATGTACGAGGTCAAGCAGCGCGCCACGGTGCTGAAGCACGCGGTGGCCCCGCTGGTGGAGGCCGTCGGCAAGCTCGCCGGCGGACGCGCGCCGGCCGTCTGCGCGGGCGTCCACGAGTACTTCCGCGACGTCTACGACCACCTGGTGCGCATCGACGGCGCGATCGACGCCATCCGGGATACCGTCGGCACGGCGGTTCAGGTCAACCTCTCGATGGTCACCATCGAGGAGAACGAAACCACCAAGCGGCTGGCCGCCTGGGCCGGCATCTTTGCCGTTGCGACGGCCTTCGCGGGCATCTGGGGAATGAACTTCAAGAACATGCCGGAACTCGATTGGGAGTACGGCTACCCGATGGCGCTGTTGACCATCGCGACGGTATGCGGGTATTTGTTCCGGCGCTTCCGCCGCGCCGGGTGGTTATGAGGCCGCTGTCCCGCCTAACACTTTCGTTGTAAGCCTCCGCTGACACGAAATTACCGGTTTCCGGGCGTAACAATTCGCCATTCGCCGATAGTGGGCTTGCGGCCGCGCGGGCAAACTCGCTCCAAATCCCCAACAACCCGAGGAGAGAGCGATGAACCGCGAACAATGGTCGCAGAAGCGTTCCCGCCATGCGGCGGAGGATCCCATCGTAGTCGACGCGCCAAGCGATGCCGACGCCCCGCGCGACGGGGACTATCCCGATATCGCGCATGCCGGTGAAGCCGAAGCTTCCGACGCCGCATCCGACCGCGCACCAGCCCCGCCTTCCGACGAAGACGAGGCCCCGGCCTGCGACAACACGCATGCCTACCTCAGGGATATCGGCGCCATCCGCCTGCTTGCGCCCAAGGAGGAATTGCGACTGGCACGCGCCATGCGGAAGGGCGACGCGAATGCCCGCCGCAAGATGATCGAAGCCAACCTGCGGCTCGTCGTCAGCATCGCCAAGCATTATCAGAACCGCGGCCTCGAGCTTGACGACCTGATCGAAGAAGGCAACCTCGGACTGATGCACGCGCTCGAGAAGTTCGATCCCGAGCGCGGTTTCCGCCTGTCGACCTACGCCACGTGGTGGATACGCCAGTACATCGAGCGCTCGCTGATGACCCATGCCCGCACCATCCGCCTGCCGGTTCACGTCCACAAGCGCCTGAACCGCGTATTGCATGCAATGCACCATGTCGGCGCGGACGGCGACCTCTCGTCGGCGGAGCAGCTCAAGGCCGTTGCAGGCAAGGCGCAGATGTCGGTCGATGCGGTCCGCACCCTGCTGCGGCAGGGCGCCCGCACCGCCTCGCTCGACGCCGAACTGGACATCGATCCCGGGCTGCACATCGGGGATACCGTTGCCGACGAGGATGCGCCGGGTCCCGAGGAGCAGTTGGCGCAGGCGCAGATCGACGGCTTCGTCGCCGAATCGCTGTGCCAACTGTCGGACAAGCAGCGCTTCGTCGTCGAGCACCGTTTCGGCATGCGCGGCAGCGCGGTGCGCACGCTGGAGGACCTCGCGAGTGCGCTCGGGGTGACCCGCGAGCGGGTGCGCCAGATACAGATGGAAGCGCTCGTTCGCCTGCAGGGCGTCATGCGCCGCGAGGGGCTGACGCGGGAAGCCGCCTTCTAGGCTGCCGCGGTCTCGCTAGACCGGGCAGGACGGCAGGCTGAAGTAGAAGGTCGCGCCCTCGCCGACCTTGCCTTCGGCGCGAACGCGGCCGCCGTGCCGTTCCACGATGCGCTTCACCATGGCAAGGCCGACCCCTGTGCCGGTCAATTCCGGCTCGGAGTGGAGCCGCTCGAAGACGCAGAACAGCTTGACGGCGTACTGCATGTCGAAGCCGATGCCGTTGTCGCGCACGAAGTAGGTGTTTTCGCCCGCTCCGCGCGAGGCGCCGACCTCGATGCGCGGATCGCCCTTCGAAGCGCTGAAGCGGATGGCGTTGGACAACAGCTTGGCGAAGACTTCGCGAACCAGCGAGGCGTCGCCCAGCGCCGGCGGCAGTTCGCCCAGGTCGAAGGTCAGCTTGCGATCCGCGGGGGGCGCCACCTGGCCGTAGGCTTCCGCGGCCAGCAGGCGCATGTCGAGCGGAGCGACCTGCAGCGTCTTGCGGCTCAGTCCGAGGTAGTCGAGCAGCCCGTCCACCAGCCGTCCCATGCGCACGCCGGCATCCTGGATGGCGCGCACCAGACGACGACCCTCATCGCCGAGCGCCGCGCCGCAATCGTCCTCGAGGATCCGGGCAAAGCCCGCCACGGCGCGCAGCGGACTGCGCAGGTCATGCGAAACCGAGTACGAGAAGTCGGCCAGCTCCTTGTTGGCGGCCTCCAACTGCATGGTGCGCTCGGCCACGCGCCGCTCGAGCTGCTCCTTGGCTTCCCGCAGTTCCGCCTCGGCCTGCTTGCGCTCCGTAATGTCTTCCGAGATGCCCAGCAGATGGCTCGGTTCGCCGCGCTCGTCGTGCAGCGCGACCTTCTTGGTGTGCAGCACGCGCGGACCCCGCAAGGTCTGGATCGGCTCCTCGGCGATGTCCACCATGCCGCTGCCGGAAAGCACGGTGCGGTCCTTGGAGGTGAAAAAGTCGGCCTGGTCCCTGGGGAACAGGTCGTGGTCGTTGCGGCCGAGCAGTTGATCGCGCTTCATGCCGATCAGGTCTTCGCCGGCGCGGTTGAACAGCTCGAAGCGCAGGTCCGACGCGCGCTTCAGGAAGATCATGGTCGGGATGTTCTCGACGATGCTGTCGAGCAGTTGGCGGGATGCCCGAAGCTGCTCGGACCGCTCGACCACGAGCCGTTGCTGCCGCACCAGGCTGCCGAAGAGGAAAGCCGCCGCCAGGCCGAGGCTCCAAAGCGCAATGGTTCCAATGAGGCCGTTGCGCCAGTCGATGGCGATGACGCGTTCGGCGGGTGCCAGCAGCGTTCGCTCGCTGAGGCCGAGCACCACGGTGATCGGATAGTCGGCCAGGCGCTGCCAGCGGTAGAGGCGAGGCGTGCGGTCGAAGTTGGAAACGATGCGCAGCTGCCCGGTTGCCGGCGCGGCGTCGCCGACGAACGGCCGGTCCGCCGGGGCCTGCCTCCCCAGCGAGCTCTCATGGTCGAGGTTGCGCGCCAGGTATTCGCCGCTTTGCCGGAAGATGGCGATGCTGTCGTTGGAACCGAGGGTGATGGCGGCCAGGCCGTCCTTGAGGTAGGCCGGAGACACCGATATCACCACGACGCCGACGACGCGACCGGCGCGCAGGATCGGACGAGTGAACTGGATCGTCCATTGCTTCGAGACGCGGCCGAGCAGGGGCTTGCTGATGAACAGCCGGTCCTCGCTCCCGTTCAGCTGAACCTTGATGTGCTCGCGGTCGCCCAGATAGGCCCGTTCCCGCAGACCGAGATTGCTGTAGAGGAGGTAGCCGTCGGTGCCGACGATCCCGACCTGGAGCAGGGAACCGGGCGGCAGCCGGCTTTCGATCTTCTTCACCTCCCGGTCGAGTCCGCGCGCGTCGCCCGGCTCGTAGATGCCGGCAAGCTCGCGGGCGGATACGTCCACGCTGCGGAACAGCAGCGCGACCTGGTTGGCGGTCGCGTGCACCAGCTGCTGGCCCCGCAGGTCGCCCTGGTGCAGCGTTTCCGCGCGCAGCCGCTCGGCCGAGTCCGTGATGTGCCACCAGTACAGGCCGGTGACGAGGACCAGCAGCAGCCCCAGGAACCCAGCCGCGACCCCGGGATGGCGGGACGCCGCGGTCCCGGCAAGCAGCGACTTCCAATTCATCTGGAGCGGATCCCTGAGCCCGTTTTCGTTATGGGCGGCCACTCGCGGCCGCGAATACATTCAATATAGATCGAAGGATATACAGGTTGCAAATCGCCGGAAGCGACTCCCGTGAAACCTTGGCCTTTGGAGGCGGTCGACCCCCGCGGAGGATTCATGGAAAAGTTCTCGGCAAGCTGGCTCTGGTTCGCCCTGGCGATCGGCGCACTCGCCGCCGCGGTGGCGGCGCAGGGCATGGCCGCCCTGTTCTACGTGCTCGCGCTGGCGCTCATCATCGTCGGCATCGTCTTCCTGGTGAAGCAGAGACGCTGACGTCGGAGTGGTCACAGGATGACCGTGATCTCCTCGCGGCGCACCAGCTCCTCCTCGAGTTGGCGTCCGTCGTCGCCGAGCGCATCGCTGGCGGCAAGCAGTCCGATCGGTTTGCCTTCCGCGTCGATCACCGGCACATGACGGAAGCCGCCCTCGTACATCAGGTGCAGGGCGTGGCCGAAGGGGCGATCGGCGGCGATGGTCTGCGGCTCGCGCGTCATGATGTCCGCCACCGGCGTCTTCGCCGGATCGAGGCCTGCTGCCACGACGCCGAACACGATGTCGCGCTCGGTGCAGATGCCGACGAGCCGGCCGCGCTCGACCACCAGGACGGCGGAACTGCGGCGGGCCTTCATCTTCCGCGCCGCTGCGCGGACCGGCTGCGTTTCGCCGACGGTGGGGGCAGGCCTGTTCGCGACGGCCTCGCCGGCGGAGCAATCGGGCATCTCTTTCCCCTGGCGGCATTGGGACAATGGAACTGTTGAGTCGTCCGAGTGGCGGAGGTTCCGCCGTGATATGGTCAGGAAACAAAACCATTCGAGGAGGAGACGCCATGAGCGAAGGACTTTCCACGCGCTGCATCCACGCCGGCGAAATCGACGACCCCCAGGGCTCGCCGCACACCCCGGTCTACAACACGACGACCTTCAAGTTCGCGTCCACCGCGGACCTGCTCGATGTCGTCGAGGGACGCAAGGCCGGAAGCCTCTATACGCGCTACGGGCTCAATCCCACCATCCGAGCGCTCGAGGCCAAGCTCGCCGCGCTGGAGGGCGCGTCGGCCGCCTGGGCGTTCTGTTCCGGGATGGCCGCCGAGGCCGCGCTGTTCTTCACGCATGGCCGCGATGGCATCGTCTGCCTGGGAGACGCCTACGGCGGCACGCTCGAACTCGTCGGCTCGCAGTTGAGCGGGCTGGGCATCCGCACGCACCTGCTGCTCGGCAGCGAGCAGGCGCGAATGGAGCGCCTGCTGCAGGACGGCTGCCGCCTGGTCTTCCTCGAGACGCCGACCAATCCGGCGCTCGAGGTGTTCGACATCCGGGCCGTCGCCGAACTCTGCCATCGCCACGGCGCACGGCTCGCGGTGGACAACACCTTCGCCTCGCCGGTGAACCAGCGGCCGCTGGCGCTCGGCGCGGACTTCGTGGTGCACAGCGCGACCAAGTACCTGGGCGGCCACTCCGACATCACGGCCGGGGTACTGGCCGGCGCCGAGGAACTGCTGGCGCCGGTCTGGAACTGGCGCAAGAACCTCGGTTCGATGATCGCACCGGAAACCGCCGCGCTGCTGTCGCGCAGCCTGCGCACCCTGGTGGTCCGCGTCGAGCGCCAGAACCGCACCGCACAGGCGGTGGCGGAGGCGATGGCACGGCACCCGAAGGTAGCGCGCGTACTCTATCCCGGCTTGCCCGACTTCCCCGGCCACGCCCTGGCGAAGGCCCAGATGCAGGGGTTCGGCGGCATGCTGACCATCGAGGTCGCCGGCGGCGGGGAGGCCGCGACGCGGGTAGCCGATCGCTTGCGGCTGTTCGCGCTTGCGCCCAGCCTCGGCGGCGCCGAGAGCCTGGTGACCCAGCCCTGCACCACGACTCATCACGGGCTGCCGCCCGAGGAGCGCGCGCGGCGTGGCATCTCGGATGCCATGCTGCGCCTGTCGATCGGGCTGGAGGACGCGGCCGATCTGATCGCGGATCTCGACCAGGCGCTCGGCTGATCGACGGCCGGACCTAGTACATCCGGTGGCGGAACAGCCATCCGGCCAGCAGCAGTGCGATGGTGCCGATCACCGCCATCGGCCAAAGCTGGTCGAACACCAGCGCAAAGCCGGCGCCTTCCAGGAAGGTCTTGCGCAGGATGATGAGGAAGTAGCGCAAGGGGTCCGCGTAGGTGACCAGCTGCACGGCGGGCGGCATGTTGGCGATCGGGGTGGCGAAGCCCGACAGGATGACCGCGGGCACCATGAACAGGAAGGCGCCGAGCAGGCCCTGCTGCTGCGTCGCCGAGAGCGACGAAATCAGCAGGCCGGCGCCGACGCCGGAGAGCAGGAACAGCGCGAGTCCCGCGTAGAAGGCCGCCAGGCTGCCGAGGAAAGGCACCTTGAACCACAGGGTCGCCACCAGCAGGATCACGGTGGCCTGGATGACGCCGACGACCAGGCCGGGAACGGTCTTGCCGATGAGGATCTCGACCGGGCGCAAGGGCGTCACCAGCAGCTGGTCGAAGGTGCCCTGCTCGCGCTCGCGCGCGACGGTCAATGCCGTCACCAGCATGGTGACGATCAGGGTCAGCATGCCGACGATGCCCGGGATGAAGAACCAGCGGCTCTCGAGGTTGGGGTTGAACCAGGCGCGGATCTCGAGCCGGGCCGGCGGCGCCTGGCCGCCGTGCGCCGCGCGCCAATCGTCGTTGTAGCGGTCGACGATGCCGCGCACGTAGTTGAGCGCGACCGTCGCCGTGTTGGAGTTGCGGCCGTCGATGATGACCTGCAGCGGCGCCGGCCGCCCGGCCTCGAGATCGGCGCTGAAGCGCTGCGGGATGTGGATCGCCAGCAGCACCTCGCGCGCGTCCACCCGCGGCGCCAGTTCCGCATCCGAGTGGATCGTCGCCTCCAGCCGGAAGTTGGCCGCCCCGGCGAAGCGCGCCAGCAGCTCGCGCGACGCGCTGCCGCGGTCCTCGTTGTACACCGCATAGGGCGCCTGCCGGAGATCGAAGGTGGCCGCGTAGCCGAACACCAGCAACTGGATCAGCGGCGGCACGATCAGCACCATGCGGCTCTTCGGATCCTTGAGCAGCGCGAGGAATTCCTTGTGCACCAGGGCGAGTATTCGATGGAGCATCAGTCGAGCCGCTTTCTCGACTTGCGCCAGGTGATGCCGAGGAAGACCGCCGCCATGACGGCCAGCGCCGCGGCGTTGGGCAGGATCACCGACCAGACGTTGCCGGCGAGGAACAGGGTATGCACGATGGCGACGAAATAGCGGGCGACGACGACGTGGGTGATGCCGCGCACCACGGCCGGCATGCTGTCGATGTCGAAGATGAAGCCGGACAGCAGGAAGGCCGGCAGGAAGGTCGCGATGATGGCGACCTGGCCGGCGACGAACTGGCTGCGCGCCAGCGTCGAGATGGTCAGCCCCATGCCGAGCGCGGCCAGCAGGAACAGGCTCGAGCACAGCCAGAGCAGCCAGAAGGAGCCGCGCAGCGGCACTTCGAACAGCCAGACGGCCAGGCCGACGGTGAGCAGCATGCCGCCGGTGCCGAGGGTGAAGTAGGCGGCCAGCTTGCCCAGCAGCACCTCGGTCATCGAGGCGGGCGTCACCATCAGCGCCTCCATGGTGCCGCGCTCCCACTCGCGCGCCATGACGAGCGCGGTGAGCAGGGCGCCGATCAGGGTCATGATGATCGCCACCAGCCCGGGCACCAGGTAGTTGCGGCTCTTGAGTTCGCTGTTGAACCAGATGCGGGCCTGCAGATCGATCGGCGTCTGCAGCGCCTGGCCTTGCGCCGCCGCCTTGGCGCCCAGCCAGGTGCTCCAGGCGCCCTGCACGTAGCCTTCCACCAGGCGGGCGGTATTGGCGTCGACGCCGTCGACGATGACCTGGATCGGTGCGCCGGCGGCCGCGCGCATTTGCCGCGAGAAATCGGCGCGCAGGCGCACGATGCCGCGGACGTCTCCCTTCAGCAGCGCATGCTCGGCCGCCGGCATCGACGTCATCACCTGCGGTACGAAGTAATGCGAGCCCTGCAGTTCGGCGATGAAGTCGGCGCTGTCGCGCGAGGGTGCCTCGGCGACCACGGCGACCGGCACGTGATCCGCGTCGAGCGAGACGCCGTAGCCGAACAGGATCAGCAGGAAGATCGGCATCAGGAAAGCGATGGCGATGCTGCTGGGGTCGCGCACGATCTGCAGGAACTCCTTGCGCAGCAAGCCCGAGAGTCGCATGGCGCTGCCGCCGCGTTGGGCGCTCATGCGCGCTCCTGTACAGGTGAGGCTTCGATCAGCCGGATGAAGGCGTCCTCCATGCTCGGCTCCGGATGCTCGGCGCTCCTCGCCTGGGCCTTGATGGCTGCCGGCTCGTCGGTGGCGAGGATGCGGCCGGCCGCCATGATGGCCAGCCGGTCGCAGTATTCGGCCTCTTCCATGAAGTGCGTCGTCACCAGCACCGTGACGCCCTCGCGCGCCAGCGCGTTGATGCGCTGCCAGAACTCGCGGCGGGCGAGCGGATCGACACCGGAGGTCGGCTCGTCGAGGAAGAGAATCTCGGGACGGTGCATCAGCGCGCAGGCCATCGCCAGCCGCTGCTTGTAGCCCAGCGGCAGATCGCCGGAGAGCTGGTCGCCGGAAGCGGCAAGCTCGAACTCATCGAGCGCCCAGGCGATGCGCTCGCGCTGTGCGGCGCCGGCCAGGCCGTAGGCGCTGGCGAAGAACTCGAGGTTCTGCGCCACCGAAAGGTTGCCGTAGAGCGAGAACTTCTGCGACATGTAACCGATGCGCGCGCGCGCCTGCGATGCCGCACGGCGCAAGTCGAGGCCGGCCACTTCGAGATGCCCGGCGCTGGCCGGCAGCAGGCCGCACAGCATGCGGAAGGTGGTCGTCTTGCCGGCGCCATTGGCACCGAGCAGGCCGAAGATCTCGCCGCGGCGAATCTCGAAGTCCACGCCGTCCACCGCCCAGAAGTCGCCGAAGCGGCGTTTGGCGCCGGCCACGCGGATGACCGGTCTGCCATCTCCGGCTGCCTGCGCGGCGCCTTCGGCAACATGGGTCTCGCCGTGCCGGCCGCGCCCGTGGCTGAGCAGGTCGATGAAGCCGTCCTCGAAGCGCGGCGGCACCTCGCGCGCCACGATGCCGGGCCGCGCCGCGACGGCCTGCGGCAACGCGGCTTCCGCCGTCACCAGGCGCACGTGCTCGCCCTGCACCAGCGCATCGACGATGCCCGGCCGGCCGTCCAACTGCGCCTGCAGGTCGCGATGGCGCATGCCCGGCTGCGTCACGGCCCAGGTGCGGCCCCGGACGCGGTCGGCGATGCGGCCGGGCGGACCATGATCGAGGACCTTGCCATCGTGCAGCAGGATGACCTCGGCGCAACGCTCCGCCTCGTCGAGGTAGGCGGTAGACAGCAGCACGCTCATGCCTTCGCGCTGCACCAGCCGGTCGACGATCGCCCAGAGTTCGCGCCGCGATACCGGGTCGACGCCGACGGTCGGCTCGTCGAGCAGCAGGAGCCGCGGCGCGCGCACCAGCGTGCAGGCGAGGCCGAGCTTCTGTTTCATGCCGCCCGAGAGGCGGCCGGCCAACCGCCGCGTGAAAGGGGCCAGGCCCGTCATGTGCATGAGTTCCGCGTAGCGATCGGCGCGCGCCGCGGGCGGCACGCCTTGCAGATCGGCGTAGAGGTCGAGGTTTTCCTGAACCGTCAGATCCTCGTAGAGGCCGAAGCGCTGCGGCATGTAGCCGAGGGCGGCCTGCACCGCCAGGGCGTCGCGCGTCGAGTCGAGGCCCAGCGCCGATATGCTTCCCGCGTCGGGCACGAGCAGGCCGGCAGCCAGCCGCATGAAGGTCGTCTTGCCGGCGCCGTCCGGACCGATGAGGCCGGTGACGCTGCCGGGACGCACGCTCAGCGTGATCTCCTTCAGCGCCAGGACGATGCGGCCGCCGGCCTGGAAGGACTTGGACAGCCGATCGGCCGAGAGGACGGCGTCGTCGGGCATCACTTGCCGCCGTCGCAGGGGCGTCCGGATGGCGCGGGCTGGTCGTAGGCGATCGTCACCGTGGCCGGCATGCCCTGGCGCAGCGTCTCCTTGCCGTCGCAGGCGAAGACGCGCGCCTGGTAGACCAGGCTGGTGCGCAACTCGGGCGTCTCGACGGTCTTTGGCGTGAATTCCGCGGTAGGCGAGATGTAGCCGACCCAGCCGGCAAGCTTGCGGTCGGGGTGGCTGTCGGTGGCGATGCTCGCACGGGCGCCCGCCGGCACGCGGCCGAGCGCCGTCTCGGGCAGGTAGACGCGGATCCAGCGGGGATCGGTCAGCGCAAGGGTGAACACCGTCTTCTGGGGCGACGCCATGTCGCCCGGCTCGAGCACCCGGTTCTCGATGATGCCGTCGTCGGGCGCATGCAGTTCGCCTTCCGCGATGTCGCGCTCCAGGCCGGCGACCGCCGCAGTCTGCGCCGCGAGGTTCGCCTCGGCGGCGGCCACGTCCTCCTTGCGCGGTCCCACGACCACCAGCCGGTACGCCTGTTCGGCCGCCCGCAGGCGCTCTTCGGCGCCGTCGAGGACGTTCTTGGCGGTGTCCGCCTGCTGCTTCGAAACGAAGTGCCGGGCGACCAGGTCGAGTTGGCGCGCGTAGACCTGGCGGGCGTCGCGCGCCGACGCCTGGGCCGCATCGCGCTCGGCGGCGGCCTGGCGGATTTCCTCGGGACGCGAGCCGGCCTTGAGCTTCGCCACGACGCTGCGCTGCGCATCGGCCAGCGCCTTTGCCTGGTCGAGCGCGAGCCGCAGGCGGGTGGTGTCGAGACGCGCCAGCAACTGGCCCTTCTGCACGCGGTCGCCCTCCTGGACGAGCACCTGCTCGACGCGGCCGCTGGCATTGAACGCCAGCTCGACCTGGCGGATATCGACGTTGCCGTGCAGCACCAGTTCGGTCGCGTTGTCGGCATGATTGCGCGTCGCGAACCAGAGGGCGCCGGCGACCGCCGCGAGGACCACGGGCACCGCGAGCAGCTTCTTGTTCATTTCCGATCCTTCCTATTCTTGTGGGCTGCCAGTCCGTCGAACAGCACGTCGAGCTGGGCGTCGAGATGACGGCGATAATCGAGCGGTTCCGGTTCGCATGCTTCGAAACTGTGCTTCCAGATGATCGAGAGCAGCAGCGGCGCGACGACGATGCGCCATGCGTAGTCCGCATCGACCGGCCGGAACTCTCCGCTGGCGGCGCCCTGCTTCAGCGCGTCGACCACCAGCGCGCGTCCGCGCGCGATCACTTCATCATGGTAGAAGCGCGCGACCTCGGGGAAGTTGCCCGCCTCGGCGATGACGAGCTTGGGAATGCCAGAGAGCGGCGAGCCGGCGACGCGTTCCGTGAACGCCGTCAGCAGCAGCGCGATGCGTTCGCGGGCGCCGAGCGGCCGGCCGGATTGCGCCTGGGCGATCTCGTCGAAGCCGGCGACGAGCGAGTTGCGCACCACCGCCTTGAAGAGCTCCAGCTTGTTCTCGTAGTAGCGGTAGAGCGTGGCCTTCGCCACGCCCGCCCGCCGCGCCACCTCGTCGAGCCGGGTGGCCGCGTAGCCGCGCTCGACGAAGACCGCGAGCGCCGCGTCGAGCAGCTCCTGGGGGCGGGCTTCGGCGCGTCGTTTCCAGCGGGGCGGGGTGGTGGATGCCGACATGGCGGGCGGCGCGCTCGGCGCCGTATGTGACCGATGGGTCATTTATAGCGACAGCGCGGACTTCCTGCAAGGCCCCCAAAAAAAAGCCCCGCCGAAGCGGGGCCCGCGTAGCAGCCTGCGGCGAGCTACGCGGATTTCCGGCGACGCGCCAGGGCGCCGAGCGCGCCCAGGCCGGCGACCATCATGGCGAAGCTCTCGGGCTCGGGGACGGCGCTGTAGAACTTCACTTCCGATAGGCCGAAGTAGTTGTCGCCGTAATTGCTCTCCAGCGAGAACATGACGTAACGGGCGCTGATGCCGCCCAGCGAAAAGCTTTCGCCGGGGAAGGGATCGACGCTGGGCGAAGGCTCGGCGAGCGTGATCGAGCCGAAGGTGTCATAGCCGGCACCGGTGGTCGAGTAACTGATCGTGATGTCCTTGACCGACCGCTCGAGGCCGCAGCAGCCGGGGCCGTAGTTCCAGATCGAGGTGCTGCCCAGCTGATAGATCGTCCCGAGGTCGAAGGTCAGGGTGGCGGGCCCGCCGGCGCTCATCCATTTGGTGGTGAAGTCGCCGCCGTGCAGGTTGCCGCTGAGACCGTTGCCGTTCACCAGGTTGTCCACGTTGTAGGTGACGAACGTGCTCGACGCCGTGACCCCGCTGACAGCCACTTCCCCCGCAAAGGCCGAGCCGGCCAGCGCCAATCCGGCTGCCAGGGCAACCGCTGTGATTCGAGTCTGCATGGATGATCTCCCTAGTGTAGAACGATGGAATATGACAACTGTGTTACTCAGGGAGAATTTCGTCAACGGCCCGATCGGACCAAAGACGAAAGTGATACCGGATGTACCCTGGCGCGGCGACGTCAGGGGAAACTCGGCGGCCCATGCCGGTCCCCCGGCTTCTACACGGGAGTCCGCGGCGTCGGCATCGAGCCGGTCGTCAGCAGCGACGCTTCCTCGAAAAGGGAGCGGATGACGACGCGCCGCACGTCGCGTCGGTCGGGCACGGCGTAGAGAACGGGCGTGATCATTTCCTGGAAGATGCCGCGAAGACTTCTCGCCCCGACCTTGTATTCGATCGCCAGGTCCGCGATCTCGTCGAAGACGGCCGGCTCGACGACCAGCTCGACGCCCTCGTTGCCGAGCATCTCGCGGAACTGGTTGTAGATCGAGTTGCGCGGCTCGATCATGATCTGCACCAGCATTTCCTTGGTGAGCTTCTGGAAGGTGGCGATGATGGGGAGCCGGCCGGTGAATTCGGGAATCAAACCGAACTGGTAGAGGTCGGTGGGCTTGATGCGAGCGTTGAGGCGATCGAGAATCAATTGGTTGTCGCGGTCGCCGGTGGAAATGAAGCCGAAGGTGTGGGTCTTCGCGATGATGTTCTCGATGCCGACGAAGGCGCCGCCGCAGATGAACAGGATGTCGGTCGTGTCGATGCTCCGGCTGCCGCCGAGCCTGACCCGCGAGCCCTCCATGATCTTCAGCAAGGCGTGCTGCACCCGTTCGCCGGAACTGCCGCCTGCCTGGCCGCCGTCCGCCCTGAGCTTGTCGATCTCGTCGATGAAGACGATGCCGCGCTGCGCCTTGACGAGATCGCCATCCGCCTTGTCCACGAGGCGCGTGAGGACTGCCTCGATCTCTTCATTGACGTAGCGCGATTGCGCCAGCGAGGTGGCGTCCGCGGTGACGAACGGCACGCCGAGGCCGCGCGACAGCGTTTCGCAGAGCAGCGTCTTGCCCGTGCCCGTCGGCCCGATCAGCAGGATGTTGCTCTTGGGAATGTCGCCGGAAGCGCTGCTGGACCGGGCCAGCTTCCGGTAATGGGAATAGACCGCCACCGCCACGATCTTCTTGGGGACGTCCTGGCCGACGATGTGGCCGTCGAGATAGCGCACGATGGCGCTGGGGGTCATTCCCTCCAGCGAGACTTCGAACGCCGCTTCCTTCGCTTGATCCATGCCTGCGCGCCTCCCGGATATCGACCGGGCGAGGATACTCCCAGGCGCCGCTCATGCATCCCGGCTTGCTTGTCCGAGAATCTGGATCTCCATCGGCCGAAGCATCACGGGAACCACGTGGGCCGGTCCCGGCGACGTCGAACCGTCGACCTCGAGAATTTCAGCCGGTCCGGTTTGGCGGATCGCGTCGGGTGCTTGCGGCGTCTCGCTGTTTGCATAGAGCACCTCGAGTCGGGAGCCGACCGGACTCAGGCCGTTGTCGACGATGACGACTCCCGAGAAATCCGACGTCGCGCTCGTGTTGGCGACGACGAGGATCTCTTCGTCGTTGAGGATGCGCGAGAAGGCGAGAACCCCGCCTGGGTAGGGGGAAACGCCGAACTGGACGCCGTTTCCGGAAATGGGGCGAAAGTAGAATCTTCCGTAGCGCAAGGCCGGCTGGCTGTCGCGCAGCCGGGAGATCTTCTTGAACTCGCTGTAGAACGGGTGTCCGGCGTCGAACGCATCGGGCATGCCCCAAAGCGCCTCGCGCACGCTCTGGTCGCTGTCGCCGCTGCCGTGCAAGCCCTGCTCCATGCCGTAATAGAGGCACGGAATGCCCGGCAGGGCGAACAGGGCGGCGACGGCGAGCACCACTTGGCTGTCGAAGCGATGCGGATCGGCCGGGTCCCGGAAGTAGAACCGCGATCGCTGGTCGTGATTCTCGAGAAAAGTCACGAAGTAGCGCGTCGCTTCTCCGTGCGAACTGACGATATTCCGCTCGACGGACTTCCGCGTCTGGAACATCGCCGCCACCGTGGCCGGCGGCGCAAGGCCCTTCAGCACCGAAGGCAGGCGGAAGAAGAGGGGGAAGTCCAGGGAGGCATCGACGCCGACCAGGTCGCCTCCGGCCGTCACGTTGCGGCCGATGTACTCGGAGATCTTCTGCTCCTCGTCGTACACCTCGCCGAAGGTGAAGAAGTTCTTCTTGCCGACGCTCAGGGCGAATTCGCGGATGGCGTTGCCGAAACGCAGGGCGAAGGCCCGGTCGAGGTACTTGAGCGTATCGATGCGGAAGCCATCGACGTCGTAGGCCGCGATCAGATACTGGAAGCAGCGGATCAGGACATTGCCGGCTTCATGGTCGGCGGTGAGAAGTTGCTTCAGCGATTGAAAGTCTCCGACGGTTTCGGCGCCACCGGCCTGGGGAAGGCCCTGGCGGCGGAAGAACGCGTTGCGGCGCAGTTCGTCGGGAAACACGGCTGCGTCGGGCGGCGGCGACGCGATCGCCTCGCCCGATGTCCAGTCGGGCCGCGCCATGCCGCGCTCGTCGCGCCAGTGGATCGGGTCGTAAGGCGTCGATTGGTAGCCGGCCTGGGAACCGGCCGCATAGGCGAATACGTCCCCGGTATGGTTGAGAACGATGTCGAACACCACGTAGATGCCGCGCGCATGGGCCTCGTCCACCAGCCGTCGCAGCTCTGCGGCGGGATCGGCACGGTCGGCGGCAAAGCGCGGATCGATGTCGAGGAAGCTCTGGATGCCGTAGCCGTGATAAGTGCCGTCGTTCGGGCTGCCGTCGAGGTATTGGCAGTTCTTGAGTACGGGGGTAAGCCAGATCGCGCCGACACCGAGGTCCTTCAGGTAATCGAGTTTCTGCCGGACGCCATCCAGCGTGCCGCCCTGGAATCCGCCCCAGTTCCGGTCGAAGCTTCCGCTTGCGGGGGCGGCAATGGGATTGTTGAAACGATCCACCATCAGGAAGTAGATCCAGCAGTCCCGCCAGTCCTCGGGGGATGCCGTCAGGCCGTTGCGGGGAATGCCGCGGCGTGCGTCATGAAGCAAGCTGCGAACGTCGGCGCCATTGATACTCGTAGGCATACGGCTCTCCTCAGTCCGTTATGGGGCGACTACGCTACCGCGATCCGCCGAAATCATCAATATGACAAAGGTATCGCGGTGCGACGATGGAAGCGTCAACCTCATCAGGGGTAAAATCGGCACCCCATGCCGGCTCCCCGCTTCGTCCATCTCCGCCTCCACAGCGAATACTCCGTCACCGACGGCATCGTGCGCCTCGACGACGCGATCAAGCGTGCGGTGGCGGACGGCATGCCGGCCATGGCGCTCACCGACCTCGCCAACATGTTCGGCATGGTCAAGTTCTACACGGGGGCCCGCGGCGCCGGCATCAAGCCGATCGTCGGCTGCGACGTCTGGATCGCCTCGGAGGACGCGCGCGATCCTTCGCGCGACCTCACCTGCCGCTTGCTGCTGCTCGCCAAGAACCGCGCCGGCTACCTGCGGCTGTGCGAACTGCTGTCGTCCGCCTATCTCGTGCCGCGCCGCCATGGCCGCGCGGAGATCACGCTGGCGGCGATCGAGAACGGCGACAACTCGGGACTGATCGCGCTGTCCGGTGCCCACCTCGGCGACGTCGGCCAGCTGCTGCTGGCCGGCAAGCCGGAGCGGGCGCGCGAGCGAGCCCACGCCTGGGCGGGCCTTTTCCCGGGCAGCTATTACCTGGAGATCCAGCGCTACGGCCAGCCGCAGCAGGAGCCGCTGATCGCCGCGACGCTGGCCCTGGCCGGCGAGGCGGGACTGCCGGTGGTGGCGACGCACCCGATCCAGTTCCTGGACGCGGCCGACTTTCGGGCGCACGAGGCGCGCGTTTGCATCGCCGAGGGCTACGTGCTGGCCGACACGCGCCGCCCCAAGGCCTTCACCGAGCAACAGGGCTTCAAGACCCAGGCCGAGATGGCCGAGCTGTTCGCCGATCTGCCCGAGGCGCTGGAGAATTCGGTCGAGATCGCCAAGCGCTGCAGCCTCTCGGTCGAACTCGGCAAGAGCAAGCTGCCGATCTTCCCGACGCCCGAGGGCGTCTCGCTAGACGAATACCTGGCGCAGCAGTCGCGGCTCGGGCTGGACAAGCGCCTGGAGCAGCTGTTTCCCGATGCCGCAGAACGGGAGATGCAGAAGCCGCGCTACGCCGAGCGCCTCGAGTTCGAGATCAAGACCATCCAGCAGATGGGCTTCCCCGGCTACTTCCTGATCGTCGCGGACTTCATCCAGTGGGCCAAGAACAACGGGGTGCCGGTCGGGCCGGGCCGCGGTTCGGGCGCCGGTTCGCTGGTCGCCTACAGCCTGCTCATCACCGACCTCGATCCGCTGCGCTACGAGCTGCTGTTCGAGCGCTTCCTCAACCCCGAGCGGGTCTCGATGCCGGACTTCGACATCGACTTCTGCCAGGAGGGACGCGACCGCGTCATCCAGTACGTCAAGGAGAAGTACGGCATCCATGCCGTGTCGCAGATCGCGACCTTCGGCACCATGTCGGCCAAGGCGGTGATCCGCGACGTCGGCCGCGTGCTCGACCTGCCGTTCAATTTCGTCGACCAGTTCGCCAAGCTGATTCCCAACGAGCTCGGCATCACCTTGAAGGACGCGCTCGAGAAGGAGCCGCAGATCCTCGATCGCATCGACCGCGAGGAGGAGATCAAGGAACTGTGGGAACTCGCCGAGAAGCTCGAGGGCCTGACGCGCAACGTCGGCATGCACGCCGGGGGCGTGCTCATCGCGCCCGGCAAGCTGACCGACTTCTGCCCGCTCTACTCGGCCGACGGCGGCGCCACCACGGTGTCGCAGTTCGACAAGGACGACGTCGAGAAGGCCGGCCTGGTGAAGTTCGACTTCCTCGGCCTGCGCACGCTCACGATCCTGGCCGAAGCGGTCGAGTTCGTGCGCGACGTCGAGGGCGTCGAGGTCGACCTGGCCAAGCTGCCGCTCGACGACAAGGCCACCTACGATCGCATCTTCAAGAGCGCCAACACCAAGGCGGTGTTCCAGTTCGAATCGGGCGGCATGCAGGACATGCTCAAGCAGGCCAAGCCCGATCGCCTCGAGGATCTGATCGCGCTGAACGCGCTCTACCGGCCGGGTCCGATGGACCTGATCCCCAGCTTCATCGCGCGCAAGCACGGCCGCGAGAAGGTGACCTACCCGCATCCGAACCTGGAACGCGTGATGGCCGAGACCTACGGGATCATGGTCTACCAGGAGCAGGTGATGCAGGCGGCCCAGTTCGTCGCGCGCTACACGCTGGGCGGCGCCGACCTGCTGCGTCGCGCCATGGGCAAGAAGAAGCCCGAGGAGATGGCCAAGCAGCGCGAGATCTTCGTCAAGGGCGCCGCCGAGAACCAGATCGGCGAGGACAAGGCCAACGAGATCTTCGACATCATGGAGAAGTTCGCCGGCTACGGCTTCAACAAGTCGCACGCCGCCGCCTATTCGCTGGTCGCCTATCACACGGCCTGGCTCAAGTGCCACCATGCGGCCGCCTTCATCGCCGCGACGATGTCGTCTGAAATGGCGAACACCGACAAGGTGCAGTTCTTCTTCAACGACGCCAGGGACAACCAGATCACCTTCCTGCCGCCGGATATCAACCATGGCGGCATCCGCTTCCAGCCGGTCGATGCGAAGACCATCCGCTACGGCCTCGGGGCGATCAAGGGCACCGGCGAGTCGGCGCTGACCGCGATCCTGAAGGCGCGCGAGAGCGGCCCGTTCAAGGACCTGTTCGATTTTTGCGCGCGCGTGGACAAGCGCGTGGTGAACCGCCGCGTCATCGAGGCGCTGGTGCGCGCCGGCGCCTTCGACGCGCTCGACGACGACCGCGCCAAGCTGCTCGCCTCGGTGGGCATCGCGCTCGAGGCGGCCGAGCAGGCCGAGCGCAACGCGCTGCAGGGCGGGCTGTTCGACTTGGGCGGCGCCGGAGCGCCGGTGGCCCATTACGTCACGGCGCCGTCGTGGGGAGAGCGCGAGCGGCTGCTACAGGAGAAGCAGGCGCTCGGCTTCTTCCTCTCCGGGCATCCTTTCAACGCCTACCGCGCCGAGCTGGCGGCCTTCGTCAAGCGCGGACTCGATCGGCTCGAGCCGTCCAAGGAGCCGCAGCTGCTGGCCGGCGTCGTGCTGTCCACCCGCACCCAGATGACGCGCCGCGGCAAGATGGCCGTGGTGATGCTCGACGACGCCAACGCGCAGCGCGAGGTCACGGTGTTCAACGAGTTGTGGGAAGCCGAGCGCAACAAGATCAAGGAAGACGAGCTGCTGCTGGTCGAAGGCAAAGTGCAGAACGACGACTACAGCGGCGGCCTGCGCGTCAGCGCGGACCGGCTCTACACGCTGGGCGAGGCGCGCGGCCGCTACGCGCGCGCGCTCCGGCTGTCGCTCAACGGCGGCTCGCGCGCCGACACCGCGGAGCGCCTCAAGGCCATGCTGGCACCCTATCGCAGCGGCGCCTGTCCGGTGCGGGTCGCCTATCGCAATGGCGACGCGCAGGCGGAACTCGCGCTTCCCGACGCCTGGCGCGTGCGTCTCGACGACGCGCTGCTGATTTCCCTTTCCGACTGGCTTTCGGCCGACAACGTCAAGGTTCTCTACGATCGGATGCCTTGATCTCCGACAAGTTTCGGGTCAGATATTTCCTACCCGCAACTTAATCGAAGGCCTATATTCACCGCGGCGATTCTTCATCAAGATGCGCCACAGCGTCGGCGGTCTTTGGACCTCGGCGCAGGACCGATTCCAAAAGAGAGCCAAGGTGAAAAACATGAAATCCATCCCGCGTTCCCTGCTGGCCGCAGCCGCCGCCGGCGCCGTTGTCCTCGCATTCGCCCCTTCCGCCTTCGCCGTCGATGCCGACGCGGCCAAGCAGCTTGCCAAGCAGAACAACTGCTTCAAGTGCCACGCCATCGAGAAGGACAAGGACGGTCCCGCGTACCACAAGGTCGCCGAGAAGTACAAGGGCAAGGCCGATGCCGAGGCCAAGCTGATCCATCACATCACTTCCGGCGAGAAGGCCAAGTTCCCCGATGGTCACGAGGAGGAGCACAAGATCGTCAAGACTTCGCCGCCGCACGACGAGGCCCAGATCAAGAACCTCGTGCAATGGATTCTTTCGCAGTAAGCAGAGTTGTAGCAGGAAGTATCTCCTCGAGTACTGAGCGTGATGTTCCCGGGGCCCGACGGCCCCGGCTTTTTTGGCAACATCGGAGTGGCAAGACATGGATAACGATAAGCAACCAGGCTTCTTCAAGCGGACCTGGACCGCACTCAACCGGCCGAGCGCGAAGTATTCGCTGCTGGCCCTGCTGTTCGTCGGCTTCGTCTCGGGCATCATCTTCTGGGGCGCTTTCAACACTGGCATGGAAGCGACCAACAAGCTGGAGTTCTGCATCGGCTGTCACGAGATGCGCGATACGGTCTACCAGGAATACAAGGAGACCATCCACTACAGCAACCGCACCGGCGTCCGCGCCATCTGCTCCGACTGCCACGTGCCGAAGGACTGGACGCACAAGATGATCCGCAAGATCCAGGCGAGCCAGGAGGTGTGGGGCAAGATCACCGGCTACGTCGATACGCCCGAGAAGTTCGAGGCCAAGCGCATGGAACTGGCGACGAAAGAATGGGCGCGCATGAAGGCGGCCGGATCGCGCGAATGCCTGAACTGCCACAACTTCGACGCCATGAGCCCCGAGCTGCAGAAGCAGACGCCGTACAAGAAGCACATGAAGGCGAAGGCCGAAGGCAAGACCTGCATCGACTGCCACAAGGGCATCGCCCACCACCTGCCCAAGGAATACGAGGAACCGGACGAGGAATAAGAGGGGCGAAAGCCGCCGCCAGGCGGCACGGGGGGAAAAGGGGAGCCGGCGGCGCGGCACGGCCGCGCCGCCGGTGCAGTACCGGAACAACACGCGGAGGGTGAGCATGAAGGGTGGCAAGGCGCCCAGCGTGCAGGACAGGACGGTGGCGGAAGCGCTGCCGTCTCGCCCGCTCGTCGCGGTGGGTCCCTCCGATACGGTGCTGAACGCAGCGCAAGCCATGGCGGCGGCGAACTGCGGCAGCGCGCTGGTCCTCGCCGGCGATACCGTGGTCGGCATCGTCACCGAGCGCGATCTCCTAATCAAGGTGATCGCCGCGGGCGCCGATCCGGCCAGCACGCCGGTCGAGGCCGTGATGACCAAGAAGCCGATCTGCGCCCATCACGACATGCCGGTCACCCACGCGCTCTACACCATGCGCGAGCTCGGCTTCCGCCACATCCCGGTGCTCGATCCGGAACGGCACCCGCTGGGCGTCTTCGCACTGCGCGACGCCCTGCCGGCGGAACTGGCCGGCGCCGAGAAGCTGACGCGTAACGCCAGCCGCATCGCACAGCCGCGCCCATAAAAAAAAGCGCCGCCCGAGGGCGGCGCGAGAACCCCGTTGGGGTTGGGGGTGGGGAAACTCAGAGTTCTTTGGCGTGCTCGGCGAGGTACTTGGCCACGCCTTCGGTGCTCGCCTTCATGCCGGCCTTGCCCTTGCGCCAACCGGCCGGGCAGACTTCGCCATG
>DASVZI010000037.1:0-29465 GCA_036391735.1 Rhodocyclaceae bacterium
CCCGAGGCGATCGCGTCCGCGCCGCCCCACGGCTGGCGCGTCTGGTGGACCGCGGCGCGGCCGCGCACGCTGACCATCTCGGTGACGCCGGTGCTGCTCGGCACCGCGATCGCCTGGTCGGAAGGCGCGCCCCACGCCTGGCTGGCCGGGGCCGCGGCGCTGCTGTGCGCGCTGCTGATCCAGGCCGGCACCAACCTGCACAACGACGCCGCCGATTTCGAGCGCGGCAACGACACGGCCGAGCGCGTCGGACCGCTGCGCGTGACGGCGGCCGGCTGGGCGCAGCCGCGGCAGGTGCGCGGCGCGGCGTTCACGGCCTTCGGCGCCGCTTTCGCCCTGGGCATCTATCTGGTGAGCGTCGGCGGCTGGCCGATCCTCGCCGTCGGGTTGGCGTCGCTCGTCGCAGGCTGGGCCTACTCGGGCGGGCCGCGGCCGATTTCGCATACCCCGCTCGGCGAACTGTTCGTCTGGATCTTCTTCGGCATCAACGCCGTGGCGGGGAGCTATTGGCTGCAGGCCGCCCGGCTCTCGCCGTCGGCGCTGCTCGGCGGTGCCGCGCTCGGATCGCTCGCCGCCGCCGTGCTGATGGTCAACAACTACCGCGACCTCGCCGGCGACGTGAAGGCGGGGCGGCGGACGCTGGCAGCCGTATTGGGGCCGAGGGCGGCGCGGCTCGCCTATGCCGTCATGATGCTGGCGCCGTTCGCGGTGCTGCCGCTGCTGGCGCAACTTGGCCACCCGGGCGCGCTGCTCGCCCTCGGCGCGCTGCCGCTCTGCGTCGCGCCGGTGCGGCGCATCGCGTATGGCGAGACGGGCGCCGCCCTCAACCTGCTGCTCGCCGCTACCGCGCGCGCCGGCTTCGTCTTTGGGCTGCTGCTGGCGGCGGGGATGTTGGCATGAACCAGCCGATCGTCGACGTCCTGTTGCCGCTGGCGCTGGGCTTCATCATGTTCTCGCTCGGGCTGACGTTGTCGCTCGGCGATTTCGCGCGCCTGCTGGCGCGGCCGCGCGCCATGGCGGTCGGCCTGGCCGGACAGGTCGTGCTGGTGCCGCTGGTCGCCTTCGCCGTTGCCTCGCTGTCGGGGCTGCCCCCCGCGATGGCGGCCGGGCTGATGATCGTCGCCGCCAGTCCCGGCGGCGCGAGCTCGGGGCTCATCACGCACCTCGCGCGCGGCGATACCGCCTTGTCGATCTCGCTGACGGCGGTGACCAGCCTTGCCTCCGTGGCGACGCTGCCGCTGGTGCTCGATGCCTCGCTGCGCCACTTCCTCGGCACTGGCGTCGCCTCCGGGCTGCCCGTCGGGACCCTGGTGCGCGGCGTATTCTTCCTCGCCACGGTGCCCGTCGCGCTCGGCATGGTCGTCCGCGCCCGCCGGCCGGCGCTCACCGCTCGCATCGGGCCGGTCACGGAGCGGATCGCCACGGCGCTGTTCCTGCTGATCGTGCTCGCCACCTTCGCCAGCCAGCGCCAGACGCTGGTCGACAATTTCGCGACCGTCGGACCGGCGGCGCTGCTGCACAACGTCGCCGTCATGGCGATGGGTTTCGGCCTGGCGGCGACGGGCGGGCTCGCGCTGCGCGATCGCATCGCGATCAGCATCGAATGCGGCTTGCACAATGCCGCCGTGGGCATCTTCATTGCGGCCACGGTGCTGCACAGCCCGGAGATGACGGTGCCGAGCGTGGTCTACGCGCTGCTGATGAACCTGACGGCGATATGCTTGATCGTCTTCATGCGCAGAAGGAGGCCGGCGTGCGCTACTGGCTGATGAAAAGCGAACCGGACGTCGTGGGCATCGACCATGTGCTGGCGATGCCGAACCAGACGGTCGACTGGTGGGGCGTGCGCAATTACCAGGCGCGCAATTTCATGCGCGACCAGATGAGCGTCGGCGACAAGGTCTTCTTCTACCACTCGAACTGTCCCGAGCCCGGCATCGCGGGATTGGCGGAAGTGGCGAAGCGCGCCTATCCCGACCGCATGCAGTTCGATCCCAAGAGTCCCTACTACGATCCGAAGTCGTCGCCGGAGAGCCCGCGTTGGGTGAACGTGGACGTGCGGGTGACCAGGAAGACGCGCCTGGTGAGCCTCGCCGAACTGCGCAGCCATCCCGAACTCGAACGCATGCGCGTCCTTGCGCGCGGGAACCGGCTGTCGATCACGCCGGTGGACCCGGCGGAGTGGAAGTTCATTACCGGGAAGCTGATGGGAATCAAGGGAGCATGACGGCATGACGATCTGGTGGTTGAGCTATCCGGCGCTCGGCATCTTCGCGGGTTTCATCGCCGGTCTTTTCGGCGTCGGCGGCGGCCTGACCATCGTGCCGCTGTTGTTCATGCTCTTCTCGGCGCAGGACTTCCCGCCGCAGCACGCCATGCACCTCGCGCTCGGCACCTCGATGGCCACCATCGTATTCACCTCCATCGCCAGCACGCGCGCCCATCATCGCCACGGCGCGGTGCGCTGGGATGTCGTGAAGGCGTTTGCGCCCGGGCTGGTGATCGGCACCTTCTCGGGCTCCTTCTTCGCCGCGCTGGTGCCGACCCGGCCGCTGGCAATGATCTTCACGGTGATCGTCTATTACGCCTCGCTGCAGATGATCCTCGACTTCAAGCCGAATCCGCACCGCGAACTGCCGGGCGCCTTCGGCGTTTTCATCGCCGGCCTCGTCATCGGCCTGATCTCCAGCCTGGTGGCGGCGGGCGGGGGCTTCCTGTCGATCCCCTTCATGGTGTTCTGCAACGTCGTGATCCACCAGGCGGTCGGCACGTCGGCCGCGCTTGGTTTTCCCATCGCCCTGGCCGGCTCGATCGGCTACATCGCCAGCGGCTTCAAGGCGACCGGCCTGCCCGAGTATTCGCTCGGCTACATCTACCTGCCGGCCTTCGTCGGCGTCGTCGCCTTCAGCTTCCTGATGGCGCCGGTCGGCGCCAGGCTGGCGCACAAGCTGCCGGTCAAGCAGCTCAAGCGCGCCTTCGGCGGCTTCCTGGCGCTGCTGGCAACGAAGATGCTCTACGGGCTGCTGGGCTGAACCGCCCAGGCGCGCGCCTCTTGAACGTCATTGAAGATGCGCGTGGGGTAACCGTTCAACGGCGAAGCGGCATAGCGCGCGGCGAGCGCCTTCTCGTGCGCTTCGGAAATCACCAGCGCCACGCGAATGCCGGGATTCGAGCGGGCCGCTGCGCCGTCCAACGCCGCGATGTACATGATCGTGTCGTCCGTGATGGAATAGCTGAGGACTTCGAGGAAGTCGTTGATGACGTAGCGCAGGTCGTCGAAGCGGGGATCGCCATGGAGCGCCGTCACCGACCGGACGAGCTGCTCGTCGTCGAGATGGCCGGTGAATTTCTTGTAGGCGCCGCGCGGAGGTTCCCAATGCACTTCGAATGGCACGGCTATTCCTTTCGTATGAAGCCATGCACTGTAATTGAAGGCGCCGCGCCGGGCAAGCGGCGGAGCGCGGCGTGAAGCGGATCCCGGGCAGCGTCTGGGCGCTGGGCTTCGTCAGCCTGCTGATGGACGTCTCGTCGGAGATGATCCATAGCCTGCTGCCGCTGTTCATGGTCAGCACGCTCGGCGCCAGCGCCGAGGCGCTGGGCTTGGTCGAAGGGCTCGCCGAGTCGACCGCATTGGTCGTCAAGGTGTTCTCGGGAACGCTGAGCGACTGGCTCGGCCGGCGCAAGCCGCTGGCGCTCTTCGGTTATGCGCTCGGCGCCTTCACCAAGCCGCTGTTCGCCGTCGCCGGCAGTGTCGGCATGGTGCTCGCGGCACGGCTGCTCGATCGCGTCGGCAAGGGGGTGCGCGGCGCCCCGCGCGACGCCCTCATCGCCGACGTGACGCCGCCGGAGGTTCGCGGCGCGGCGTTCGGGCTGCGCCAGTCGCTCGACACCGTCGGCGCCTTCGCCGGTCCGCTGCTCGCTACCGCGCTGATGCTCTTCTGGGGCGCCGATTTCCGCGCGATCTTCTGGGTGGCGCTGATTCCCGGCCTGCTGGCCGTCGCGTTGTTGTTCGTCGGCGTGCACGAGCCGCTGCATGACGGGCCGGCGAGGCGCGGCAATCCGATCCGCGCGGAGTCTTTGCGCCGTCTCGGCGGCGCCTATTGGCGCGTGGTCGGCATCGGCGCGCTGTTCACCCTGGCGCGGTTCAGCGAGGCGTTCCTGGTGTTGCGCGCGAGCGGCAGCGGCATTCCGCTCGCGCTGGTGCCGCTCGTGATGGTGGCGATGAACGTCGTGTACGCGGCCGCCGCCTATCCGTTCGGCCGGCTGGCCGACCGCATGAGCCATGAGAAGCTGCTGGCGCTGGGTCTGGTGGTGCTCATCGCCGCGGATCTGGTGCTCGCCGCCGGCGCCGGCTGGCCGGTTGTCTTTGGCGGCGTCATGCTCTGGGGTGCGCACATGGGCATCACCCAGGGCCTGCTCGCCACCATGGTCGCGGATACGGCGCCGGAGGATTTGCGCGGAACCGCCTTCGGCGTCTTCAACCTCGTCAGCGGCCTTGCGATGCTGGCCGCCAGCGTGCTGGCCGGGGTGGCGTGGGATCGTTTGGGGCCTGCCTATACCTTCATCGCCGGAGCAGCCTTCTGCGTCGCGACCCTGGCTGGGCTTGGGTGGTCTGCGCTACGCCGGCGCTGAATAGCGTTCGCGCAGCAGGTTCTTCTGCACTTTCCCCATCGCGTTGCGCGGCAGGTCGTCGACCAGATGGACGCGCTTGGGCAGCTTGAAGCCGGCCAGTTCGCCGCGCAGGGCGTCGACGATGCCGGCTTCGGTCAGCGCGGCGCCGATGTCGTTCTTCTGCCGCACCACCACCGCCGTCACCGCTTCGCCGTAGTCGGGATGCGGCACGCCGATGACGGCCGATTCGGCGACGCCCGGCAGTGCGTCGATGAGTTCCTCGATTTCCTTCGGATAGACGTTGAGACCGCCGGTGATGACGAGGTCCTTCGAGCGGCCGCTGATGCTCAGGTAGCCGTCGCCGCTCCACGAACCGAGATCGCCGGTCCTGAACCAGCCGTCCGCCGTGAATTCCTCGCGGGTCTTTTCCGGCAGGCGCCAGTAGCCGGCGAAGACGTTGTCGCCGCGCACCTGGATATTGCCGACCTCGCCCGCCGCGCAAGCGTTGCCGGCATCATGGACGACGCGGATCTCGGTGCACGGCAGCGGGAAGCCGACGGTGCCGGCGCGGCGTTCGCCGTCGTAGGGATTGGAAGCGAACATGCCGCCCTCGGTCATGCCGTAGCGCTCGAGGATCACGTGGCCGGTGCGCTGGCGGAAGTCCTCGAAAGTCTCGCGCAGCAGCGGGGCGGAGCCGGACACGAACAGCCGGATGTTGCGGCAGGACTCGCGCGAGAAGGCGGGCTCGGCGAGCAGGCGCACGTAGTAGGTGGGCACGCCCATGAAGATCGTCGATTCCGGCAGCAGCGCGACGGCGCGCCGCGCGTCGAACTTCGGTTCGAACAGCATCGCCGAGCCGTTGAGCAATGCGCAATGGCAGGCGACGAAGAGGCCGTGCACATGGAAGATCGGCAGCATGTGCAGCAGCACGTCGCCGGGCTGGAAGCGCCAGGCGGCATGCAGCGCGTGGGCGTTCACCGCGAGGTTGCGGTGCGTCAGCATGGCGCCCTTGGAGCGGCCGGTGGTGCCCGAGGTATAGAGGATGGCCGCGAGGTCGTCGGCGTCGCGATGCACCGTCTCAAAATCGTCGCCGTGCGGCGCGGCGGCATCGATCAGCGATCCGCGGCCGGCATCGTCGAGCTCCAGCACGTGGCGCACGCCGGCCTCGCGTGCGGCCGCGTCGGCCATCTCGCGCGCCTGCGGGCGGCAGACGAACAGGCCGGGTTCGGCGTCGCCGAGGAAGTATTCGATCTCGTGGCGTCGGTAGGCGGGGTTCAGCGGCAGGTACGCCATGCCGGCGCGCAGGCATGCGAGGTAGAGTATCAGCGCCTCCGGCGTCTTCTCCACCTGCACGGCCACCCGGTCGCCGGCCTGCAGTCCCAGCGCGAAAAGCAGGTTCGCCATGCGTGCCGATGCGCGAGCGATGTCGCCGTAGGTCCACGCGCGGCGATCGGGCAGGATCAGGCAGGGCGCGCCGGCGTCGGCCGGGAAATGCGCGGCGAGAACCGAGTAGAGGTTGGCTTCGCTCATGGTTCGCTGCGCGACAGCCGCCGCACCGCGGCCGACATCGCGACGCTGCCGTCGGTTGCGAAGGCCTCGACGTTCTTCTCGATCTCGTCGGGGTTGTACAGATAGTTGACCATCATGCCGTAGGACTGCTTGAAGCCCTTGAACGAGGTGTCGGCCAGCGGATTGATGCGCTCGATGCGCGCGCCGTTGCCCAGGTGGAAGCGCGCCACCGGCTCGATCGGCTTGCCGTTCTTCACCTGCGTCAGGTAGCGCGCGGCGAGCTTCAGCAGCGGCTCGCGCAGGTGCCGCGTCTCGCTCTTGTTTTTCGACCATTCGCCGCTCGCCAGGTGCGCCGGATCGAGCGCGATCCCGACCTCCTTGAGGACGTCCGAATGCTTCGCCGCCCAGCCGGCGAGCTGCGGGATCGGCGACAGCGTGGCGAAGGTCTTTAGCTTGGGGAAGTCGCGCTTCAAGTCGTCGATCACCCGCTTCAGCAGGAAGTTGCCGAAGGAGACACCGCGCAGTCCGGCCTGGGTGTTCGAGATCGAGTAGAAGATCGCGGTGTCGGCGCGCTCCGCCTCGAACACCGGCGCGTGCTCGTCGAGCAGTGCCTGCACGTTGTCGGCGAGATGGTCGGTCAGGGCGACCTCGACGAAGATCAGCGGCTCCATCGGCATGCGCGGATGGAAGAAGGCGTAGCAGCGGCGGTCCGAGTCGAGGCGGTTCTTGAGGTCGGTCCAGGAGCGGATCTCGTGCACGGCTTCGTACTCGATCAGCTTCTCCAGCAGCTGCGCCGGCGACGTCCACGTGATGCGGCGCAGCTCGAGGAAGCCGACGTCGAACCAGGCCGTCAAACGCGCTTCCAGCTCCCGGTCGAGCGCCATCAGCTCGGGGTTGTCGCCGAGGAAGCGCAGCAGGTCGGCGCGCAGGTCGACCAGGAACTTGACGCCTTGCGGCAAAGCGTTGAACTGCGTCAGGATGCGGATGCGCCTCGAACGCATGGCGCCCCGCAGGCCGGTCTCGGCATCCCATTGCTGCGCCGTTCCTATGGAGGCCTGCCAGGTCTCGTGAGCGGTGGCCACCTGCTTGGGATCGGGGCCGAATTCCACGGCGATCAGCCGCAGGAATTCCCGGCGGCCGGCGTCGCCGAGCTTGAGATAGGTCTCGCCGAGCTTGGCGGCGCGGGCGCGCGCCGAAACCTCGCCGCCGAGCCGCTCGGCGCATTCCGTCAGTTGTTCGCGAATGCGGTTCAGTTCGCGCGGCCCCAGCACCGCCTCGCGTCCGTTCGCCACCATCGTCTTGATGCGGTCCAGGCCGCGTTTCACCATGCCCGCCATGTTCCGGTCCTCGTTGGGTGTGCCGTCGTTCCTTTTATACGAGGCCGACCGTGGCGGCAACTCTCTCGGAAATGGTTCTTGACGTCTGCTTGACGCCTCGCATTATTGGTCTATAAGCATATTAGGGGTGCCTAATAGTCATTAGGCCAGAAAGGGGGCGTCATGTTGAAGTTCATCGGCGGCATAGCCGCAGGCATCGTTGCGACCGCAGTGCTGGCTTGGTTGATGGCCGGCAGTCTCATGTTCCACGAGCAGGTCAGTCCCTTCGGCATGGAGGAGACGGTGGCCCGCATCCAGCACAACATCCAGGATACGGGCAAGGGCTGGGCGCTGTCGGGCTTGCGCAATCCGGCCCAGGCGATCAAGAACGACGGCGGCAACGTGCTGCCCGTCATGATGATCGAAGCCTGCAGCACCAAGTATTCGGGCCCGATCCTCAAGGAAGACTCGGTGCGGTTCCTGTCCATCCTGATGCCGTGCAAGATCACCGTCTACAAGAAGAACGACGGCAAGGTCTATATCGGCAACATGAACGCGGGGCTCATGGGCCATATGTTCGGCCCGCTGGTCGGCGACATCATGACCCAGGTCGCCGAGGACCAGAAGAAGTTCCTGGTGATGGACCCGAACAAGCCCGCGCCCCAGATGATCGTGCCGAAGCCGGCCGGTGAGGGCGGCGGCGGCGGTCCCGGCGGCGGCAGCGGCTGCTGAAGGAGGCCATCATGCTCAAGCGAATCGCAATGACGGCGTGGCTCCTCGCCGGGGCGGCAATCGCCAGCGACGCGCCGGCGCCCGCGGCACCCGCCGCGGCCCCGGCGGCGAAGGAGTCGCTCTCCACCGCCGACCACAGCAAGTTCAAGGAACTCCAGCAGGCCTTCAAGACCGGCCCGGACGTCACCAAGGCATGCCTGTCCTGCCATACCGAGGCGGCCAAGCAGGTGATGAAGACCAAGCACTGGACCTGGGAGTGGCTGAATCCCGAGAACAAGCAGCGGCTCGGCAAGAAGAACGTCATCAACAACTTCTGCACGGCGGTGCCGTCGAACTACAAGTTCTGCACGGCCTGCCACGCCGGCTACGGCTGGGAAGACGACAAGTTCGACTTCACCAAGGAAACCAACGTCGACTGCTTGGTCTGCCACGAGACCACCGGCACCTACAAGAAGCTGCCCGGCCTGGCGGGCCATCCCGCCTACAAGGAGATGGAATTCCCGCCGAAGTCGGGCAAGATGGTGAAGCCGGTCGACCTGAACAAGGTCGCGCAGAGCGTGGGCCATACGACGCGGGCCTCCTGCGGCGCCTGCCACTTCCTTGGCGGCGGCGGCGATGCCGTCAAGCACGGCGACCTCGACACCACGCTGAAGATGCCGAAGCGCTACCTCGACGTGCACATGGATGCCAAGGGGCTGAACTTCAGCTGCGGCACCTGCCATGCGACGCAAGGCCACGCCATCCCGGGCAGCCGCTACACGCCGACCGGCAAGGAAACCGGCCATGCCTTCATGCGCGGCGAGACCAAGGACCAGGCGGCGCCGGCCACCTGCCAGTCCTGCCACGACCAGAAGCCGCACAAGGTCGCTGGGCTCACCGACGTGCTGCACCAGAAGCTGAACGAGCACACCGACAAGCTGGCCTGCCAGACCTGCCACATCCCGCAGTTCGCACGCGGGCAGGCGACCAAGATGAGCTGGGACTGGTCGACGGCCGGCAAGCTGACGCCCGACGGCAAGCCGATCACCATCAAGGACAGCTCGGGGCATCATGATCGCTACGACAGCAAGAAGGGCGACTTCACCTACGAATCCGACGTCATTCCCGAATACGTGTGGATCAACGGCAAGGTCAAGTACACGCTGCTCGGCGATCCGGTGAATACCCAGGGCGTGACCGAGATCAACCACTTCGACGGCTCGGCCGACGACGGCAAGTCGCGCATCTGGCCAGTGAAGGTGTTCCGCGGCAAGCAGCCCTACGATCTCGAGACCAAGTCCCTGCTGGTGCCGCACACGGCGACCGGCTACGGCGAGAAGGACGACACCGCCTTCTGGCAGAACTTCAAGTGGGAAGAGGCTCTCAAGGCCGGCGCCGCCGCGGCGGGCCGCCCCTTCGGCGGCAAGTTCGACTTCGTGAAGACCGAGATGACCTGGCCGATCACCCACATGGTGGCGCCCAAGGAGGATGCGCTGACCTGCACGCAGTGCCACGCCAAGTCCGGCCGGCTGCAGAAGGTGCAGGGCATCTACATGCCGGGCCGCGACGCCAAGCCCTGGCTCGACACGCTCGGCTGGCTGGCCGCGCTGGGCACGCTGGTCGGCGTGCTGATCCACGGCAGCCTGCGCATCTACCTCGCGAATAGAAAGGCGGTGTAATCATGTCCGCGACCAAGATCTACGTGTTCAAGCGCTTCGAGCGGTTCTGGCACTGGTCGCAAGCGGCCCTCATCATCACGCTGCTGCTGACCGGCTTCGAGATTCACGGCGCCTACGAGAACTTCGGCTTCAAGACGGCGGTGCTGTACCACACCACCGCCGCCTGGACGCTGATCGGCCTCTGGGTGTTCGCGATCTTCTGGCACCTGACCACCGGCGAATGGAAGCAGTACATCCCGACCATGCAGAAGGTCGACGCGATGATCAAGTACTACGCGCTGGGCATCTTCACCGACGCCCCGCATCCCTTCCGCGCCACCCAGCTCAAGAAGCACAACCCGCTGCAGCGCCTCGCCTATCTCGGCGTGATGCTGTTCATCGGTCCGATGATCTGGGTGTCGGGGCTGCTCTACCTGTTCTACGGTTCATGGCGCGCCTGGGGCTGGGAACAATACCTGTCGCTCGAATGGGTGGCGTTCTTCCACGCCCTGGCCGCCTTCATGATGCTGATCTTCCTCATCGCGCATCTCTACCTGACCACTGCCGGCCATACGCCGACCGCGCACCTCAAGGCGATGATCACGGGTTGGGAGGAAGTGGGCGACGAGACCGAATCCGCGTCGGCGAGGTAAGACGCCCTCGCCTCGTCGGTGCGGCGGGCACGGCGCGAGCCGTGCCCGTTCCATTTCGGGCGCTCAGCGGCCCGAGCGCTGCGCGACGTCGAGCAGGAAGTCGCGGTACTCGCTCCAGTCGGGGACGGGCCCGACGTGCGAGAAGACGACGATGCCGCGCTTGTCGAGCACGTAGGTGGTCGGGAAGCTCATGGCGATGTCGCGATCGCCGATGCGCGCGCCGTCGGCGGTGCGCAGGGCGGGATCGCCGGCCGCGGCGCCCGAATCGTAGAAAGGCAGGCGCAGGGCTTGGGACTCGGCCCAGCGGCGCGACACGTCGAAGCCCTCGCGCACCTGCAACAGCACGAAGGCGAGGTCGCCGCGACCCTTCATCTGCCCGTAGAGCTTCTGCAGGTCGGGCATCTCGCGGCGGCAGGGGCCGCACCAGGAACCCCAGAAATGGAGCACCACCACCCTGCCGCGCAGCGCCGCGATCGAGCTGCGGACATGGTCGGGGGCGGTGAAGGCGAGATCGGGAAAGCGTTCGCCCGGCCGGCGTCCGACCGGGGCCCGCTGCGCGGCGGCGGCATCGAGGTAGGGACCCCAGAGCCTCGGCCAGGCCTTGGCGTCGAACACCGTCTTGCCGTCGACGGCGTAGAGCACGCACGTCATCGGCGTGTTGTCCTGGCATGCCGAGAGGGCGGCGTCCTGCGCGTCGCCTCGGGAGGCTGCATCCGCCGTCCAGCCCCAGGCGCCGCCCGGCGCGATGGCGAAGGCGCGGTGGTCGCGTCCCGCGAGGTAGCGCTCGTAATCGCCGCGGCCATCGGCGCCGAGCTGGGGCGGCGCGGCGCCTGCGATCCCCGCGTACAGCAGGGTCGCAGCGATGGCGAGTCCAGCCCGCGTCGCCTCTCTCATCGTGTGAAGAGAACCACCAATTCCTCGCGTCCGGCGACTTCCTGGGTGACGAGGCGGAAGACGCCGGCGCCCTGGGTGTCGGAGACGACGGTGTAGCGCCGCCCGATGGTGACCGTGGTGCCCGGGTGTACCTGGGCCTTGACCACCACCTCGGCGTTGTCGGCAAGCTTGAGCTGGTCTTCGAGCGCCTGCTGCTCGGCGAGCAGCACGCCGAGTTCCTCGCCGGTCTTCTCGAAGGTGAGCTTCGCCTTCGCCAGCATCTCCTCGCGCCCGGGTCGCTTCTCCAGCACCTTGATGACCTTGTCGAGGTCCTCGTGCTCCTTGAGCTTGGCGCCCACGGCGGCCTTCTTGGCATCGAGGGCGGCGACCAGTTCCGGGTTCATGCCGACATTGACCCGCGTATTGTTGGTGCCGGGCGAACCGAGGCAATAGGCGGTCACGGACCGCGTGGCGCGAACGCTGCCGCCGATGACGTGGCCCTTGCGCGCCCCCTGCTTGCCGACCACCACCTCGTCCATCGCCATTACGTCGGACTGGACGATCGATTCGTCAACGAAGACCGACTGCCCGGAGACGATGGTGGCGTTGTCCACATGGTGGGCTCGCACGTTGCCCTGGGCGTGGATGTGCGCGCTGTTGCCCTTCTCGCTTTCGCGTCCCTGCGAGACGCCGTGCTGGCCGATGATGCCGCCCTTGACCTGCACCTCGCCGCCGGCCTCGACCTCGGCGGATTCCACGGTGCCGTGGATGACGACGTCGCCGCCCGCCTTGATCTTCATGCCGCCATGCACGTCGCCCTTCACCTCGACGGTGCCGGGGAAGACGATGTTGCCGGTCGACAGACTGACTTCCTGCATCACCAGGACCGGGTCCACGCTGACGCCGTCGTGGTGTACGACCGGCTGGCCGGCGATCGCCGCGATCAGCAGGTTGGCATCGTCGGGGGACACCGCGACCCCTTGCAGGCGGACCGGGAACTTGGCGTCCTTCGGCCGCTGCGTGGCGATCTCGGCGCCGAGCACGGTGTGCCCCGGAATCCCGTCCTGTGGCGGATGGCGCCGCATCATCGGCACGCCCGGTTCCACCGCGCGCAGGATGCCGAGTTCGCGGAAATCGGCGCGGCCGTGCTCGTCCTTCATCGGTCCGCGCGTATGGGTGACGTCGATCAGCGGCTCGAGCCGGGCATGCACCGGGGGTTTCGGCGCTTCGCCGCGCGCCACGGTGACGGCCATCCCGGGGCTGGCGAGCGCGCGGCCAAGCGCTTCCGTATCGATGCCGAAGATCACGCCGGCCTGCTGCAGCGCGGCGTCGATGCCCGCCGCGTCGGCTTCGGCACCGCCGCCGCTCGGCGGGGTCACGGTCAGGGTCGCGGCCATCTTGTCATGGGCCACGTCGACGCGATATTGCGCGTCGCGCTTCTCGTCCTCCTGGATCATGACTCCCCCGCGCTGCGATGGCGTAAGGATAACGCTATAGTGGCGGCATGGAGGAGGGTTCATGACCGGACGCGCCCTTGCGCTGACCCTGCTGGCGGCGGCGACGCTGGCGGCTTGCACGAAGAATCCGGACGCCGATCTTTGGAGTTGCCAGTTGGACGTCCAGAAGGGCAATGCGGGCAAGGATGCGGCCGCGCAGGCCGAGCGCCTGCGCGACATCGTCGCCTGCATGGAGGATCGCGGCTATCGCCTGGATTCGGCCCGGCCTGCCTGTCTGAATGGCTCCGTCGATCCGGCCTGCTATCGCGAGAAGTAGCGCTGGGAGTAACATCCCGGAGACCATGAGGAAGTTTCCCCCGCACCCTACCCGCGGCGGGCGCGGCGCCAGTCTGCTGCGCTGCGCAGCTGCCGTGCTCATCCTGGCTGCGGCCGCCTGCGGCCGCACGCCGCCGGCCTCGCCCGCCGCCGCGACCGACGACAGGGACATCAATCTGGCCGGCGTGCAGAACCCGGTCGATGCCGATCTGTTCCGCTCCGCCGCGGCCGGTTCGCTGGACGCCCTGGCGCTGCGTGCCGAGCAGGGTGCCAACGTCAATGCCGTCAACAACCTCGGCCGCACGCCCCTGTTCGCAGCGGCCTTCCATGGGCGCGCCGATGCGGTCAAGGCGCTGCTGGAGAAGGGCGGCAACCTGGCGGCGCGCGATGCCGGCGGCTTCACGCCGCTGCATGCGGCGGTGCTCGGCGGCAGCGCGGACGCGGTGAGCGCGCTGCTCGCTGCGGGCGCCGACGTCAACGCCCGCTCGGCATCCGAGATGACGCCGCTGCACCTGGCCGCCGCAACCGGCCAGCCTGAACTCGTGAAGCTGCTGCTTGCCGCCGGTGCCGACAAGTCCGTGCGTGATCGGCAGGGCGATACGGCGGCCCAGTTGGCCGAGGCGAACCATCATCCGGCTTCCCTGGCGCTGCTGCAGCGGCCGCGGGGGCGCAGCGGCGTTGCCCGATAGCAGCCTCCGGCATGCCCGAGTGATGCGCAAGCGGTGGCGGCACCTGAGCTGGCCCGCATGGCCGATCGCGCTGGCCACCGCCGCGGCCAACCTGTTCGTGCTCACCGTGATCGGCGTCTCGCTCGACGCCAGTTACCGGATCTACCTGGAACGCGCCGCAGTCACCTCGCGCAAAATCGATCGGCTGGTGGCCCAGAGCGTCGCCAGCGAGATCGACCGCATCGACATGGGACTCGGCGTGGTGCAGGACGAGTACGCCCGCGAGCGCGCGGCCGGCCGTGTCGATGCGGACCGGCTGGCCGACCTGATGAAGCGCCAGTTCGAGCGGCTGCCGATGAGCGTGGGGCTGCGCCTGGCGGATTCGCGGGGCCGCGTGCTGTACGCCACCGAGACGAACCTGCGGCCGGGGATCGGCATCGACGACCGCGAGTATTTCGCGCGGCTGCGCGACGATCCGCGCGCCGGCCTGGTCATCTCCCGCCCCGTGGAAGGCCGCATCTCGGGCAAATGGCTGCTGATCTTCGCCCGCCGCCTTTCCGGACCCGACGGTGCGTTCGAGGGCGCCGTCTTCGCGCCGGTCGCCATCGACTGGTTCAACCGCAAGTTCGCCTCGCTCGAGGTTGGCGCCGCCGGCGCGGTGGTGCTGCGCGGCGATGCCAGCCGCGACTTCGACCTGCTGGCGCGCTTCCCGCAGGCGGGCTTCGTCGGCCAGACAACGATCTCGCCGATATTCCGAGAAAGGATCATGGCCGATCCGCAGAGCGGCAGCTTCGAGGCGCGTGCCGCCGCGGACAACATCCATCGCAGCTTCGCCTATGAACGGGTCGGCCGCTATCCGCTGGTCGCGCTGGTCGGAATGGCGACCGAGGACATCCTGGGGGAATGGCGGCGCGAAGCGCTCAAGTTCGGGTTGCTGGGGGCGGCCTTCGCGCTGCTGACGGTGCTGGGCGGGCGATTCCTGCTGCGCTCCTGGCGCTCGCGGCTGCAGGCCTACGACGAGGTGCGCTTCCTCAACGCGCAGCTCGAGCGCGATATCGCGGGTCGTCGCGAGGCCGAGGCCGAAGTGACGCGACTGAACGCCGAACTGGAGGCGCGGGTGCTCAGCCGCACCCATGAACTGGAGGCCGCGAACCGGGAGCTGGAGAGCTTCTCCTATTCCGTCTCGCACGACCTGCGCGCGCCGCTGCGCGCCATCGACGGCTTTGCGCACCTGCTCGGCGAGGATTACGCGAGCCGCCTCGATGACGAAGGCCGCCGCTGCCTGGAGAGAATCCGCAGCAACGCCAGGCGCATGGGCGAATTGATCGACGACATGCTCGACTTCTCGCGCACCTCGCGCCGCGAGATGGAGCCGGCACCGGTCGACATGGCATCGCTCGCCAGGGAAGTGTTCGAGGAGGTGCGCGCCGCGGCGCCGGAGCGCGACATCGTGCTGCGCCTCGGCGAACTGCCGGCGGCGCGTGGCGACCGCGCCATGATCCGGCAGGTGCTGGCCAATGTCGTCGGCAACGCCGTCAAGTTCACCGCGCCGCGGCCGCAGGCCGTGATCGAGATCGCCGGCCGGGTCGAAGGCGACGAGAACGTCTACAGTGTGAAGGACAACGGCGTAGGATTCGACATGCAGTACTCGGACAAGCTGTTCGGGGTGTTCCAGCGCTTGCACACGGCGGACGAATTTCCGGGAACGGGCATCGGCCTGGCGATCGTCAAGCGCATCGTCGAGCGCCACGGCGGCCGCGTACGTGCCGAAAGCGTTCCCGGCGCCGGCACGACCATGATTTTCACCTTGCCGAACGGAGGCACGTGATATGGACCACGACGACGTCGATATCCTGCTGGTCGAAGATACCGACTCGGACGCCGAGCTGGCGATACGCGCGCTGCGCAGGCGCGGGCTGGCCAACAAGCTCGTCTGGCTGAGCGACGGCGCCCAGGCGCTCGACTTCATCTTCGCCGAGGGAGAGTACGTGCGGCGCAAGGCCGACAGCCATCCCAAGGTGATCCTGCTCGACCTGCGGCTGCCGAAGGTCAGCGGCATCGAGGTGCTGCGGCGCCTGAAGAGCGACGAGAAGGCGCGCCGGATTCCCGTGGTGGTCGTCACCTCCTCGAAGGAGGATTCCGATCTCAAGGAATGCTACGCGCTCGGTGTGAACAGCTACATCAGCAAGCCCGTCGAGTTCGACGAATTCACCCGCGCGGTCGGCGACCTCGGCTTCTACTGGCTGCTGGTCAATCGCGGCCCGAACGCCTGATCGCGATCAGCGCGCGATCAATTCCAGCGGCAGCCGCACGACGCCGCTGATGGCAAGCGCCGCAGCGACCGACAGTGCGACGGAGAACAGCGCCTGGCGCCGGCCCAGCGTCTTCAGCATCACCGCGAAGGTCGAAAGGCAGGGCACGTAGAACGTCAGGAACAGCAGGAAGGTGACGATCTGCACCGGGCTCATCAGCGGCACGATGTCCTGCGTGCCCAGCGCCTGGTAGATCATCAGCAGCGAAAGTTCCTTGCGCAGCACGCCGAACAGGATCGGCACGCCGAGCACCGCCGGCAGCCCCAGCCACCAGACCGTGACCGGCGTCAGCGCCAGGTTGACGAAGCTGTCCGCGCCGATGTGCGACAGCAGCGCGAGCACCACGCTGCCGACGACCAGCAGCGGCGTGACGATGGTGACGATGTCGCTGGTGCGTTCCCAGGTGCCGACGAGCACCGCACCCGGCCGGGGCAGCGCGTAGGGCGGGATTTCCGGAATCAGGCCGGGTCCCGCCGAGGGCAGCCGGCGCGCCAGCAGGTTGCCCATCGCCGCGATGACCGCCAGCGTCAGCATGAAGATGGCGAACACGCCCAGGCCGCCGAGATACTTGCCGCCGAGCGCCAGGATGATGGCGGAGCGTGCCGAGCAGGGGACGAAGGTGATGAGCAGCGAGGCGAGCACGCGGTCGCGCCCGCTCGAGGTGTTCGCCACCGCGGAAAGCGCCGGCACGTTGCAGCCGAGGCCGATCAGGAAGGGAACGGCCACGCCGCCATGCAGGCCGATGTGGTGGAAGCCGCGGTCGACCACGAAGGCGACGCGATGCATGATGCCCGACTCCTCGAGCGCCACCAGCAGCACCACCAGCGGAATCATGTAGGGCACGACGATGCCGACGAGGCCGATCAGCGCGTCGACGACGGCGCGCCCCACCACGCCGGCGGTGCTGGCCGGCTGCCACTCCTGCGCCCAGGCGGCGAGCCGCGCGGAGGTCAGGGCATCCAGGCCGGCGGCGACCTCGAAGACCAGGTAGAGCACCAGCGCGAACACCGCCATGCTGCCGATCAGGCCCCAGCGCGGATGCAGGAACAACTCGTCGAGCCAGACCTGCCAGCGCCGGGTGTCGTCGCGGCGCGCCAGCCGCGTGACCCTCTCGTGCAGCACCGCGGCGCGATGATGGCGATCGGCGTGGATCTCCTCGGGCAGCGGGCGCGGCAGCAGGCCGTCGGCGGCGGCACGCGCCGCCTTCAGTTGCGGCAGCAGCTGGGGGAAGTGCTCGCCGTACTGCTCGAAGAAGTAATCGTCGTTCTCGGCGAGCTGCAGCAGCAGCAGCGGACGCGGCATGCGGAAGGCGTCCTCGATCTCGGGACGCGCCAGCAGCGCGTTGAGCGCCTCCAGGCTCTTCACGATGTGCGGGCTGGGCGGCTGCGGCAGCGGGCAGGTCTTGGCGCGGGCGGCGGCGACGGCGGCGGCGAAAAGTTCGCTCAGGCCCACGCCCATGTGCGCGACGGTCGGCACCACCGGCGTGCCGAGCTGCTCCGAGAGTTCGCGCGCGCTGACGTAGAGCCCCTTCTCGCGCGCCTCGTCCATGCGGTTGAGCGCGATCACCAGCGGCCGCCCGAGCAGCGCCAGCTCGGACGACAGCTCGAGGTCGCGCTCGAGCGCCGTGGCGTCGACCACCTGGATCAGCACCTCGGGCGCGCGGAAGGCGACGTCGGGCTGCTGCGATTCGTGGCGCGCGATCGCGGGCCAGCGGTCGCCCCACAGCAGGTACTTGAGGACGACGCGATCCGGCTCCTGCAGGTGGTGGAAGGACTCGATCGACGGCAGGTCGACCAGCGAGATCTGGTCGAGGCCGACTTCCACCATGCACTCCTCGTAGGCCGGCCCGACGCCGGCGAGGTGCTCGTGCGCCACCGCGGTGCTCGACGCCGCCTGGAAGATGGTGCTCTTGCCGATGCCGCGGCGACCAACCAGCGCCACGCGCGGCCGTCGTTCGCCGCGCAGCAGCGGCTGCTGCAGCGGGACGATGGCGACGGCCTCCTCCGAACTCACGGCATCAGTTCCGCGAAACTGCCGATGGCCGCGTAGTCCCCGCAGTCCTTCGCGGGCTTCTGCGTGTCGGGCCTGAGGATCGAGACCAGGTGGCGGATGCCATAGGCGCGACCCGAGTCGAGCACCGGCAGGCTGTCGTCGACCAGCACGCTGCGTTGCGGGTCGAAGGGGAAGACGGCCTGCAGGCGGGTCCAGAACTCCGGCTTTTCCTTCTCGATGCCCAGCTCGTGGGAGGTGACGAGGAAGTCGAAGTGCGGGGAAAGTCCGGTGCGCGCCATCTTGAGCGTCAGGCTCTTGTGGTGTGCGTTGGTGACCAGCGCGACCCGCTTGCCGGCGCCGCGCGCCGCGGCGAGGAAGTCCGTCACATGGGGATGCACGGCGATCAGGTGCGCGACTTCCTCCTTGAGCTTCATGATGTCGAGCTCGAGTTCGGTCTCCCAGAAGTCGACCGAATACCATTCGAGCGTGCCGGCGCGCGCGTGGTAGCGCGCCATCAACTCATCGCGCGCCGCCTCGCGCGTTACGCCGCGGATCTCGGCGTAACGCAGCGGCACATGCACCTGCCAGAAATGGTTGTCGAAGTTGAGGTCCAGCAGGGTGCCGTCCATGTCCAGCAGGACGGTGTCGATGTCGTTCCAGTCGATCATGGTCTCAGGTACGCCCAGCCTTGCTGCTGCCGCTGCATGAGGCGGACGACGCCGGCCTTGGCATAGTCGATGCCCTTCACCATGTCGTCGTGGGTCAGCTTCTGGGCCGCCATGGTATTGCCGCAGGCGACGAAATGGACGCCGTCGGCCATCTCGTCGAGCACGCGGTTCGCCACCGGCGTGTCCTCCTTCAGCATGCCGATGCCGGGTCCGTAGGCGACGATCTCGATTTCCACATTCTGCTTGCCGAGGTCGGTCTGGACGTTGTGGGCGTTGCTCAGCGCGAGGTTCCATTTTCCGGCGTCGTTGTCGCTGACCTGGATGACGACGCGGCTCTTCGTCGCGGCGGCATCTTCGGCGTGAGCGGCGGGCACGTACGAGGCGGTCGTGGCGGCAAGGAAGGCGAGCAGGCGCAGCGGTGTCTTCATGGCAGTCTCCTTTGGGGTTGGATGCTTCTTAGCGCCCCTCGAACCGCGGGGCTCGTTTTTCCAGGAAGGCTTCGAGGCCCTCCTTGTAATCGGCACTGTCGAGGAAGGCGAAGGACGCTCGCTTCTCCTCGTCGCTGAGCGGACGATCCTCGAGCAGGCGGGCGATCCACTGCTTGTGCCAGCGCGCCACCAGCGGGGCGCCTGCCGCGATGCGCGCCGCCGTCGCGCGAGCTTCCTCCTCGAGGCCGGCGTCCTCCGCCACCCTCGTCACCAGGCCCTTGGCGTAGGCTTCGGCGGCGTCGAGCAGCCGTCCCTCCAGGAGGATTTCCTTGACCACGGCGGCGCCGACCAGGCGCAGCAGCCCCGCCATTTCGCCCGGATACATGGAGAAGCCGAGCTTGGCGATCGGTGCGCCGAAGCGGGCCGAGGTCCCGGCGATGCGAAGGTCGCAGGCGGCCGCGATCTCCAAGCCGCCGCCGACGCAGGGGCCCTGGATCTGGGCGACGGTGGGTACCGGGCATCGCTCTACGGCCGCCAGCGCTGCGCCGACGGCCTCGTGGTAGGCCAGCGCGCGCTCGACGGTGTCGCGCGCCGTACGGAACTCCTCGAGGTCGCCGCCGGCGCCGAACGCCCGCCCCTCGCCGCGCACCACGACGCAGCGCAAGTGCTCGTCCCCCGCGACCTGCGCGAACACCTCGGCAAGGCGCAACCACATCGCCGCGTTGATGGCGTTGAGCTTGTCGGGATTGAACAGCGTGACGATGGCGATGCGCCGGTCTTCGCCGCTGCGCTCGAGCAGGATGTCGGGAGTCATGGCAGCGATTCTACCGTTCGTCCATCCGGGGGAGCCGCCTTGTTTCCCGGCATCGCCGGCCTAGGCTGAGGATTCGAGGAGGATGCGACCATGGCCATGCTGCTCGTGGGGACGCGCAAGGGCGGCTTCGTGTTGGAGGCCGGCAGCGGACGCCGGCGCGGACGGCTGTCGCCCCCGTTCTTCCTGGGCTCTGCCGTCCATCACATGGTGCTCGACGCGCGCGACGGCCGCACCTTGCTGGCGGCCGCCAAGCCCGGCCATCTCGGCCCGACGGTTTTCCGTTCGACCGATCTCGGGGAGCACTGGCAGGAAGCTTCCCGGCCGCCCGCGTTCGCCAAGACCGAATCGCCGGACCAAGGCAATGCCGTCGACCATGTCTTCTGGCTGTCGCCGGGACTCGCCGCCGAACCCGGCGTCTGGTATGCGGGGACCTCGCCGCCGGGGCTGTTCCGCTCCGAGGATGGCGGCGACAGCTGGCAGGAAGTCGAGGGCTTCAACCAGGGAGCGCTGCCCGGCCTGCGCCCGCACATCTTCGACATTCCCGACGGCGCGGTGCTGCATTCGATCTGCGTCGATCCGCGCGACGCGCGCCATCTCTACTTCGGCATGTCGTCAGGCGGGGTATTCGAATCGGCCGACGGCGGCGCGAGTTGGCGCCCGCTCAATCGCGGCGTGGTATCCGACTTCCTGCCCGACCCCGAAGCCGAGGTGGGCCAGGATCCGCATCGCCTTGCGCTGCACCCGCGCGCACCCGACCGGCTCTACCAGCAGAACCATTGCGGCGTCTATCGGCTCGACCGGCCCGGCGACACCTGGCGGCGCATCGGCGCCGGCCTGCCGCCGGATGTGGGCGACATCGGCTTCCCGCTGGTGCTCCATCCGCGCGATCCCGACACGCTTTGGATCTTCCCCATGGACGGTTCGCGCAATTGGCCGCGCACGCCGCCCGGCGGCCGGCCCGCCGTCTATCGCAGCCGCGACGGCGGTACCAGCTGGGAGCGGCAGGACAGGGGAATGCCGCGCCGCAACGCCTGGTGGACCATCAAGCGGCAGGCGTTCTGCGCCGATGCCGGCGAGCCGCCGGGCCTGTGGTTCGGCACGACGGGCGGAGAGATCTGGGGCAGCGAGGACGCCGGCGAGTCGTGGCGTCCGGTGTGGCAGCACCTGCCGGAAATCTACGCGCTCGAATCGGCGTGAGCGGCGCATGCGGGTGATCGTGCCGGGGCAGCTTCACGACTACACGGGCGGCGTCTCGCGGCTCACTGCCGACGGTGCGACGGTGGGCGCGGTGCTCGACGATCTCGATCGCCGCTATCCGGGGTTGCGGTTCCGGGTCGTCGATGAGCAGGGCCGCATACGCCAGCACATCCGCTTCTATCTGAACCGCGCGCCGGCCACCACGCTGGTGCAGGCCGTCGGATCCGACGATGAGTTGCTGATCGTGGGGGCGCTGTCGGGTGGGTAACGCCGCACTGCATCGACCGCCAAGGGCGACGGGGGATTGCCGCCGCTGCGTGTCCCCCGTCGCCGGCCGGGGGCCGGCTCCTCCTCCTTTACCTTCGCGGCGGCAATCCCCCGCCACCCTCGGCTTGTGCGGGGTTGCATCCGGGCGACGATGAATTGCAACCGGGCGATGGGGTGCCCTGCTGCGCGCAGGTAAAGGAGGAGGCGGACGCCGTATCGTTCTTGTCCGACGGGGGACACGGAGCGCAGCAGGGCACCCCGTCGGCCCGCGACAGCGACAGCGAAGAAAGGAGACGATCAAATGCACCTGCAAGGCTCCTGCCACTGCGGCGCCGTGAAGTTCAGCCTCGAAGCCCCCTCTCCCTATCCCTTCATGCACTGCCATTGCTCGATCTGCCGCAAGACGGCCGGCAGCGGCGGCTATGGCATCAACCTGGGGGGCGACTACACCACGCTGCGCGTCCGCGGAGAAAAGAACCTCGGCACCTATCACGCGGTCCTCCGCGAACCCGGTCGGCGATCGAGGCGTTCGCCCGCGGAGCGTCGCTTTTGCCTCAAGTGCGGCAGTCCGCTGTGGCTGTGGGACCCGCGCTGGCCGGAACTCGTCCATCCGCATGCCTCGGCGATCGACACGCCGTTGCCGCGGCCCCCGGAAGTGATCGAGGCGGCGCTCGACTATGCGCCTGCCTGGGTCGAGGTGCCGAAGGGCAAGGGACATGTGCATTGCGGCCTGTGGCCCGACGAATCGCTCGAGGAGTGGCATCGGCGGCACGGCCTGTGGCAAGGACCGCCGCATAAGAAGATGCGCTGAGCCTCGTTGATCGGCAGCAATTGCCGGTCCGTGACGCGAAGGGGCGGCGGGCCGCCGTTTCTGCTGCGCCTCCGGCGGGCACGGATGATGCACGTTGAAGAGTGCCGGCGCCTGCTCAAGCTCGTGTGCGCCCAGGCCGTTAATCAAGTCAACGAATGAAAGGAAGCAGAAGGAGGCCGGTCATGTGCAATATCAACAACCGCACCGAGGTCGAACGCTTCCTGCGCGATGCCAATGCCGACCAGCTGCTGGCTGAACGCGAGCACGTCAAGACCCTGATGGCGCGCACCGCCCCCGCCGCCACCGAACCGCTGCTGAGCCAATTCGCCGCCCGCATCGCCTACGAACTGCGCTTCCGCATCCCGCAACCCGTCTGACGGAAGCGACGCATCGCGGGATCACCGTCCCGCAATGCGACGGGGGCGCAGCGCCGGACTACCGTCCGACCCTGCGCCCCCGTTGGCTTGATACCGGGCTTACTTCAGGCGCTCGATGCCCAGCATCTTGAGGATGTACTTCTCGAAGACGGGCTCGGTGTCGCCCTTCTTCATCTTGCGCATGAAGTACTTCTCGAAGCCTACCTTGGCGAGGTGCACCCACTTGCCCTTCTTGAACCAGTTGACGTTGCGCGGCGGGATCTGCGGCAGCGCGACGAAGGCGGCGCCGGTGTCGCCGAAGTCGGCGAGGCAGACCGCATTCCACGTCGCCTTCTGGTCCGGCTCCTTGCCGTCGATGGCATTGCGGATGTTGTGCACCGTGGCCGTGACCATGGTCTCGATCATGTAGCCGGTCTTCGGCGCACCGACGGGAACCGGGGTCGCCTCGACCGGCGGAATCGCGACGCAGACGCCTACCGAGTAGATGTTCTTGAACTTCGGGTTGCGCTGGAATTCGTCGATGACGATGAAGCCGCGCGGGTTGGTCAGGCCCTCGATGCCGAAGACGGCGTCGACGCCCTTGAAGGCCGGCAGCATCATGGAGAACTTGAACGGGAGTTCATGCTCCTTCTTCACCGAGCCGTCGTCATTGTGCTCGGCGACGGTCATCTTGCCCGCTTCGACCTTGGTGACCTTGGCGTTGCAAATCCACTTGATGTGCTTCTCGCGCAGCACCGACTCCAGCATGCCCTTGGAGTCGCCGACGCCGCCCAGGCCGAGGTGGCCGATGTAGGGTTCGGCGGTGACGAAGGTCATCGGGACTTTGCTGCGGATGCGGCGCTTGCGCAGGTCCGCGTCCATGATGAGCGCGAACTCGTAGGCGGGGCCGTAGCAGGAAGCGCCCTGCATGGCGCCGACCACGATGTGGCCTGGATCGGCGACGAACTTGTCCCAGGATTGGGCCGATTCCTCGGCGTGGTTGACCGTGCAGATCGAGTGCGTGTGGCCGCCGTTGGGGCCGGCGCCGGGGACTTCCTCGAACGCCAGCTTGGGACCGGTGGCGATGATCAGGTAGTCGTAGTCGACGACCGTGCCGTTCAGCAACTCGATCTGGTTCTTGTCGGGATGCACGCGCTTGGCCGGCGTGGACATCAACTCGATGCCCTTCTTCTCCAGCGGGCCGCGCAGGTCCATGGTGATGTCCTGGCGCGTGCGCCAGTTGACGGCGACCCACGGGTTCGAGGGCGTGAATTGGAAATAGGGGTTTTCGGCAATGACGGTCAGCTTGTCGCCGGACCGCAGTTGCTCTTTCATGTCATAGGCGGCGGTGAGACCGCCGATACCGGCACCGAGTACGACGACGTGGGCCATTTTGTCTCCTCCTTTTTACCTGCTCGATTGCTGAACTACCAAACGAAGATTTTACCCATTGCTTTGACGCCGTCATCAACAATTTGCTGCAGATCGGCCGGACAATCCTCGCGTTCTATGACGAGACCCGCAAAAACAGAGAGGGACTTCAGGGCGCAGGCAATTTTCGCGACATCTTCCGCAGTTTCAGGTGTCATTTTGACCCCGGGCTGCAACTGCCAACTGCTCTTTTCTGCCATGGCAATTCTCCTCGTTATTGGGTTGGTAGCGTCGATTCTGTCAGCGGCGGCTGCAATCGTGGTTGCAGCTTCTTGATGGCGGGATAAATACCCTTTTGTTTGTAAGGAAGCCGTCAGCGCGAGGATTGCAGCTTGGCGACGGCGGCCCGTCCGGACAGAAGATGGTCGTGCATGGCGCGCCCCGCGGTCTCGGCATCCCGGTCGAGCAGGGCCTTGAGGATGGCCCGGTGTTCCGTCAGCGATTGGCGCAGTCGGCCTTCCAGCCGCAGCGAGTCGCGGCGGGTCAGCTTGATGACCTTGCGCATGTCGTCGATCATCTGCTTGAGCCAGCGGTTGCCGGCGATCTTCTGCAGGGCGTTGTGGAAGGTCTGGTTGGCCTCGAAGAAGCGATCGGGGTCGTTCGCCGCCGCGTGGCGCTCGAGCTGCTCGTGGATCGCCGATAGGTATTCGAGGTCGGACGGGCTTGCCTTGGTCGCCGCTTCGAAGGCGACGCGGCCCTCGAGCAGCGCCATGACCGGGAAGATTTCGTCGAGATCCTCTTCGGAGAGCTCGGCGACGTAGCAGCCGCGGCGGGGTTCCAGGCGCACCAAGCCCTCCGCGGCGAGCACCTTGAGCGCCTCCCGCATCGGCGTGCGGGAAATGCCGAAGTTGGCGGCGAGCGCCTGCTCGTCGATCCACGACCCTGGCTGAAGCTCGTGGGCGTAAATCTGCTGGCGCAGCAGTTCCGCGACTTCCTCGTAGAGAGCAGTGCGGCTCAACGGTCTTGTGGCTTCTCTTGCATTCATAATTATGTATAAGTTATTATAAAAGCTCGGTCGTCGTCAATACCGGTTTTGCATTTCTCCGTCGCGTTTGCTCCGTTCGAGGGGACGCGGGTGGGCTAGCATGGCTTGCGGATCGGGATGGGCGCGCCCCTCAACTACGCAAACCCGACGGGCTGAGTCGGGTGGGAGATGGAGTGGTTATGAGCAAGTTTCCTGATGTGTCCGTACCGTCCCTCGAGGCCTGGGCTCGGGCAGCCGCCAAGGCGGCGCCGGAAGGCGATGTCGCCAAGCTCGACTGGAACACGCCCGAAGGGCTGGTCGTCAAGCCGCTGTACACCAAGGCGGATACCGCGGGTCTTCCCTTCGCCGACACGCTGCCAGGCTTCGAGCCCTTCGTGCGCGGGCCGCAGGCCACCATGTACGCGGTGCGACCGTGGACCATCCGCCAGTACGCCGGCTTCTCGACCGCCGAGGAATCCAACGCCTTCTACCGCAAGGCGCTCGCTGCCGGCGCGCAGGGCGTCTCGGTGGCCTTCGACCTAGCTACCCACCGCGGCTACGACTCCGACCATCCGCGCGTCGTCGGCGACGTCGGCAAGGCCGGCGTGGCGGTCGATTCGGTCGAAGACATGAAGATCCTGTTCGACGGCATCCCTCTCGACAAGGTGTCCGTCTCCATGACCATGAACGGCGCCGTGCTGCCGGTGCTGGCCGGCTACGTGGTGGCCGCCGAGGAGCAGGGCGTCAAGCAGGAACAGCTGGCCGGGACCATCCAGAACGACATCCTCAAGGAGTTCATGGTCCGCAACACCTACATCTTCCCGCCCGAGCCGTCGATGCGCATCATCGCCGACATCATCGGCTACACGGCGTCGAACATGCCGAAGTTCAATTCGATCTCGATCTCCGGCTACCACATACAGGAAGCCGGGGCGACGCAGACGCTCGAATTGGCCTTCACGCTCGCCGACGGCATGGAGTACGTGCGCACCGCGATGAACAAGGGTCTCGACATCGACGCCTTCGCGCCGCGGCTGTCGTTCTTCTTCGCCATCGGCATGAACTTCTACCTCGAGGTCGCCAAGCTGCGCGCCGCGCGCCTCTTGTGGTGGCGCATCATGAAGGAGTTCGGCGCCAAGAGCCCGAAGTCGATGATGCTGCGCACGCATTGCCAGACCTCGGGCTGGTCGCTCACCGAGCAGGACCCGTACAACAACGTGGTGCGCACTGCCATCGAAGCCATGGCGGCGGTGTTCGGCGGCACCCAGTCGCTGCACACCAATGCGCTCGACGAAGCGATCGCGCTGCCGACCGAGTTCTCCGCGCGTATCGCCCGCAACACCCAGATCCTGATTCAGGAAGAAACGCATATCTGCAACGTCGTCGACCCCTGGGCCGGCTCCTACATGATGGAGAAGCTGACGCAGGACATGGCGGACGCCGCCTGGAAGATCATCGAGGAAGTCGAGGCCATGGGCGGCATGACGCACGCCGTCGAGTCGGGATGGGCCAAGCTGCAGATCGAGAAGTGCGCGGCCGAGAAGCAGGCGCGCATCGACTCGGGCAAGGACACCATCGTCGGCGTGAACAAGTACAAGCTGGCGAAGCAGGACGCCATCGAGATCCTCGACGTCGACAACCACGCCGTGCGCGAGGCGCAGATCGCGCGGCTGAACAAGATCCGCGCCGAGCGCGACAGTGCCGCCGTGCAGGCCGCCCTCGACGCGCTGACCCTGGCGGCGAAGGACGGCAGCGGCAACCTGCTCGACCTCGCCATCAAGGCGACCAGGCTGAGAGCCACCGTCGGCGAAATCTCCGACGCGCTGGAAAAGATCTATGGCCGCCATCGCGCGACCAATCAAACCGTATCCGGCGTCTATGGCGCCGCCTTCGGCGAGGACTCGACGATGACCGAAATCAAGACGCTGATTGAAGAGTTCGCCGCCGCCGAAGGGCGCCGCCCGCGCATCATGGTGGCAAAGCTCGGCCAGGATGGCCACGACCGCGGCGCGAAGGTCGTCGCCACCGCCTTCGCCGACCTCGGTTTCGACGTCGACGTCGGGCCGCTTTTCCAGACGCCCGAGGAAGCCGCACGCCAGGCGATCGAGAACGACGTGCACGCCATCGGAGTCTCGACGCTCGCCGCCGGCCACAAGACGCTGGTGCCGCAACTCATCAAGGCGCTGCGCGACCAGGGGGCCGACGACATCGTGGTGTTCGTCGGCGGCGTGGTGCCGGCGCAGGACTACGACTTCCTGCGCCAGGCCGGCGCGGCCGGGATATTCGGCCCGGGCACGCCCATCCCGCAGTGCGCGCACGAGGTGTTGCGCGCCATCCGTGCAGCCCACCTGCCGCCGTCGGCCTGAGGCCAGGGCCGCATGACCCACGAACTCGCCGCCGATGACGTAGCGCTCGTCGAGGGCGTGCGCGCCGGCCACCGCCGTGCGCTCGCCAAGGCGATCACGCTGATCGAGTCGCGGCATCCGGATCATCGCGCGCGCGGCCATGCCGTGCTCGATGCGCTGTTGCCGCACTCGGGCAAGTCGATTCGCGTCGGCATCACCGGCGTGCCGGGCGTGGGCAAGTCGACCTTCATCGAGGCGCTCGGTCTCCACCTGATCGGCAAGGGCCACCGCGTCGCGGTGCTGGCGGTCGATCCGTCGTCCTCGGTCACCGGCGGCTCGATCCTCGGCGACAAGACGCGCATGGAGCACCTGTCGCAGCGCGAGGAGGCCTTCATTCGGCCGTCGCCTTCGTCGGGCTCGCTGGGCGGCGTGGCCGAGCGCACGCGCGAGGCCATGCTGATCTGCGAGGCGGCCGGCTACGACGTCATCATCGTCGAAACCGTCGGCGTCGGCCAAAGCGAAACGGCCGTGGCGGGCATGACCGACGTGTTCGTGCTGCTGCAACTGCCCAACGCCGGCGACGATCTCCAGGCGATCAAGAAAGGCATCGTCGAGCTCGCCGACGTGGTCGTCTTCAACAAGGCCGACATCGACGCCCGTGCCGCCGAACTCGCCGCAGCGCAGATGCGCTCGGCCTTGTCCATGCTGCATCCGGCGTCGGCGCATTGGCAGCCGCCGGTGCTCAAGATGAGCGCGGCGAAGCACGAGGGCATCGCCGAGTTCTGGCAAACCATCGAGAACTACCGCAGCACCATGACGGGCACGGGCGAGTTCGCCCAGCGCCGCCGCCATCAGGCCAAGGACTGGATGTGGCAATTGATCGATGCCGGCCTGCGCCATCGCTTCCGCGACCACCCGGGCGTCCAGGCCGCGCTGCCCTCGCTGACCCGGGCCGTCGAGGACGGCGAGACGACGCCGACTGCGGCCGCGCATCGGCTGCTCAACCTACTCAATCGCTTTTTCTAGCCGCTTCACCAAGCAGGAGAATCGCATGCACGAAATCATCGAACAGCTGGAGGCCAAGCGCGAGCAGGCCCGCCTCGGCGGCGGCCAGCGGCGCATCGACGCCCAGCACAAGAAGGGCAAGCTGACCGCGCGCGAGCGCATCGAGCTGCTGCTGGATCCCGGCACCTTCGAAGAGTGGGACATGTTCAAGGAGCACCGCTGCAACGATTTCGGCATGGCGGAAACCAAGATCCCGTCCGACGGCGTGGTCACCGGCTACGGCACGGTCAACGGCCGCATGGTGTTCATCTTCTCGCAGGACTTCACGGTGTTCGGCGGCGCGCTGTCGGAAGCGCACGCCGAGAAGATCTGCAAGATCATGGACAAGGCGATGCAGGTCGGCGCCCCGGTGATCGGCCTCAACGACTCGGGCGGCGCGCGCATCCAGGAAGGCGTGGCGGCGCTCGGCGGCTACGCCGACGTGTTCCAGCGCAACGTGATGGCCTCGGGCGTGATTCCGCAGATCTCGCTCATCATGGGTCCCTGCGCCGGCGGCGCCGTGTACAGTCCGGCGATGACCGACTTCATCTTCATGGTGAAGGACACCTCCTACATGTTCGTCACCGGCCCGGAAGTGGTGAAGACCGTGACGCACGAGGAAGTGACGGCCGAGGAACTCGGCGGCGCGGTCACGCACACCAGCAAGTCCGGCGTCGCCGACCTCGCCTTCGAGAACGACGTCGAGGCGCTGCTGATGCTGCGCCGCTTCATCAACTACCTGCCGCTCAACAACAAGGAGAAGCCGCCGGCCCGCCCGACGCCCGATCCGGCCGACCGCATCGACATGAGCCTCGATACCCTGGTGCCGGACAACGCCAACAAGCCGTACGACATCAAGGAACTCATCATCAAGGTGGTCGACGACTGCGACTTCTTCGAGCTGCAGCCCGACCACGCCAAGAACATCATCATCGGCTTCGCCCGCATGGAAGGCCAGACGGTCGGCATCGTCGCCAACCAGCCGATGGTCATGGCCGGCTGCCTCGACATCAAGTCCTCGATCAAGGCCGGCCGCTTCGTGCGCTTCTGCGACGCCTTCAACAT